>DAOUHX010000001.1:0-10203 GCA_034428395.1 Caldilineaceae bacterium
GCCGGTAGGCGACCAGAATCAGAAAGGTGTAGAGCAGCTTCTGACGCAGGTCCGGCAGGCGGAAGGCATTGCGTACAGCTTCGAGCATTGAGAGTTCTCCGCTGGAGATCCGGCCGCGGTCGGCCGGCATGATGCGGCCAAGCCGGCCTCTCCACAGTTAAGACCGCGGCAGATTCTTGTTGACCGTGAAGGGCAGGATCTCGACGGACCCGCCGGCAGCTTCGACCTTTTCTCTGGCGGTCTTGCTGATGCGATGAACTTGCAGATGGAGCGGTTTGTCGATCTCGCCCCGCGCCAGTACGACCACGGGCTGCTTGCTGCTGCCCAACAGCCCGGTCTCGAACAGTGTCGCCGGCGACACCTGCGCATCGGCCTCGAACCGGTCGCTCATGTTATCGAGGTTCACCGGTGTATAGGTCACCTTAAAGCGGTTGACGAACCCGCGCATCTTGGGCAGTCGCCTGATCAGCGTCAGCTGGCCGCCTTCAAAGCCCTGGCGAACGCCGCCGCCCGAGCGTGCGTTCTGGCCCTTGGTACCGCGCCCGGCCGTCTTGCCGCGCCCGGAGCCGGTGCCGCGCCCCACTCGTTTACGTTTTCGCGTCGCGCCCTCTACGGGGCGCAGATCGTGCAATTTCATTTTCCGTATACTCCAGCCGGATGGGAAAGGCAGCGACCGCCCGCCCGAATCCCGCGCGGTCTCGTCGACGCGCTCACGCGTCGGTCTCTTCCACCACCTCCACAAGGTGGGAGACCTTCGCGATCATGCCGCGGACCGTCGGACTGTCGTCTTTTTCGATCGTTTGGTTCAACTTGCGCAGGCCCAGGGCCTGCACCGTCGCCTTCTGGCGTTTGTTGTAACCAATCGGGCTCTTCGTCAACTTCACGGTGATCGTCTTACCCATGGGACTCATCTTCCTGATACCAGAAAGGCCGCAGCTTTTGGGGGTCGACGCCCCGCCGTTGCGCCTCGACTCTGTAATCCTGCAACTGCTTCAAGGAGGCAAATGTCGCCTGCACGACGTTCAAGATATTGTCGCTCCCCAGCGACTTGGAGAGGATGTCCTTGACGCCTGCCGCTTCGACCACCGCGCGCACGCCGCCGCCCGCAATTACACCGGTGCCCGGGCTGGCCGGTTTCAACAGCACCTCGCCCGCGCCAAACCGGGCCTGGCTGGCGTGGGGAATTGTCGTCCCCAGCAGGTTCACCTCCACCATCGTCTTGCGCGCGGTCTCACTCGCCTTGCGGATGGCATCCGGCACTTCACGCGCCTTGCCCACGCCAACACCGACACGCCCGTTGTTGTCTCCAACCACGACCACGGCGCGAAAGGCAAAACGGCGCCCGCCTTTCACCACCTTGGCGGTGCGCGCGATATGGACGACTTTTTCGTCAAATTCGTCCTTTTCTTCTTCCTGCTCGCGGCCCCGTCGACGATCGCGACGCCCCATATCGATTTCTCCTTGCTCTGATTAAAAGACGAGACCGCCCTCTCGACTGCCATCGGCAACGGCCTTCACGCGACCGTGATAGCGGTATCCGCCGCGATCGAAGACCACCTGCTCGATACCGGCATCCTTGGCCCGCGCCGCGATGACCTTCCCGACCTCCTTCGCCTGTTCCACCTTCAACTTGCCGGCCAGCTCCTCCTGCAGCCCGCCCTCAAGCGTCGAAGCGGATACAAGCGTATGCCCGGTCTGGTCGTCGATCACCTGTACGTTAATGTGTTTCAGGCTGCGGAATACGTTCAGCCGCGGCCGCGCCGCCGTCCCGAAAACTTTGCGCCGCACGCGCTTGTGCCGGCGTTTGCGCATCTTTGTTCGTGTCTCTTTCGCCATAGTTCCCTGTCCTTCGCGCAGCTATGCCGCTCCGATCGCGCCCGCGCCGGCCTTGCCGGCCTTCGAACGTACATACTCGCCCTGATAGCGGATGCCCTTACCCTTGTACGGCTCCGGCGGGCGCTCCTTGCGTATCTTGGCGGCCAGCTCACCGATCTGTTGCTTGTCGATCCCGGAAACTGTCACCGTCCGCCCGTCGCGCGACACCTCGAACGTCACGTCCGAGCTGGGCGGCGGATACTCCACAGGATGGCTCTTTCCAATCTGCAAGACCAGGTTTTGGCCTTCCTGCTGGGCGCGGTAGCCAACTCCGTGAATCTCCAGGACCCTCTGGAACCCTTCGGTGACACCCACGACCATGTTATTGAGCAAGGACCTGGTCAGTCCGTGCAATGCGCGGTGATGCCGCTGGTCGGTGGGCCGGGTTACGACGAGCTCTCCATTTTCCCTGGAGATCGTCATCTCCCGGCTGAATTTCTGGCTGAGCTCCCCTTTCGGGCCCTTCACCGTTACGAAGTTGCCCGACACAATGTCAACCGTCACACTGGCAGGCACAGAAATCGGCATCTTCCCGATTCGAGACATCATTAACCTCCCAACACTACCAAACGTTGCACATAATCTCGCCGCCAACCCGCTCGCGCCGCGCCTGGCTTCCGCTCATGACGCCGTTGGGCGTGGAGACAATGTTGATGCCCAGGCCGCTGCGAACCAGGGGAATGTTGCGATAGCCGGTGTAGGTACGCCGACCAGGCCTGCTGACCCGCTGGATTCCCGTGATCACCGGCTGCCCTTTGTCGGTATACTTCATGCCGATGATCAGATTGGGCTTGGCCTGGTCTGCTGTCACCGAATAACCGCTGATGAAGCCCTCCTCGGCCAACACTTTGGCGAGCGCGACCTTCGTCTTTGAGCTGGGCATCACAGCGCGCCGGTGCCTTGAGTTTGAAGAGTTGCGGACCCGCGTCAGAAAGTCCGCAATTGGATCTGTCATCATAACCGTAAATTCCTCTTGATTCTTGCGGCGCGACTTCTGCAGCCTTGCGCGGCGGCAACTCCCGCGACCGTCGGTACCGCTACCAGCTCGACTTCACAACGCCAGGCAGATGGCCCTGCAGGGCTTCACGGCGAAAACAGATGCGGCACAGGCCAAATCGGCGCATATAAGCCCTGGGACGGCCACACTTGGCACACCGGTTGCGCACCCGCACCTCATACTTCCGCTTGGACTCCCGCGAAACAATGCTTTTCTTAGCCACAGACCATCCTCTCCTTGATCACTGTTAGCCGAACGCTCTAACGCCGCTGAAACGGCATATCCATCATCGCCAGCAGGCGCCGTCCCTCTTCGTCGGTGCTCGCAGAGGTAACGATCGTTACCTCCATGCCGCGCACCTTGTCGATCTCATCATAGTCGATTTCGGGGAAGACAAGCTGCTCGCGCAGGCCGAGGCTGTAGTTGCCGCGCCCGTCGAACGAGTCCGGCGAAATGCCGCGGAAATCGCGTTGCGCGGGCAGCGCAATGCTGATCAGACGGTCCAGAAAATCCCACATCCTCCGACCCCGCAGCGTGACCTTTACGCCGATCGGCATACCTTCGCGTAGCTTGAAGGTGGCAATCGACTTGCGCGCTCGTGTCACAATCGGCCTCTGACCCGTGATCGTCGTCAGATCCTGGCTGGCGTGGTCAATCGTCTTGCCGTCGGCAATCGCCTCGCCCATGCCGATGTTCACGCTGATCTTCTCGACGCGGGGTACCTGCATGATGTTGGTAAGACCGAACTCCGACATCAACGCCGGGGCAATCTCACTGTCGAAACGTTCTTTCAGCCGCGGCTTCGGCATTCCGTTCAGTTCGCTCATTGATCTTCACTCCTCGCCCACCCTTGTCGCAGCGTGCGACCTCGGGCCGTCGTTCTCTCGGTCGAACTAACTCTCGCTCGGTGTCGGCAGCGGCTCATTGGTGCGCCGGTCGTAGCGGACCTTGTCTTCGCCGTCATAGCGGAAGCCGGCGCGGGTCGGTTCGTCGTTCGTGCCCACCAGCGCCACATTGCTGATGTGAATCGGCGCCTCCAGCTCGATGCGCCCGGTCTGGGTGCGCACCGTCGGGCTGCGGCGCTGGTGCTTCGTCACGAAATTGGCGCCGGCAACAACGACATAGACCCTGTTGGGGTCGAAACGGCCCTTCTTGTCCTTCTTGCGTATCACGCTCTGGACTTCACCTTGGTGGCCTTTATCATTGCCGGCGATCACCTCGACAAGATCGCCTTGTCTTATCTTTACACTCATCGCTTCATCTCCTGACATCGTGGACGATGCCGTCCGGCCGCCCGTTCATCCGCTAACGCATCTGGACGACGCCCCGTCACAGCACCTCGGGCGCCAGCGATACGATCTTCATATAGCCGTGGTCTCGCAACTCGCGCGCAACGGGGCCGAAAATACGTGTGCCGCGCGGATTGCGATTGTCGTCGATCAGGACGGCGGCATTCTCATCGAAACGAATGTAGCTTCCGTCCTTGCGCCGCACCGGTCGCCGCGTGCGTACGATAACCGCCCGGACGATCTCACCCTTCTTGACCGACGCAGTGGGGCTGGAGGACTTGACCGTCGCCACAATCACGTCGCCAATTCCACCATACCGGCGCGAGCCTCCCCCGCGAACTCGAATCGTCAACAACTCTTTTGCGCCCGTGTTGTCGGCAACCCGCAGGCGGCTCTCTTGCTGAATCATAGCTCCATACCTCTTCTCGTGCCGGCCTGCCTGAAATCAGACAACGACCGCGCGGTCAAGTATCTGCGCGACAAAAAATTTCTTGTGCTTGCTGATCGGCCGACACTCGCGTATCTGGACCTTATCTCCGACGCGGCAGGCATTGTCGGCATCGTGGACCTTGTACTTTTTGTGGGACTTCACGACCTTGCCGTACAGGGCATGGCGCGCGACCCGCTCCACTTCGACTACCACGGTTTTGTCCATCTTGTCACTGGTGACGACGCCAACCAGTTCCCGCCTTCGCTCGCGCATTTCGCTTACTCCTCCTGCTCCTCGGCCATCAACTCCCGCTCGCGCAGGATCGTCTTGATGCGCGCGATTTCACGACGGACCTGACCCTTGCGCGCGGTATTTGTCAACTGTCCGGTCGCTTTCTGAAAACGCAGGTTGAACAGCTCCTGATACCCCTCGTCCAGGCGAGTATAAAGTTCGCTTGCCGTCAGCGGGCGTAGTTCGTGTGCCTTCATCTTTCCTTTTCTCCAAGCCTGAGCTTTCTGGCGTCAGAAGTCCTCGCGGGCAACGAACTGTGTGCCCATCGGCAGTTTGTGCGCGGCCAGACGGAATGCCTCGCGCGCATGTTCCTCATTCACGCCGGCGATCTCAAACATGACACGGCCCGGCTTCACGACCGCCACCCAGTGATCGACGTTGCCCTTGCCCGAGCCCATGCGCGTCTCCGCCGCCCGCATCGTAACCGGCTTGTCCGGGAAGATGCGAATCCACAGCTTGCCGCCGCGACGCACATAGCGCACAATCGCACGCCGCGCCGATTCGATCTGGCGGCTCGTCACCCAGGACGGCTCGGTTGCCTGCAATCCGAAAGTGCCAAAATCGATCCGATTGCCGCGACTGGCTGTGCCGCGCATCCGGCCGCGATGCATCTTTCGAAACTTCACCCGTTTTGGCATCAACATAGTCTGCTCTCCATCCCCAGTCTTGAATCCGGCCACCGCCCGCAAGCGGGAGCCGCTACTCTGTCAGCGCCATTTCAGCATAACGGGCGTGGTACTCTTCACCGGGCAGAACTTCGCCATGATAGACCCACGTCTTGACGCCGATCACGCCGTAAGTCGTGTTGGCCTCGGCGGTGCCGTAATCGATCTCGGCGCGTAGTGTATGGCGCGGCACCTGCCCATCGCGGATGGTGTCGACCCGACCCATTTCACTACCGCCCAAGCGCCCGGCAACCTGAATCATGACGCCCTCGGCGCCTGTGCGCATGGCCCGGCCGGCCGTCTGTTTCATCGCCCGCTTCCAGCTGATGCGACGCTCCAGCTGCTCGGCCACGTTCTCGGCCACAAGCTGCGCGTCCGTCTCCGGCTTGTCGATCTCGCGCACGTCGATCTTGACCTTCTTGTTCGTCAGCTCCTGCAAGTTCACCCGGAGCATGTTGACGTTGGCGCCCTTGCGCCCAATGATGATCCCTGGCTTGGCCGTGTTGATGATAATGTGAACCTGATTGGGCTGGCGCTCGATCTCGATGAAACTGATGCCTGCCCGCGGCGCATCCCGGTGAATCATGGCCCGGATATCCCGATCCTCGCCCAGTTGATTCACGTAGTCATACCCCGTAGCAAACCATCGGCTCTTGTGCTCCTTAATGATGCCCAAGCGGAAGCCGGTCGGATGTACTTTGCGTCCCATAGGACCCCCTTTGTCCAGTCTGCTACTCGTCGTCCAAAAGCTCGTCCAGCACAACGGTGATATGCGAAGAACGTCGGATCCACGGCTTGAAACGGCCGCGCGCGCCAAAACGGCGCCAGCGCCGGTTCGGCGCCTGGTCGGCGTAGATCCTGCTGACGTAAAGCTCATCGGCCTCGAGACCGAAATTTTCGACACCGTTGGCGATGGCGCTCTTGAGTGTCTTCGCCACCACGCGCGCGGCCTGCTGCGGCATAAACTGCAGCAGCGTCAATGCCTCCTCGGCCGGACGCCCGCGCACCTCGTTCAGCACCAGGCGCGCCTTCTGCGGGCTGATCCCCGTGTATTTGGTAACTGCTCGAACTTCCATCGTACGCGCTCCCCTATCTCCAGGACGGAGGAAGAAATCAAAGACCGGTAAGTGGCCGAAATCCTACTGCCTGCGCGTGCTGCGCTCCGACCTGACGTGGCCGCGAAAGAAACGCGTCGGCGCGAACTCGCCCAGTTTGTGGCCGACCATATTCTCGGTGATGTAGATCGGCACATGTCGCCGGCCGTCGTGAATCGCCAGCGTGTGGCCCACAAACTGCGGAAAAATCGTCGATGCACGGGACCACGTCTTGAGTACGCGGCGTTCGCCGGCCCGGTTCATGTCTTCGATCTTCTTCAGCAGGCGCGGCTCGACATACGGTCCCTTCTTCAAGCTACGTCCCATCGAATCTCCTCCAGTGCTACGCTGCGCCCAAATTCCAATCGCGGCGCAAAGCGTGCGGATCTCGGTTAGTTGCGGCGCTTGCTGCTGCGCCGGATGATATACTTGCCTGTGCGCTTGTTGCGGCGCGTGCGCTTGCCAAGAGCGGGCTGCCCCCACGGTGTCTTGGGGCCGGGCATGCCGATCGGTGAACGTCCTTCGCCGCCGCCGTGCGGGTGGGACGCCGGGTCCATGGCAACGCCGCGTACGGAGGGCCGAATGCCCATCCAGCGGCGGCGGCCGGCCTTGCCGAGCGAAATGTTACTGTGGTCGGGATTGGAAACCTGGCCGATCGTGGCGAGACAGTCCATGTCGATATAGCGGACTTCGCTGCTGGGGAGGCGCACCTGCGCGCGCGGGCCCTCCTTGGCAACGAGCTGCGCGGAGACGCCGGCGCTGCGCACCAACTGCGCTCCCCGGCCCGGGTACAGCTCGATATTGTGAATCTGCGTGCCAAGCGGGATGTTGCGGATTGGCAGCGCGTTTCCGGGCCGGATGTCGGCGGCGGGGCCTGATTCCAGCGTATCGCCCACCTGGACGCCCAGCGGCGCGATGATATAGCGCTTCTCGCCATCCTCGTATTCGAGCAGGGCGATGCGTGCACTGCGGTTGGGGTCGTACTCGATCGAGGCGACGCGCGCCGGCGCGCCCCACCTTTCGCGCTTGAAATCGATGATGCGGTAGCGCCGTTTGTGACCGCCGCCGCGGTGGCGCACGGTGATGCGACCCTGGTTGTTGCGCCCGCCCTTCCTGGGCAACGCCATGGTCAGCGTGCGCTCCGGCTGGGTGCGGGTAATCGACTCAAAGGTCGTAACGCTCATGTCGCGCCGCCCGGGCGAAGTGGGGCGGTATATTTTGACAGGCATAAAAATCTATCTCCGTTCGAAGAGAGAGGGCGGAACTTTGAGAGCCGCGCCCGCCACCCGCTCCTGACTGTTACACACCCTCGAAGAACTGGATGCTGTCGCCTTCGGCCAGCGTTACCACGGCCTTCTTCCACGGCGACTTGCGCACCACCTTGCGCCGCCCGCGCATCCCGGTCTTGGCCGGCATCATCATCACGCGCACGCCGACGACGCTCACCTTGAACGCGGTCTCGACCGCATCGCGAATCTGGTGCTTGTTGGCGCGTGTGTCGACCTCAAATGTGTACTGATTGCCGAAATCGGCGGCGTCATAGGATTTTTCGGTGATGACCGGGCGCTTTATGACCTCATATACGTGCATCAGGCTCTCCTCGCATTCAGGCGCTAACTCGACGCGCCGAGCCAGCTGTGGATGAATTCGACCGAGGCCTGCGGCAGAAGAAGCATGTCGTGGCCGAGCAGGTCCTGAATGTTGAGATTGCTGCTCAGCAATGTTTTGGCCTGCGACAGGTTGCTGACCGACTTCTCAACCGCCATATCCCGCTCCGGCAGGATGACGAGTACGCTGCCGTCGTCCAGGCCCAGGTCGGACAGCGTTTGCACGAAGGCCTTCGTTTTCGGCGCCTCCATCGTCAACTGTTCGAGCACGACGATCTGGCCCGACCCGGCCTTGACGCTCAACGCGCTGCGCAGGGCCGCCCGCCGCATCTTCTTCGGCATCTTCTGTGTGTACTTGCGCGGCGTGGGACCGAAGGCGCGGCCGCCGCCAACCCAGATGGGTGAGCGGATCGAGCCGTGCCGCGCGCGGCCGGTGCCCTTCTGACGCCAGGGCTTGCGGCCGCCGCCGCGCACCTCGCTGCGCGACTTGGTCTTGTGCGTGCCCGCGCGGGCGTTCGCCAACTGCCTGACCAGTGCCTGATGCATCAGCCCCCGATTGATCGGAGCGGCAAATACCGTATCCTCCAGCTCTATCTGGCCGATCTCATCACCGGCCATATTTCTGATTGGCAGTTCCACCGTTTCGCCTCCGTATCGGTGGCCGGTCGTTCGCGCTTTGCCGCTGCCCGAGCCGGCGCGCATCAGCCACTGATCGTTAAATTATCCCTTCGCCGCCGTCCGCACGAACACCAGGCCCTGCCGCGGGCCGGGCACTGCGCCCTGAACGGCGATCAGGTTACGTTCCGCGTCTACCAGAGCGACCTTCAGATTCTGGACCGTTACCCGCTTGTTGCCCATCTGCCCGGCGCCCTTCGTTCCGGGAAATGTATGCCCCGGCGTCGAACCTGCGCCGCGTGAGCCGGGCGCGCGGTGGCGGTCCGACTGGCCGTGCGTCTTGGGACCGCCGGCGAAGCCGTGCCGCTTCACACCCCCGGCAAAGCCCTTCCCCTTGGACGTACCGGTCACGTCGACAAGCTCGCCCTCGGCGAAGACATCGGCCTTGATGACGTCACCCGGCGCATGTTCAGGGTTGCCCACCAGCCGCACCTCGCGCAGCGCGCGCAGCGTCGGCGTGTTGGACTTCTTGAGGTGACCGAGCTGGCCCTTGGTCAACTTGCGCTCGGGGGCCTCGTCAAAGCCAATCTGAATTGCATTGTAGCCGTCGGTGTCTTCGGCCTTGACCTGCGTAACATAGCAGGGGCCGGCCTCGATAACCGTGACGGGCACAACCGCGCCGCTGTCATCAAAGAGTTGGGTCATGCCGACTTTGCGGCCTAGTATCCCTTTCACTTGCGCCTCCGGTCAGTGGTTCGCGGAAAGCAGGCAGATCGCCTGCGCTCCCATATGGGCACCGTCCACGAGCCACAGTTCAATCGCCGCTTCGTTACAGCTTGATTTCGATATCGACACCGGCGGGCAGATTCAGACGGGTGAGATTCTCAATCGTCTTGTTGCCCGGGTCCACCACATCGATCAGACGCTTGTGCGTGCGAATTTCAAACTGCTCGCGGCTGTCTTTGTCGATGAACGGCGACCGCATCACGGTGAACTTCTCGATTCGCGTGGGCAGAGGCACAGGTCCGACCACCTGAGCGCCCGTCTGCTCGGCGGCGCCGACGATCTGCTTCGCCGACGCATCGAGTACGCGGTGATCGTATGCCTTGAGCTTGATACGAATCTTTTGCTTTGCCATCTACTCTTCCCTTTTGGCGCGGTCCGCAGACAGTAAAAGTGGCGAGCGTATTGCTCGCCACGAACCAGTTGCCCTATTCGATGATTTCGGTGATGGCGCCGGCAGCGACGGTGCGGCCACCCTCGCGGATGGCGAATCGACCGCCGGTCTCCAACGCCACAGGTGCAATCAACTCGACCTCCATCGTCACGTTGTCGCCAGG
>DAOUHX010000002.1:0-9534 GCA_034428395.1 Caldilineaceae bacterium
GGCTTAAGACCGATCGTAAATCCTGGTCTTGCTGTCAACTCAGCGCCAAGAAACCGAGCCTGGAAGCGGAGTCAAGCTTGCACGGGGTCTCCAACCTTTGAATGCCCCCCAAATCCAAGCCGGTCCTGATGGACCGGGCGCGCACGCTTTGGGGATGGCAGGTCGGATACAGTCCGAGCAAATGGGGTTCCTCTGGCCGCGGGCCCAAATCCCTGTGTCAGCCGGATGTTGGCCGCGTCAAAGCGACTATATCAGGATACGGCTCCAAGGGCAATTCTCCGCATTCTCGTAACTGACAAAAGCTATGCCGAAATGGCTGTTTCACAGGTGCGGCGATTGGCGATAAAATAAAGGACTTCGTTCGGCAGAATGAGATCCGAGAGACAGCCGGAGGCCGCGGCCGGTCCCGGTCCAACGCGCAGACCCGCCCAACGCTCACAGAAGGCAGCAAGACCATGTTTACCGTCATCGGCTCCGCCACCGTTGATCTTTTCGTCTCCAACCTGGCCGCCATGCCCCGCAGCGAGGGCGACGAATTCACCGTCGACAGCCTCGTCTTCCACGACGGTCCTCTGCGAACTTCCCTGGGAGGCAACGGCGCCAACTCCGCCTATGCCCTGGCACGCCTGGGTTCACGCGTGACGCTGGTCGGCGGCCTGGGCGAGGACCACCTCGGCGATTGGATGGCGGCACAGCTGGCCGGCGCGGGTGTGGAGATTGCCAATGTCAGGCGCTTTCCGGGGATGGGCACGGCCACCACGCTCATCCTCAGCGACGTGCAGCAGAACCGCATCGCCTTCCATCACCCCGGCGCCAACAACGCGGTCGACGGCGACTCGATCGACGACGAACTCCTGCGCCGGTCGCATACGCTGCTTCTGACCAGCTACTCGATCATGCCCGGCCTGCGCCCCGACGGTGCTGTCGAGCTTTTCAGAAGAGCACGCCGCAGTGGGACCCTCACCGCCGCCGACATCGGTCCGGCCATCGGCGATCCGCCGCGGCTGGAAGAGCTGCGCCCGCTGCTGGCCTACACCGATTTCTTCATCTGCAACGAGCACGAGTTGAACGTCTGCACCGGCGAGACCGACCTGGCCAAGGCCATGGCCGAAATCGTGGAGGGCGGCACAGGCTGCGTCGTCATCAAACGGGGCGCGCACGGCGCAACCGTCCTGCAGCGCGGAGAGATGGAGGGGCCAACCAAAGTTCCCGGTTTCTCCGTAGAGGTCCAGACCACCGTCGGCGCCGGCGACTCCTTCAACGCCGGATTTCTGCTCGCAACTGTGGATGGGGCTTCGCCTATCCAAGCGGCCCGCTTCGGAAACGCGACCGCGGCGATCGTCGTCTCGACACCGGACCGCCCCCTTGACGCGCTGTCACGGGCCGCTGTCGGCTACTTCAGCGACTCGGCACCAATTCGCTGACCGGCTTCTCGACTGTGCAGCGCTCGCCGGCGCGCAGGACGCGCACCGGCTGCCCGAGCGCGGCAGCCGCCGCCTGGAATTCGTCCGGCGGCGCGGTGTTGAAGGTGAACATCTCGTAATGGCACGGGACCGCCAGCCCGGCCTTGATGGCGCGTGCCAGCCCGGCCGCTTCGCTGCCGCTGAGATTGCCCGCTACCCGACGCTCCGGCCGGCTGCCATTGATCGGCAGAATCGCTACGTCAACGTTGAAGGGCTTCAGCCTCTCCACCAGCCCGCCGTAGTCGACCGTGTCCCCGCTGTGATAAACAGTCCACGGCCCGCAGCGTACGACGTAACCCAGAAACCTGTGCCTCCCCTGCGCGTCGGTCTCCAATGTCTCGTGGGCGGCGGCAATGCCGCTGAACTCGAAATCGCCCACCCGCACGCTCTCCCCGTCATCCAAGCCGAAAGGCATCTCCGGATCGCAGCCCAGCCGCTCAGCCACAAATGCCCGGTTCGCCTCCGGGATGACCAGACGCAGCCCACGATTCACAGCCAGCAGCGGGCCGAGCGTATCCGCGTCGAGGTGGTCGGTATGGTTGTGACTCGAGGTTGCCGCGTCGACAAAGTCGAGCTCCTTCGGCGCAACCACGCGCGCGGTCATCCGCACGTGCGGCTTGTCTGTTGCCGCATACTTGGCAGTGAGCGAGTCGGAAAGGTAGGGGTCGAACAGCAGGTGGCTCCCCTGCCACTGGAGAAGGAAGCCGCTCTGGCCCAGCCACCAGATGTGAAGAGCGCACTCGTCGGCGGCCGCATCCCGCACGTCCTTGAGGAAGGCCTGACCCTGCAGGTGGGGCTGTATCAGCGACATGGGCAACGCTACGCGTTCTCGATGATCTCCTGGCTGATCTCGCCCGTCTCCTCGTTCTTCATGATGACCTTTACCTGGCCGCCCGGCATCCGTTCCCGCTTGATGATCGTCAAGCCAGCGGCCGCGGCTAGGGCCTCGGCCGGGTCGGCTTGCGCCGCAGCGCTTCCGCCAGCCTGCCCGCGGCTGTCGCGGATCAGCGGGACGTTCTCGCGCCCGCGCCAGACCTCCAGTTCAACCGGCTCCCACTGCCGCGAGGAAGCCGAACGGTAGCAGGCGTCTATCACCGCGTTGACCACGTACCCGTCGTAGAAAGTTTCCCTCGGCTCGCGGCCCTCGTCGAGCGAGTTGAACATGTCGTCGAACATGTCGCTGTAGCCCAGCTCGACCACCTCGTCGCCGACGGGGAAGAGCCACCCGCTCTCCGCCTCCGCCTTCTCGGCCACGTAACCGGCGCCCGCGCCGCTGGTATACATCTCATAGCCGGTGCGCAGGAAGTGGTTCAGCCAGATCGTTCCCTCCGTGCCCGCCACCTCGTCGCGCAGGTCCATGCCGCCCCGAAACGTCCAGCTCACCTCGAACTGGCCGATCGCACCGTTCTCAAAACGGATCAACGCAATGCCGTTGTCCTCGGCCTCAATTGGATGCACGAGCGTGTCGGCCCAGCACATCACCTCGACCGGGCGAATATCCTTGCCGATGAAGCTGCGCACGATCTCGATGCAGTGGCAGCCCAGGTCGACAATGGCGCCGCCGCCCGCCTGCTCGAGGTCCCAGAACCAGTCACTGTGCGGCCCCGGATGCGTTTCGCGCGAGCAGGCCCAGGTGACTTCGCCCAGCGCACCGTTTTCTACTGACGCGATCGCCTTCAGCGTCTTGGGCGTATAGCAGAGGTCCTCCAGGTAACCGCCGAAGACACCGGTGCTCTCCACTTTGTCCAACATCCGCTTGGCCTCTACCGCGTTGCGGCCCAGCGGCTTGGTGCAGAGGATCGCCTTGCCCGCGGCCGCGGCCAGGTCGACACACTCTTCGTGAATATGGTTGGGCAACCCGATGACAACGGTGTCGATCGCGTCGGAGGTACACGCCTCTTTCAGATCCGTGGTCCAGGCAGGAACCCCCCACTCGTCGGCAAACGCGCTTGCCCGCTCCGCCGTGCGTGAGTATACCAGTTGCACCCGATCCTTGCCCCTGCCGCCGTTGAGAGACATCGTATAGAACATCCCGATCAGACCTGTTCCCAGCATTGACACCCTATGTTCCTGCACGTCAGTGACTCCTTCCCTAGTGGTTGAACGGCCGCTTTCTTTCGGCTAATGATATTCCCGCCGCAAATTCACGTCAATCGCGACGCCCGTCCCGTCTGCATTCCTGACTTGAAGAACCAATTCCATTGCCTCGGGCAGCAACCCAGTCACCACCGGCCCACGCACTTCCTGGCCACTGGCAACTGACCACTGGCAACTGCCGTTGGACGGTCGGGCCGTTCCGGCCCTCCCTTGTGCGGGGGGACTCCCCCCGCAACGCCCCCCTTTGTATGCCGCCGTGCGTGCGCAACTCCAGCTGGTCTGTGATGCCAGCGAGAACGACGCCACCCAGCGTGCGCGGCTCCCGCAGTTCGAATCACGACTCACGACTCACGATTCACGACTCACGACTCACAGCCGCTCCCGGCGCCAGCCCACACCCGCCACCTCGAGCGCCGCCCGCGCCGCCGCCGGGATGCGCGCACCAAACGCGGCAAAGCGCCTGTCCTGCGTCTGGCCGCGCACATATCGAACGTAAATCTGGGCGATGATCACCGCCACGCGAAACAAACTCAGCACATGGTAGAAACGGATCGCAGAAAGATCCCGTCCGCTGTATTCGGCGTAATGCGCCACCAGCGCCTCGCGCGTAAGAAAACGGTCGTCGAGCGGCATCATCGCCATCGCACGAAAGTGGGGCGGGTCTTTCGGCCGGCACCACCAGGCCAGAAGCGCGCCGACGTCCGAGAGCGGATCACCCAGCGTACACATGTCCCAATCAAAGACGGCCACGATCCGGCCCGGGTCGGCGCGGTCGAGCATCACATTGTCCAGCTTGTAATCGTTATGGACAAGGGAGACCGCGCCCTCTCGCGGCTCGTTGCTCCGCAGCCAGTCGTAGACCGCGTTCATGGCCGGCAGCTCCTCAAGTTTGGCCGCCTGCCAGCGCCGCCACCAGCCCTCGACCTGCCGTCTGATGAACCCGGCCGGACGACCCAGGTCGCCCAGGCCGATCTCTTTGAAGTCGACCGCGTGGAGGTCGGCCAGCGCTTCGATCAGCGCCCGGCTCATCTGTGCAGGCGCATCGGCCTTCCCCTCGTAATCCCTTGGAATCGAGCTCCGCACGACGATGCCGTGCCGCCGCTCCATGATGAAAAAGGGCGCGCCGACGATCGACTCGTCGTCGCTGAAAAGAAAGGCCCGCGGCGCACGCGGGTAGGCCTGCCACAGACGCAAAAGCACCTTCGATTCGCGCGCCATGTCGTGGGCCGATGGCGCCACGGGACCCAATGGCGGGCGGCGCAGCACATACTCGTGGCTCCCGTAGTCGAGCAGATACGTAAGGTTTGCCGCCCCCCCGCCGAACTGGCGAACGCTGAGCCCCTTCTCCGTGCCGGGCAGCTTGCCGCGCAGAAATTCGGCGACTCGCTCTTCGTCGATGCGCTCGTCGGCGCGGACTTCGATCGTATCGGAATGGGACGGCGAGGCCATGAGAACCGGTTGCTTCGCTTCAGTTTCGTGTCTGCTTGGCAGCGGCGTTCGGCACTGCCCGCTTGCGGGCGATTATAGCGCAACTCTGTCGTAATGTCTGCACTCAGGCACCGCCGCGCAGCCGCCGGCCGGCCGTCCGCGGCCGGCCCGTTTCGCTTTGACAAAGCGGCCGTTTTCAAGTATCTTCCTGTTGCAGAATTGGTCTGCGCCGCTACCGGCCGCAGCCCTCGGAAGACGGCCGGCATCTTCCTCGCCCAGCCAAGGAATCCACTTGCATGAAGATTACCGATATTCAGGCGGTCCGCGTAAACTTCCCCGCCCCGCCCGCAGGCACCAAGCCCCGCCGCAAATCCTGGGCCGAGACCGCCGAAGTCGCCAATCCAATGTCCTGGTATCCCAAGGTCAAGCGACACCGTAGCCTCTGGACGCCAACTCGTTGGGGACCGGTCTGGTGCAAGGTCACGCTCGAGGACGGCACCTGGGGGCTGGGGCAGACCGACAACGGCCGCGTCGCCGCGGCGATCATCGACGATCACATCGCGCCCAACCTCATCGGCGAAGACGGGCTGGCAACCGAGCGACTGGCCGATATGATGTTCCGCATGACCAAGCCCTACGGCACGGTCGGCCTCGCCGCCTATGCCGTCAGCGCGGTCGACCTGGCACTCTGGGACGCCAAGGGCAAGCTGCTGAACCAACCGGTATACAGCCTGATCGGCGGCGCCCAGAAGGAGCGGCAGTTCTGCTATTCGACCGGCAACGACCTCGACTGGTTCAAAGAGATCGGATTTCGCGCCTTCAAGATCGCCTGTCCTTACGGACCGGCAGACGGCCTCGACGGCCTCCGCAAAAACGAAGAGATGGTGGCGGAGGCCCGCGAGCTGATCGGCGACGACGCTGAACTGATGCTCGACTGCTGGATGGCCCTCGATATCGAGTACACGGTCCGCCTGGCAGAAACGCTGCGCCCTTACCGGCTCAAGTGGATGGAAGAGTGCCTGCTGTCGGAAGACCTTGACGGGCACGTCGAGGTGCGGCAGCGCATCCCCTGGCAGACGCTCACCACCGGGGAGCACTGGTACACGCACATGCCCTTCCAGTGGGCCCTGCGGCACAACGTCGTCGACATTCTCCAGCCAGATATCAACTGGTGCGGCGGGTTGTCCACCTGTCTGAAGATCGCGGCCGCAGCCGACGCCGCCGGCAAGAAGGTGATTCTCCACGGCGGCGGGCGCAATCCCTTCGGCCAGCACTTCACGCACGCCATCGCCTGCGCGCCCTGGCTGGAATACTTTATCGCAACCCCGCCCGGTGTGCCCCTGAACGAGGCGGCCGGCATCCCCGGCAACGCCTTCGCCGAGGACGGATGGCTCGTCCCCAGCGACGCACCCGGGTTCGGACTTGGGATTCCCGAAGAGTGGATCGAATCGTACTTTTGAGAGATAATGGACCGAACGAATACTTCCTGGCGCGCCAAGCCGCTAAACCAAAAGGAGTAACCTCATGCTGACCAGGGAACAGATCGACTTCTATCACGAGAACGGCTATCTGGGCGTCGAAGGCGTCCTGTCGGCAGACGAAGTGGCTGAGCTGCAGCAAGTGACCGACGAGTTCGTCCAGCTGAGCGCGAGCGTTACCGACCACACCTCGGTATTCGACCTCGAACCGGGCCACACGCCCGAATCGCCCAAACTGCGGCGGCTCAAGGAGCCGGTTGATCAGCACGACGTCTACAAGAAGAACCTCCACCATCCCGGAATCCTCGCCATCGTCGCACAGCTCATCGGGCCGAACATCCGCTCAAACGGCAACAAGCTGAACATGAAATCGCCGGAATACGGCAGCCCTGTCGAGTGGCACCAGGACTGGGCATTCTATCCCCATACCAATGACGACATCCTGGCCGTAGGTGTCTCCATGGACGACATGAAGTACGAGAACGGCTGCCTGCTGGTGATTCCCGGCTCGCACAAGGGCCCGATCCTGACCCATCACCAGAACGGCCGCTTCGCCGGCGCCGTCACCGAAGACGTAACCGACGCCGACAAAGCCGTGCCGATCGAATTGAAGGCCGGCGGCATTTCCATCCACCACGTGCGCACGCTGCACGCCTCCGCCCGCAACGTCTCGCCCAATCCGCGGCGCCTGCTGCTCTACCAATACTGCGCCGCCGACGCCTGGTCCATCATGGGCTACGGCAACTGGCAGGAGTACCTCGATACGATGGTGTGCGGCGAGCCGACCAAACGGCCGCGCATGCTCGACGCGCCGATCGAGATTCCGCTGCCCGAGGCCGAGCGCGGCGGCTCCATCTACGAGACGCAGACCATCCTCGAGAACCCGGTATTCGCCCGCGCAGCCTGACGCAGTCATGATCATAGACAGCCACTGCCACGCCTGGGAGCGCTGGCCCTACGAGCCCCCCGTGCCCGACTTCCACGGCAAGGGGCGCTTTGAACAGCTGCTACACGAAATGGACGTCAACGGCGTGGACCAGGCCTTCCTGGTCTGCGCCGGCGTCGAGCACAACCCGCACAACAACGACTATATCGCCCGCATGACCAGCCTCTATCCTGGGCGCATTCTGCAGGTGGCCGACGTCGACTGCAGCTTCTCCGACACCTACCACATGCCCGGTGCGGCCGGTCGACTGCGCGCCGCCGCCGCGCGCTGGCCGCTGGCCGCCTTCACCCACTACGTCAAGACCGAGGACGACGGCAGCTGGTTCTATTCCGAGGAAGGGCTGGCCTTCTTCGAGGCCGCTGCTTCTCTGGGGCTGATCGCCAGCATCGCCTGCTCGCCCCACCAGCACGCCGCCCTGCAGCAGGTCGCCGAACGGCTGCCGCAGCTGCCGATCCTGGTCCACCATCTGGGCCATCCCGGCGTAGGCAATGCCGAAAGACTGGCCCAGGTCCTGGCCTCGGCCCGCTTTCCCAATATAGGCATAAAAGTCTCGGGATTCTACTACTCGACAAAGCAGCCGTCCTGGGACTTCCCCTTCACAGACTCGATCCAGCAGGTCGTGCGCCCGCTCTACGACGCCTTCGGCCCCCGACGGCTATACTGGGGCTCCGACTACCCCGTCTGCCTCCGCAACATGACCTATCCCCAGGCCATCGAGTGCTTTCGCAGCCACTGCGACTTCATCCCCGCTGCGGATAAAGCCCTGATCCTGGGCGAAAACCTGCACCAACTCGTAACCTCAGACCGAGACGGCTAGAGGCCGCGCCGCAGAGCCCCAGTTCAGCCGCTGCTCCGCCGCCGGTTCTTCGTCATCAAGACGTGACTGTACTAGATTGAGATGGCGGTAGATCCCGTCGAGCGCCATCAGCTCGTCATGGCTGCCCTGCTCTGCGATCCTCTCATCCTGCAGGACGACGATCTGGTCGGCGTTGCGAATCGTCGAAAGCCGGTGCGCAATCATCAGCGTCGTCCGGCCGGTCATCAGCCGCTCAAGCGCCTGCTGGATCAGCATCTCCGTCTCCGTGTCCACCGACGATGTCGCCTCATCCAGGATCAGGACCGGCGCGTCCTTCAGGATCGCGCGCGCAATCGCCAGCCGTTGCTTCTGGCCGCCGGACAGCTTAACGCCCCGCTCGCCGATCACCGTATCGTAGCCCTCGGGCAGCTTGTCGATAAACTCCACCGCGTTGGCCACGCGCGCCGCCTCCCGCATCTCCGGCTCCGACGCGCCCGGTCTCCCGAAAAGGATGTTTTGACGTACCGTTCCGTGGAAGAGAAACACATCCTGCAGGACGATGCTGATCTGCCGGCGCAGACTCTCTAGCGTTAGCTCCCGAATATCGTGCCCGTCCATCAGGATACGCCCTTCGTTCACGTCATAAAAACGGGGAACGAGGCTGGCCAGGGTCGACTTGCCCACGCCCGTCGGGCCCACCAAGGCAACGACCGACCCCGCCGGCACGTCCAGGTCGATGTTGCGCAGAATCGGACGGTCGGTCAGATAGGAAAAGCTGACGTTCTCGAACTGAATCGCGCCGCGCGCGCGACCGCGGTAATTATGCGCGCCGGGCTGATCGACGATCTCCGGCTCCTCGAGCAGCAGCTCGCTCACCCGCTCGGCGCCGGCCAGCGCCTCCTGGATCGCCTCCCACGCGTGGCTCAGATGCCGCACCGGCTGATAGAACAGCTCCAGGTAAAGAAAGAATGCAACAAGGTCCTCGATTGGCAGCGCACCGCCCAGGGCCAGCCTGCCGCCGAAGTAGATCACCACCACAATGCCCAGCGCCGACGCAAAATGCACGAACGGCTCAAAAGTGGCCAGCAGTCTGAGCGCATGCAAAAGCGAACGCTTGTAGTTTTCAATGCGCACACCGATCCGCTCGGACTCCGTGCGCTCGCGCGTAAACGTCTTGATCTCACGAATGCCGGACAAATTGTCCTGCAGGATGGCGTTGAGCTCGCCCAGCTCGGCCTGGCGCTCCCGGAACGCCGGCCTCACGTACTTGGCGAAGCCGCGCATCGCCAGCACGATCAGTGGAATCGGCACAAGCGTCAGGAGCGT
>DAOUHX010000003.1:0-25042 GCA_034428395.1 Caldilineaceae bacterium
CCTCGAGCGGGTCGAGAACCTCCAGCCCGCCCGCGCCCATCGCCGGTTGGAAGTCGTATACGCCGCGCCGGTGCGACCCGGCTGCAATCTGCAGCCCCCCCATTTCCCTCGGCAGATCGCTCAGCGGGATCCAGGCGGTGTAGGTGTCCTCCGTCCCCTGTATCGGGATGAAATCCTGGTGCGGCGGCGTGGTGAACGCTTCGCGCTGCGGGAAAATCGTACGCCCAATGATGCGCGGGTGCGGCAGCACCTGCTCCTCCAGCATCCGTTCGAACATCCCGACCAGGTTGGGGTGATGCTGGATGGCATGGAACTCCGGCAGCCTGTACATGGCGTGATACTTCTGCATGTAGACCGGCTCCGGCTCCACGCAAAAACCGTTCAGGTCGGCGACTGCATCCGCCAGCGGCGCATCGCGCTGCACCCATCCCGCATCGCGCGCGATCTCCAGGATCTGGATGCGCAGCGCCTCAACGACGGCAGGGGGGAGCAGCCCGCCTATGAACAGGTAGCCGTCCCGGTCCATGCGGCGGCTGAGCTCGACGCCGTTATTCACTACGTCGGTCGAATCAAGAAAGGGCTGCATTGAACTCTCTCCTTTCGCGTAACAGTGGCAAGCAGAACTCTGGCGGACCGCGCGCCTGTCGATTAAACCGCGTCCCGGCGCCAGGAGTCAAACGGGTTGTGAGGATCGCGCAACGGCAGCGGCACGCGTGCGCCCGCGATGTGCGAGGCATGCGCGGCCATGGCCCATTCGACATGGCGGCGGGCCGTTCGGCCATCGAGCAACGCAAACTCCGGCTCGCGGCCATCCAGCATAGCCAGCATCGAGCGCGCCATGCGGTGGTGCGCCTTCACCCACTTGTGCGCATCGGGCGGCGGCTCCGCTGGAATCACCTGCCAGCGGTCATCGTTGAATAGACCCGGGCTTACCAGCGGGTGGAAGTATATGTCCGGCTGGTTGCTCATCGGGCCCGGCAGCGAGAGCGTGCCCGCCGTTCCGTGGATGTCGATCCGGTAGGGCCGCTCCTTGTGGTCGCCTTCATAGGACTCAAAGTCCGCGGCAAAGCCGTCGTCAAAAACGTAGTAGGCCCGAATGCCGTTGCCCGCGACCAGACCCATCCCTTCCATGCCCTGCTTGACATCTTCCGGCGTCGCGTCGCGGCCGTCCTGCGTGATGTGGGCGTGACACCAGAGCGGCTCGCCCCAGACCTGCCCCAAAAAGTCGAAAAAATGAGGGTAGAGGTCCAGGAACCACTCGTTGCCGCCATGCTCTCCGTTCATGCCGTAGATGCGGGCGAGGCGCGGCTCGCCGATCTTGCCTCCCTTGATGAGCGGAATGGCCGTATGTTGGATTGGAGGATGCCCGCGCCACGGGCAGGCGACGATCAGCAGCTTATCGTTGCTGTCGCAGGCCGCGACCATCTCATCCACCTCGGCGGGCGAGGCCGCGACCGGCTTCTCGATGTAGATGTGCGTGTCCGCCTCTGCCGCAGCCATCGCCAGCCCGTAGTGGTCGCCAATTTCACGCGTGGCGATGACGGTGATGTCCGGGCGTTCCTCGGCCAGCATCTGCCGGTAGTCGGCGTATCCTTTGCGCGCACCGGTGCGCTGTAGCGCGTCCTGGCGTCCTGTCTCGTCCGGATCGGCCAGCGCCACGATCGATGCGCCTTCGACGCCAACAAAGGACTGGTCGAGATAGTGTCCGTAACTGCCGCGGCCCGTATGTCCGATGATCGCTACTCTGTAGGTCATGCTGACTCCGATCGTGTGAAGGTTGCCGGTTTGGACGTACAGGTCTGATCCTGCTCCTATCGTGCCGGTACTTTAGCCATTTGGACTGCGTGCCAGGCAGAGAAGGAAGGAAGAGGTCTGCGCGCCTGCCCGCGTCTCCCTACTCGCAGCACAGACGCCACGTCATCCACTGTCCTCCGCGTCAACCAACTCTTGCCGCCTCCCGTACAGCGCCACCCCGACCCGCTCAATGTGCTTTAACACGCCGGGGTCACTGATATCGCGCAAAATCGACAGGTCGATCGTGTATGGCAAGAGCAGGTCATCCAGTTCATCCGCGATTCTGTAGTGCACCCGCAGCGTCAGGTCCTCGCCTCCGCACAGGGTCAAATCGATGTCCGATCCCTTCCTGTATATGCCCTTTGCACGGGAGCCATACAAGATTGCCTCTGCTACTTGCGGGTACCGGGCAAACACGGCACAGATCTTGTGGCCAACCGATTCGGAAAAGCCAGTATCCAAGCCGGTCCGACAACGGGAAATCATGCTGATTCCTCTTGCTTCAACTGCGCCAGCCTTGTCTGCAATCCCTGAAACTCTGCGAAGTATGTATGAAGAATCGCGGCGAAAATCTGGGCGGCCGTAGCCTCATTGTAAGTGTTAGTCGTCAGGTTTCGGCTCCGGATCATCTCCATCCAAGTTTCGCCGTCTTCGATCAGCCCCGCGCTGAACGCTGCGCGGCTGGTGTCTCTTGACCCGTACAGGTCCCGTACACCGCGATCTTCGAGAAAGTCCTTGAGCGTTTTCCACGCCAATTCATGCGTGTACTCAAAGCCTTGTATCAGCCCCTGCGCTTCCAACCTGGAGAGTTGGCGCCGCCCCGCCAGCTCGACGGCCTCTTTCAACTGGGAAAACGCCTTGTCGAAGTGATAGGCTCTCTGAATCCAGCGGATGTCGTAATCGCTCATGGAGATTCTCCACAAGACTTTCTTTTCGAAGCTATATCTTGCTTTCTGCAAGTGAGGAATTCAACGTCAGTTTCTGGATACATGTCATTATATCCTTCAGAGCGTCCCTTCAGTCCGCAACTCCTCTCTTATCTCAGCATATTCTCTATATCCTGTCGCTGTCTCAACCGCCTGCTCCAACTCTAAGGCATCTTCAATGTCCTGCTGCATATCCTGAAGTCTCTGTATCAGCGGGCCATAGTCGCTAATTGAAAGCACGAAGGATGTTTTCCGCCCTTTTTCACTTGCGAGATATTTTGGTCTTGACATGAGCATCGTGGCCCTCCTGACGAATCTGCTTTCTCAGTCTCACACCAATTCGCAGTCAGCTAAAGACTATTGGAGAGTGTAACCAACTCAGGCCAGCCATCCCGCCGTGTTCCTCTCCCTGCACGGCATAGTATACAGCAAATTCATGTCGTTACAGCATCTCTCCCACACCTGTCCCTCATGCGTCCACAGCCATTTCTGACCTGCGCCCGCGGTTCTTGAACCTACAAATAATATACGCTACGCGCACGAAACGAGCACTTCGCGCTGAACTCAAATCGCCGGAGGCTTTACAAGGACGCGCCGATCTGCTAAACTAGGTAAGTTTGATACGAAGGTCGATTTGCGGCAAATACTTAATCGGTTTAGCTAGGTGGGTGAACACAATGGAACCTCATCAACAAACGAAAGTACGCAGCGATGTTTTCCGTCGGCTGATCGGCTTTCTGCGCCCCTATTGGAAGCAGGCGGCCATCGCCTATGTCTCCGTCCTCTTTGCCTCGCTGCTCAATCTCTATATCCCGCAAGTCTTGAAGGACGCCATCGATCTGGGCATCGAGGGACAGCGCGCCGGCGCACTCTTTTCCGCGGCCGGCTGGATCCTGGGCATCGCGCTCGTGCGCGGCGCGGCGATGTTCGGTCAGCGTTACTACGGTGAATGGCTGACCCATCGCGTCGCCTATGACCTCCGCAACCGCTTCTACAACGTGGCGCAGCGCCTGCCCTTCACCTTTCACGACCACGCGCAGACCGGCGACCTGATGAGCCGCGCCACGAGCGACATCACTGAGACCGAGCGTTTTGTCGGCCAGGGGCTGATGGACCTGACCGCGACGCTGCTGCTTCTGGGCGGTGTTATCGTCGCCATGGTCCTGGAGAGCTTCAGCCTCGCCCTTTTCGCCCTCGTTCCGCTGCTGTTGCTGCTCGTTCTCACTTTGCGCTTCGGCATGGTGATCCGCCCGCGATTCAAGCGCGTGCAGGAGCAGATGGGCCAGCTCTCCTCGACGATGCAGGAAAGCGTGACCGGCATCCAGGTTGTGAAAGCCTTTGCGCGCGAGGGAGACGAGCTGCGCAAGTTCGACGCCGCCAACGAGGACTGGTTCGCCAAACGCTTCGGCATTATCAAGATCTGGGCTAACAATTGGCCTACTTTCACTTTCATACTCCTGAGCAGCATCTTCCTGCTTCTGCTCATCGGCGGCCCGCGCGCCATCGAGGGCACCGTTACCGTCGGGTCGCTCTTCGCGCTGCTGGCCTATGTCATGATGCTCAACGGCCCGGTCCAGCGGCTCGGTTTCCTCGTCAATATGGCCGCCACTTCAAGCGCCAGCGCGACGCGTGTTTTCGAGATAATCGATACGCCGCGCGAAGTCGAAGAAAGTGAGAACGCAGTTGAGCTGGCCGATGTACAGGGCGCGGTTACCTTTTCCAATGTCAGTTTTGGCTACGAGGGCGGCCCGCGCGCGCTTGACGACATAAGTCTCGAAGTCGAAGCGGGCCAGACCGTCGCCCTTATCGGCCCCACCGGCAGCGGCAAATCGACCATCACCAACCTTATCCCACGCTTCTACGACCCGGTCGGCGGTGTTGTCCGCATTGACGGCCACGATGTGCGCAGCGTCACCCTCAAAAGCCTCCGCCGCCATATCGGTATTGTCCTGCAGGACCCCTTCCTCTTCGGGATGACAATCGCTGAAAATATCGCCTACGGCCGCCCACAGGCCACCCCAGACGATGTCGTCGCCGCGGCCAAAGCCGCGCGCGCACACGACTTCATCATGGAGTTCCCAGCCGGGTATGAAACCGTAGTCGGCGAGAGGGGCGTCACCCTGAGCGGCGGGCAGAAACAGCGGGTTGCCATCGCGCGCGCGCTCCTCTACGCGCCGCGCATTCTGATCCTGGACGACTCTACCAGCAGCGTTGACACCGAGACCGAGCACCTGATCCAGGAGGCGCTCGAACTGCTCATGAAGGGGCGGACTACCTTTGTCATCGCCCAACGCCTGCTCACGCTCAAAAACGCCGACCAGATCCTTGTGCTCGACGGCGGCCGTATCATTCAACGCGGCCGGCACGACGAACTGCTTGCCCATGGCGGCCTGTACCGCCAGATCTATGATTTGCAACTGCGCGATCAAGAGGAGTTCGCGGCACTCGACGCGCAGCTGCTCAACCAGGCTGAACCGGTGGTGGCCGGCGCGAGCGGCCATTCGGTTGCCGCGATGTCGCTGGCCCGCGCCGGAGAAAACGGGAGAAACTGAAGTGAGCAACGCCAACGGCAGCTACACGACTGCCCAAACGCAAAATGGAAACGGTGACCTTTCTGCCCCGCCGGGCGCGGCGAATGAACTGATTGAAAAGCTGCCGCGCCAGCGCGACGCGTTCGGCCGCGAGCAGGCAAATCGGGCAGGCAGGGAAAACAGCCTTTCCGCAATGGAACAGGAAAGGCTACGCCGCGAACGCAGAATTCAGGACCTTCTGCCGGACGAGGAAGAGGCCCAGGAGAAGACCTACGATAGCCGACTGGTAAAGCGTCTCATGGTCTATGTGGGCGTCTATAAGCGCGAGTTTGTCGTTTCAGTAATACTGATCGTCGTTAGTTCGTTGATGAGCGTGGGCACGCCATGGATGATACAGCGAGCAATTGACGAAGGCATCCGCGCCGGTAACGTAGACACACTGCGTTTCTGGGCATTTCTTTTCCTGGCCGCGATCGCGCTCGAGTGGGTGACAAGCCGTGCCCGCCTTACAGTCATGGCCTACGCCGGCACGCGTATCGTCACCGACCTGCGCAGCCAGCTCTTCCACCACCTGCACACGCTCTCGCTCGGCTTTTTCAACGACTATAGCGTCGGCCGCCTGATGAGTCGGCTCATCAGCGACGTCAGCGTGTTGCAGGATTTCGTTACCTGGTCGATCACGGGATTGGCCCGCTCCGCCTTCATCCTGATCGGAATCGTAATCGCCATGCTGTTTCTGAACTGGCAGCTGGCCCTGGTTACCTTCGCCGTCCTGCCACTGATGATCCTGTTGACCAACTACTTTCGCCGCTACGTGCGCCAGGCCTATCGCGCCGCCCGCCAGCGGCTGTCGCTGATCAACGGCTTTCTCAATGAGTCAATCACCGGCATTCGCGTGACCAAGAGTTTCGCCCGCGAGGGGGCCGACGCCCGTCACTTCGACGATCTCAACCGCTCCTATTTCGACGCCAATGTGAGGACGACGCAACTTGCCGCCTTCTTCTTCCCCGGCGTCGATTTCATCGGCTCCTTCGCTACCGCACTGGTCGTCGGCGTCGGTGGCTGGCTGATCCTGGGGGACCAGGTGACCGCCGGCGTGCTCGCCGCCTTCGTGATCTGGGTGGAGCGATTCTTTGACCCGATTCGCGAGCTCTCGCGGCGCTACTATACTTTCCAGGCCGCGATGGCGGCCAGTGAGCGCCTCTTCGCTCTGCTCGACACAGAGCCGGATCTTCAGGATCCGCCCCACGCCGAAGCCTTGCCGCCGATCGAAGGCCGGGTTGTGCTGGACGATGTTCAATTCAATTACAAGGAAGACGAGCCGGTGCTGCAGGGCGTGACCATCAACGCCGAGGCGGGTGAGCGCATCGCCCTCGTCGGCGAGACCGGCGCCGGCAAGAGCACGGTCATTCGCCTCATCGCCCGCTTCTTTGATGTCACCGGCGGCGCCGTGCGCATCGATGGCCACGACGTGCGCGACGTTACCCAAGCTAGCCTGCGCGCCCAGCTCGGCATCGTCCTGCAGGATACTTTCCTCTTCGACGGGACCATCCGCGACAACATCCGCTATGGCCGCCCTGACGCAACCAACGCCGAGGTGGAAGCCGCCACCGTCGCCGTCGGCGCCGACGAGTTTATCCGCAAGTTGTCTAAAGGCTATGAAACCGAAGTGGGCGAAAACGGCGTGAATCTCAGCGTTGGTCAGCGCCAGATCGTCTCGTTCGCCCGCGCACTGCTGGCCGATCCCCGCATCCTCATTCTGGACGAGGCCACCAGCTCAATCGACACGAACACGGAACGCCAGATTCAGGCCGGGTTGGAACGCCTGCTAAAGGGCCGGACCAGCTTTGTCATCGCCCATCGCCTCAATACAATTGTCAACTCGGACAAGATCGTTGTCCTCGACCAGGGGCGCGTGCTGGAGGAAGGTAGCCACGAAGATCTGCTGGCTCGCCGCGGCCGCTACCACCAGCTGTACACGATGCAGTGGGCAGTGGAGAGAGATCCACGCGCCAGGAACTACGCATTGAACTGAGAAGATGGTGGAACGCCGTGCCTGCCGACCACGCGCCGCGTTCCACCGTCCCCTCTTCTCGCCTCTCCCTCGCCCGCCTCAACTTTCCTCGATACTGACACTCTCCATCACGTCACCCTGCTGGATTGCGTCAACCACATCCTGTCCGCTACGTACCTTGCCGAAGACGGAGTGCTTGTTGTCCAGCCAATTGGTCGCGCCGTGGGTGATGAAGAACTGGCTGCCGTTGGTATTGGGGCCCGCATTGGCCATGCTGAGAACGCCGGGACCGTCATGCAACAGCTCCGGGTGGAACTCGTCGCCGAATCGGTAACCGGGGCCGCCGCTGCCGCTGCCGGTCGGGTCGCCCCCCTGGATCATGAAGTCCGCGATCACGCGGTGAAATTTGACACCGTCGTAAAAGCCATCGCGCGCCAGCGCAACAAAGTTGTTGACTGTCCGCGGCGCTTTGTCCGCGTGCAGGTCGATCACGATATCGCCCCGGTTGGTCTGGATCGTCGCCGCATAACGCTTCGACTCGTCGATCTGCATCGCCGGAGGAGATGAATACTGCTTCACAGGAGATTCCTTTCGCTGATGAACTCGGGTTGTTTATCTGACGTCCTGGCACGGTTGCAATAGCCGGCCGGCGCGAGGCGGTCTTCTCCTCCGCCGTCCGCGCCGGCAGACAGTGCCGCTGCGTCGAGATACGCTCAGGTTAAAGTGGATGGCGCATGAATGCCAAATTATGTGATGCATTCTTTTCATGTTGAAATCGCGCACAGCCGGAACCCGCCGTCCTCGCCCCAAATGGACGCCCCCCCGCCGTCGTCGCAGGGGCAGGTCTTGCGCTTGCCCAGGATCTCCCACGCACCGCGCGCAACATAGCCTTGAACTGTCCTAATGGCACAAACCGAACGTCCCAATCTTCAGACGAATGCCGGGAACTCCTGATAACCGATTGCCGGCCGCTGACCACCGGCCACTGACCACCGGCCACTGACCCCTGACCGCAGGCG
Source organism: Caldilineaceae bacterium (assembly GCA_034428395.1). Lineage (GTDB taxonomy): Bacteria > Chloroflexota > Anaerolineae > Caldilineales > Caldilineaceae > Bin5. The sequence continues at coordinate 8,285 of DAOUHX010000003.1, forward strand.
CCTCCGACGATCCGGAATATCTATGCTATACTGCCTGTCGAAGCTGAAACAGCCTCGCGCCCTATGCGTACATTTGATGCACGCGCCGCAAGGAATCCGCGGACAGGACGAATGACAACCCAGCCCGTCCACACACCAACCAGACCCGTCACCGGCGAACAGCTCCTGGCAATGGGTGATATCGGCCCCTGCGAACTCATTGATGGAGTGATCGTAAGCATGGGCCCAACCGGCGGGAAACATGGCTACCTTGAATCCAAGCTCGACCGTTATCTTGGCGCGTTCATTGACAAGAAAAAGATCGGTCTGTGCATGGTTGGCGAGATTGGGATATACATCCGGCACGATCCGGATCGGATCCGCGCCGCAGACTTTGCCTTCTGGGCGAGTGAAAAACTTCCCGATGGTCCTCCTCTTGGCTTCATTGAAGTCGCGCCCGACCTGGTCGTGGAAATCCTCTCGCCGACCGACCGCTGGCCGGAGATAAACGAGAAGATCGCCGATTACTTTTCGGTCGGCGTCGGGGAACTCTGGATCGTCGATCCATCAGACGAGACCGTCTTCGTCTACCGTTCGCCTGCGCAGCCCATCGCCTTGCGCCGCGGCGATACGCTTAGCGGTTCCGGCCCACTGAACGGTTTCACGCTCCCCATCGACGAGCTTTTCACATTTTGAGCGCCCCCTCAATCGCCGCACTCCTGAACCCGGCCGCACATCGTTTGTCCTATGCCCCAAGCCCTCTCACACATCACAGTTCTCGACCTTTCGCGCGTCCTCGCCGGCCCGTACGCCACGATGACACTCGGCGATTTCGGCGCAGAGGTCATCAAGGTCGAGCAACCCGGCCGCGGCGACGACTCACGCCATTGGGGCCCACCCTTCACCGCCGGCGGCCAGAGCGCTTACTTTCTTTGCGCCAACCGCAACAAGCGCAGCCTCACCCTGAACCTGAAGGCACAGGCCGGCCGGACGATTTTCCGGCAGCTGGCCGCGCAGGCCGACGTGGTTGTGGAAAACTTCAAGGCCGGGGGCCTGGAGAGGCTCGGATTGGGTTGCGAAAGCCTGCGGGCCGACAATCCCGGTCTCATCTACTGCGCCATTACCGGATACGGCCAGAGCGGCCCCGATCACGCTCTTCCCGGCTACGATACCGTGATTCAGGCGCAGGGCGGGATCATGAGCATCACCGGCCCCACGACGGCGGGCACCGACGGCGAACCGTACAAAGTGGGCGTCGCCATCGCCGACATCACCGCCGGCCTGCACGCGGCCGTGGCCATCCTCAGCGCCCTCCAACATCGCGCCCGCACCGGCGAGGGCCAGCAGATCGACATTGCACTCTACGACGCCCAGCTGAGCTGGCTCGCCAACGTCGCCAGCAGCCATCTGCTGTCCGGTGAACCGCCCCTTCGCTACGGCAACGCTCACGGCACGGTCGTGCCCTACCAGACATTCGCCACGGCCGACGGCCACCTGATGCTGGCGGTCGGCAACGACAGCCAGTTTGCTGCCCTGGCGAAAGCGGTCGGCGAACCTTCCTGGTCCGACGACGCAAGATTCGCCACCAATCCTGCCCGCGTACAACATCGCGATGCGCTCATTCCCGCCCTGTCCTCCCACTTCCAAACCCGAACAACGAGCGAGTGGATCGAACGGCTGCGCGCGGCGGGCGTCCCCTGCGGCCCGGTCAACGACATTCCCACTGCACTCGAATCGCCCCAAGCCCAACACCGCCAGGTGGTGCAAACTGTCACAGACGGCAACGGGGACAACATCCCCCTGATCGGGCCAGTGCCCAAGTTGGACAGGTCGCCACCCCGGATCTTCCGACCACCGCCCCTGCTGGGAGAACATACGGATGAGGTGCTGCGGGAAAAACTGGCGCTTACGCCAGAGAAAATCGATTCACTGCGCGCAAGTGGCGTGATCTGATGCCATTTTCGTGAGCCGCGCCGCGCGTCAACTGAAATTCTCAAGTCGCTTTGTCATGTGCGCGCGCCTGGGCTATACTCAAGATCTTAGCCGGAACAGTTCCCTGGAAAGACGATAGCTGTTGCCCCAAACGGAAGGATTCCGCCATGCCAACCAATCTGGAGTTTCGTGGTCGCTGGCCGAATATCTACGGAAACCTGATCCTGATCTCGTTCCTCACAACCATTACCGCCGGCATCTATGTGCCTTGGGGATACGCGCGCTGGCAACGGCTCATCACCGAGAGCACCTACTTTGAGGACCAACAGCTGGAGTTCGACGGCTCCGGCGCTGAGGTCTTCGTGCAGTTCGTCATCATTGGCTTCTTCACGCTCATAACGCTTGGTCTTTACATCATCCTCGGCTTCTCCTCGACAAGAATGCTGCGCTGGCAATACGATCACACCCTCTTGCCCAATGGCCAGCGCATGGACTATCGCGGCAGGGCAGTTGACATTTTCTGGGAATGGCTGCTGCTCGTGCTTTTCACCCCACTCACGCTGGGACTCTACTACTATTGGGGCCGCAATCGTCTGCGTCGTCTCGTGCTGACCAACGTCTCGCTGGATGACCAGCAGATTCAGGTCGAAGGCAAGGCTGGTGAATATGTCGTCGCCGTGTTGAGCAACTGGATCATGACGGTGATCGCAGTCGCCGCCTATGCAGCTCTGGGCTTTCTCCTGTGGGATCGTCTTGTAGCCAATATTCCCTGGGCCGGACTGTTGGAGTTACTCCAAAGCGGCTCCCTCGCGGCCTGGACCGACCTCCTGTTGACCGTATTCGCGCTGGGAATCTATGCTCTGCTGGGGCTGGCCCTTTTGGGCCTGGCTACCGTCCGCTTCCGCGCCTGGGAGGTCAATCGAACCTTGGCGCCCATGCCAGTGCGTTCACAGACGCCGGTCTCCGTGATTCCGACACCTGCCAGCGCGATCGCCCGCCCGACTGCGCCCGACCCAGACATGGTTGAAAGCGTTCCCGCACCGCCTCCAGCGCCCGCGGCGCACGATTCAACCTTCCGGACTGCCGACAGAGGTTACGAATTCGATACCCAACCACCGCCGCAGCCGCGCAGGCCCCTGACGCAAAAGGATGACGAATACTATAACTTCGCCGACTATTCCACGCTGGCGGGGCAGGAACCGGACAGTTACAGCGGCGATGAGAGAAGTGACTGGAGCAGCGAGCAGTGGGCGCGACCGCAGACGACAACGCGGACCGCCGGCGAAGAAGAAGAAGAGGAGAGCCAGCAAGGTCAAAGCGCCGCCGGCGAAGACTCAAGCGCGGTTTCCTAGAATCCACGCCAAAAATGGACGTTCACAGGAGTTCGATGACCGGCTCGTCCTCCTGCGCAGGTACAACCTGGCCGATTTCCCAGAAGGGCTGCTCTTCCCCCTCACAGATTGCGCGAAACGTCCCCACCGCTGACGCCGGAACTGCCAGCAGCAGACCCCCACTCGTCTCGGCCTCCCACAACAGAGTCTTGCGCGCAGCAGACACGTTGCCCGTCACCGCTACATTCGGGCCAAAATGCTCTGGATTGCGGATACTTCCCCGCGTGAGGTAACCGGCTCCTATGTAGTCGAACGCTCCGGGCAAGGCCGGGACGCGCGCCGCCTCGATCTGCAGCCGCACCCGCGCGTCCGTTGAGGAGGCCGCAGCCATTTCGACCGCGTGCCCCAGCAACCCGTAGCCGGTGATGTCCGTCCCGCTGCGCACTTCTGCGGCCCGTCCTGCCTTGGCCGCAGCCCGGTTCAGTTGTGTCATCGACGCGATCGCGCCATCCAAATGCGAAGGGTCGAGGTCCGGCTTTCCCTGCGCCCGCCGCGTCTGCCGCGCACGCGCGTCTTCAGACGGACCGGCCAACTTGGCTGCCGTCGTGATGATACCGGTGCCGAGCGCTTTCGTCAGCACCAGACAATCGCCCGCGGCCGCCCTTCCCTTGCGGATCAGTGAACCCGGCGCGGCCATTCCCGTAACGCTCAGGCCGTAGAACGGCTCGGGATTGGTCACCGTATGGCCGCCCGCGATGGCTGCGTCGGCCTCCCGCACCTTGGCCGCGCCGCCGGCCAGGATCTCGACGATGATCTCGGCCGGCAGGTCTTCGGGAAATCCCGCGATGTTCAGACAGACGCGCACCTCCCCGCCCATCGCATAGACGTCGCTCATTGAGTTGGCCGCAGCAATCGCCCCGTACAACCAGGGATCGTCGACGATCGGCGTGAAAAAGTCGGTCGTCTGGATAAGTACCTGCGCGTCATCCAGGCGGTAGACAGCCGCGTCGTCCGGCCTGCCCAGGCCGATCATCAGATCGGGGTATTCGGCTTGTGGAAAGTCCTCTGCCAACTGTCGCACGACCTGCGACAACGCCCCCGGCGGGAGCTTCGAGGCTCAACCCGCGCACGCGACGCGCGCTGTCAAAGGAACGGTCGTTTCTGTCATCTCACTTTTTCCTGTGTTGACTTGCTTCTGCGCAGTAATTCTATCACATGCGGACGCAGAATGGTGGACGCCCGGTCAGGCACCGCCTTTGTGCATTTTACCCGGTGTGTGGTTGTGAATATTCCTGCGGGCAGCAAAGTGCGGGCAAATCTTCCAGCGAACGGGTCAAATCATTATGCACATTGCATAGTGAATCGCGCCGCGAATCCGAGTATAGTGGCAGCAAGTGGCAGTAAGCAGGCGTCGAGTGGGGTCGGCGCTGCAAGCGCTTCTGCCATGACTATTCTCCTTCCTCCCTCCGCAGGGAGCCCCGGCACAGTATCTTTTACTTGCCGGGGCTCCTCCCCCTTTGCGAACGTACATCGGCCGCGAAAAAAGACACCGGCCCATCTGTATGAGCCGGCGTCTGTTCAGTGGATACAGCCTTCGCTTCAGACGAGGATCGCGCTAGGCGTCGACCGCCCTATCTCCCACAACCTGCACCGCAATTCGCCGCGGCTTTACTTCCTCAGCCTTTGGCAGCGTCAGGGTGAGGACACCGTCCTCATAGGCGGCGTCGATGCTGTCGGTGTTGACCGCCGCCGGCAGTGTGATGCTGCGCATGTACCTGCCGAACTGGCGCTCGCGCACATGCCACTTTGCACTCTCGTCCACTTCCTGCGCCTGCGTTTCGCCCTGAATCGTCAGCGTGTTTTCTGAGAAGCTGACGTCAAGCTCTTCCGGGTCGATTCCGGGCATCGAGGCCGTCACACTGTAGCCGTTGTCGTCCTCGTACACATCCAGCGCAAGCCGTCTGAATCCGCCCTTCTCGTTGCCGTGCCAACCGCTCGGCTCACGCAGATAGTCCCCGACAAGCTGGTCCATCTGATTGCGAACCGAAACCATCTCACGGAATGGGTCCCATCGTACCAATCTGCTCACTTTATGCCTCCTTATCTCTTTCCTTACGCCACCTTTTTTTTCAGTGCGCTTCGAGAAACCCGCCCTCTCGCTTGTCTGTCCAGTTGGCAGCCTTTCTGCCGCGCACCCTTATAAATATAACGGGCCAATGTTAGATGGAGGTCAGCGCAAAGTTAGAGGAACATTTGTGTCCAGATGCGTGTGGAGACGGTATTGCCTACGGTCTGTGGCAGGGGGAAGGCTTTTTGCCTCGGCCAATCTGATGTATGATTGAGCGAGATTGCGTGTGCCGGCGCGGGCGCAGGGCCTCGCCTACGCACGTGTGACTTTCCGGCCCTCAAATGTCCAACGACTTCGTCCATCTGCATACCCATTCCGAGTATTCGCTCCTCGACGGTCTCGGTCGCATTGCCGCCCTAGTCAATGAGGCCGCGCGTCTCGGGCAGTCCGCTCTGGCCTTGACAGATCACGGCGCTATGCACGGGGTCATCGAATTCTACCGGGCGTGCAAGTCAGCCAACGTCAAGCCAATCATCGGCGTCGAGGCCTACCAGACGCTCTGGCAACGTCCGATGGACGGCCGCGATCCTCAACTCGACCGCGACAACTATCACCTGCTCCTGCTGGCCAGAAATATGACCGGCTACCGCAATATCCTGAAGACCGTCAGCAAAAGCAATACCGACGGATTCTATTACAAACCCCGTGTCGACCATCAGTTCCTCGCCGCGCATGCCGAAGGCATCCTCTGCACAACCGGTTGCCTTGGGGCAGAGGTGCCGTCTTTGCTCATGCAGGGCAAAGAGAGAGAAGCTTACGCGCGACTGGGCTGGTACGCCGATGTTTTCGGCAAAGACAACTTTTTCGTGGAAGTGCAGGAACACGATATCCCCGAACTGCGGGAGGTAAATCGGACCCTCATCCCCTGGGCCGACAAGTTCGGCCTGCGCCTGGTCGTCACCAACGACGTTCACTACGTCAAGGAGAGCGATGCCGCTCCCCACGAAGTGCTGCTGTGCGTGCAGACCAATACCAGGCTGAACGACGAGAAACGGATGCGCCTCAGCGACCAAAGCTACTTTCTCAAGAGCCGCCAGCAGATGGAAGACACATTCCGTCCGCTGCTCGATCTGCCCGCCTCCGCCTTCGACAACTCCCTCCTTATTGCCGAAATGTGCGATGTTGACCTGGAGGACGAACAATATCACCTGCCCGACATCGACATCCCGGAAGGTTACACCTACGAGACCTATCTGCGCCATCTGACCGACTTGGGCGTGAAGCGCCTTTACCCCGACAGGGCCGGAGACGAAGAGATCCAGGAGCGCAAAGAACGTGAGCTGCGCATCATCCACGAGATGGGTTTCGATGTCTACTTCCTGATCGTCGCCGACCTGTGCGATTTTGCCCGCAGCCGCAATATCTGGTGGAACGTGCGCGGCTCCGGCGCCGGCTCACTCGTGGCCTATAGCATCGGAATCACCGGCCTGGACCCGCTGCACAACAATCTCATCTTTGAGCGGTTCCTGAACCCCGGCCGCGTGACCATGCCCGATTTCGACCTCGACTACCCCGACGACCAGCGCGAAGAGGTCATACGCTACACAGTCGAAAAGTACGGCAGCGACCAGGTCGCCCAGATCGCCACCTTCGGACGCATGAAGGCCCGCGCCGCCATCCGCGACGTAGGCCGCGCCCAGGACATCTCGCTGGATGACGTCGACCGCATCGCCAAAATGATCCCGGCGACCCCCGGCAAACCGACGACGATCCAGGATGTGTTGGATAGGGACAATGAGTCCTACGCACCTGAACTGAAGGAACTCTACGAGAAGAATGGCTGGGAGAAGAGTCTGTTGGATACCTCGATGCAGCTCGAGGGCGTCGCCCGCCATGCCGGCATCCACGCGGCCGCGGTCATCGTCGCCGACAAAGAGCTGACCCACTACACGCCGTTGATGCGCGGTTCCAGGGGTGCCATCACCGAGACGATCACACAGTTCGAATTCCCAATTCTGGAGTCGCTCGGGTTGCTCAAGATCGACTTTCTCGGCCTGAGCACACTGACCGTCATGCGCGAGGCCTGCCGACTGATCAAGGAAAACCGCGGCATCGAGTACGGGCTTAACACCATCCCTTACGAAGGAGAGGCGGCTGAACCCGCCTTCCGGCTCCTCTCCAGCGGAGAAGTGAGCGGCGTCTTTCAGGTCGAGTCCCAGGGCATGCGGCGAGTGCTGACCGAGATGAAACCCAGCGCTTTTGAGCACATCATCGCCACGATCTCCCTCTATCGCCCGGGCCCGATGGAGTATATTCCCAACTACATCAGGCGGATGCACGGCGAGGAGGAGGCGGAGTTCAAGCATCCTTCTCTTGAGGCGACTTTGGCTGAAACCTACGGCATCATCGTCTACCAGGAACAGATCATTCAGATTCTCAACCAGTTGGCCGGGTATTCACCGGGCGAGGCCGACCTGGTCCGCCAAGCCATCAGCAAGAAGGACGCTGCCAAGATCGAGCACCATAAGGCGTTATTCATCGGCGGCTGCGGCAAAAACGGCATCTCTGCCAGCGCGGCGCAGGAAATCTACGCCGACATCGAGTACTTTGGCCGCTACGGCTTCAACAAGGCCCACGCGGCCGATTACGCGGTCATCACAATTCAGACCGCCTATCTCAAAGCGCTCTATCCGGTCGAGTATATGGCTGCACTCCTGCTTGTCGAGCGCGATAAGACCGAAAAAGTGATCAGCTACATCCAGGAATGCCGCCGCATGGGCATCCACGTGCTGCCGCCCGACGTGAACCATAGCGGCCTGGATTTCGCGATCCAGGATCTGCCCTCCGACGATGAGCAGGAGCCGCTGCCCAAAGACCCGACCCTCGCCTTTCAGTTCCCCGTAACCGAAGGAGCTGCCATCCGATTTGGTATGGCCGCCGTCAAGAACGTAGGCGTCGGACCCGTGCAGGCGGTTCTTGCTGCGCGCGCCGAAGGCGGCCCCTTCCTGAACCTTGAGGATCTGTGCGATCGCGTCGATCTGCGTCAAGTGAATAAGCGCTCCCTCGAATGTCTGATCAAGGTGGGCGCGCTCGACCGCTTTGGCCAGCAGCGCGACCGAAGAAAGGCGGGAGTCCGCAACCGGCTGCTCGACGTAGTCGACCAGTGTATCGCCCGTTCAGCCGCAACGCACAGCGCCAGAGAGAGCGGTCAGTTGTCCATGTTCGACCTGCTGGGCGCCGCCAATGGCAGCGCGCAGCCGGAACAGTTCCCCATCCGCCTGCCCGACGAGAAGACTTCGGGGAAGACAGAACATAGCGACCGGGAGCGTTTCCAGTGGGAGAAGGAGCTGCTTGGCGTCTTCGTCAGCAGCCATCCCGTGCAGCAGCTGACCGTCGACCTGAGCCGCTTCACCACTTGCCCCTGCTCTGAGCTGAGCGAGCGGCATGACGGCAAAAACGTAACACTGGCCGGAATGATCGCTTCGGTCCGGACCACTGTCACCAAGAAAGGCGACAGGATGGCCTTTGTCCAACTGGAGGACATGCAAGGCCAGTGCGAGGCGGTCTTTTTCCCTGGTGTTTATCGGGAATTCAAGGAGTCTCTCCAAGAGGAGCGCGTGGTGATGGTTAAGGGAAAGGCCCAGACCCGCGGCGCGCGCACCAGCGTTCTGGTCGATACGCTGCAAACTGCAGTCGAGTTCGGCCGGGCCAAGGCCGACGAACGCGACAGAGACCTTTCCTCGGCTCCGCCCCGTTTTCCCGCCGCCTCTATCGCAGACGAGGACGACGCCAACTTTATGCCACCTGCAGTCGAAACTCTGGAGGACAACGCCACCGTGAACCTGACAGAGCCTTCCTTCAGCGATGAAATGGCAGAAGGACCGCCGGCGGAATTCGAAAGCGATACAGCAGCTGACCCAATCGAAGCCCCTGTCGAAACCGGGCTCTACTCTGAGACGCCTCTCTTTTTATCCGGCAGGGCGGCGGAGCAAATGCCGGCGGACGGCAGTTCGTCTTTGCCCGCCGCGCAGAAAAGACGCGGGCAAGCCAAAAGCGGTCCTGACGCGGCCGGCGCGGTCGAAGAGATGCCGAACCGCGCCCCAGGCGCCGGCGATGCCGCGCCCGATCGCCAGGCGCCAGCTTCCAATGGAGGCGCTCCCTACAGCCCTTCTGCTACGGGCCCTGCTGAAGCGGCCGCGCCCGCGGCAGCGAACGCCAGCCAGGTTCTGCACATAACGTTTAGCCGAAGCGGTCAGTTTGAACGCGACAAATACCGGCTGCGCGAAATCTTCGATGCAGTGCGCGATCCGAGAGGACGCGATCAGTTCATCGTGGTGATGGTAACCAACGGCTCTCGACATCAGCTTACCTTCCCCAATGAGTTTTGCACCGTCAGCGACCGCCTGCTCCACGACCTGCGCAACCACTTCAAAGTGGAGGTAGCGGTGGAACCGGACGCCAAATAGCGATGACTAGCCTTTCGGGCTGACCAGCCATCAGCCACCCGTTGATGAACTCAACCGATCGGGATTAACGATGAACTTTGCTACCACTTCGCAACAGATTGAAGATGCATACACCCTGGCACGCGAACGTTACACCGCCATCGGCGTGGACACAGAACAAGCGCTTGAAACACTCCGCAGCGTACCCATCAGCCTCCAATGCTGGCAGGGCGACGACGTCCTCGGTTTTGAGGAGCCGGGCCGCGGGCTGGGCGGCGGCCTGATGGCGACCGGCAACTACCCCGGGCGCGCCCGCACAGTCGATGAACTCCGCAGCGACCTGGACATCGCCTACAGCGTTATTCCCGGCAGCCACCGCCTCAATCTTCACGCCATGTACCCGGACACCGACGAAAGTCCGGCCCGCAACGAGATCGAGCCGCGCCATTTCCTGGGCTGGGCCCAGTGGGCCAGGGAGAACGGCCACGGCATCGACTTCAACCCCACCCTCTTCTCCCACCCCCTGGCCGACGACGGATTTACGTTGGCTTCCTACGACAACGACATCCGCCAGTTCTGGATCCAGCACTGCATCGCCTGCCGCGAGATCGGGGCCTTCTTCGGGCAGCAGCTGGGCACGCCGGCGATGACCAATATCTGGATTCCCGACGGCCTCAAGGACTCGCCAAGCGACCGCACAACGCCCAGGCGGCTGCTCGAAGACGCGCTCGACCAGATCTTCGAGAAAGAGATCGACCCGAACCACAATCGCGACGCCCTTGAGTGTAAACTGTTCGGTCTCGGTTCCGAGAGCTATGTTGTCGGCTCACACGAGTTCTATCTGGGCTATGCCGCGCGCAACGATAAGGCCCTTTGCCTTGACGCCGGCCACTTTCATCCGACCGAGGTCATCTCCGACAAGATCTCCGCCTGCCTGCTCTTTGTGCCCGAACTCGTCCTCCACGTCAGTCGCGGCGTGCGCTGGGACAGCGACCACGTCGTCACCTTCAGCGATGAACTGCAGGCGATCATGCAGGAGATCGTGCGCGGCTGCCATCTGGACCGCGTCCACATCGGGTTGGACTACTTCGATGCCAGCATCAACCGCGTGGCCGCGTGGGTGATCGGCACGCGCAACTCGCTGCGGGCGCTGCTGCTGGCCCTGCTGGAGCCGCGCGAGGCCCTGCAGGCGTTCGAGCGCAATGCCGATTACACGACCCGCCTTGCGCTGATGGAAGAGCTCAAGGTGATGCCGCACGCCGCCGTCTGGGACTACCACTGCCTGCAGCAGGATGTGCCAATCGGTATGGCCTTTCTGGAGGAGATTCGCAGCTACGAGAGGGATGTGCTTTCACACCGCGGTTGATCGCCTCTGCCCCGCCCGCGTGACAAGGATTCAGGACATTCTATGACGACACAACGCGCCACCGTGCTGGCGATTGATATCGGCGCCGAGTCCGGCCGCGTGATGGCCGTGCATTTTGACGGCTCCGGCCTGGAACTGGAGGAGGTACATCGCTTCCCCAACTATGCGCTGTCCGTCAATGGCACGCTACAATGGGACATTCTCCATCTCTGGCGTGAGGTGCAGGCGGGCATCGCGCGCCACAAGGCGCACGCAGCCGGCCCGCCAGCCAGTTTGGGGCTGGATACCTGGGGCGTCGATTTCGGCCTGCTCGACCGCAACGGCGATCTCATCGGCAACCCGGTCTGCTATCGCGATAGCCGCACCGAAGGCATGCTGGAAGCGGTCTTTGCGCATGTTCCGCGGGCGGAGGTTTTCACGCAGACCGGCATGCAAGTCTTGGCGATCAACACGCTCTATCAGATGATGAGCCTGGTGGAGAGCGGCTCACCCCAGCTGCAGATCGCGTCGCGTTTCCTGACGGTGCCGGACCTGCTCAACTACTGGCTGAGCGGCGCGCAGGTCTGCGAGTTCAGCATCGCCTCGACGACCCAGATGCTCAATCCTTTCACCCGCACCTGGGCCGGTGGATTGCTGGACGCGCTCGGCATTCCGCTACGGCTCTTCCCTGAAGTCGTGCAGCCGGGGACGCGCCTCGGGACCTATGAAGGAATTCCTGTCATCGCGCCCGCCTGCCACGACACCGGCAGCGCTGTCGCGGGCGTTCCCGTACAAGCGGAATACTTTGCCTACATCAGCAGCGGCACCTGGAGCCTCGTCGGCCTCGAAGTGCCACAGCCGGTGGTCAACGAGGCCGCGCTGGCCGTCAACGCCTCCAACGAAGGCGGCGTCTATGGAACATTCCGTCTCCTCAAAAATGTGATGGGTCTGTGGCTGTTGCAACAGTGCCGGACCACCTGGGAGGGCGCCGGGCGCCCATACTCTTACCCGGAGCTCGTCGCGCTGGCGGAGTCTGCCGAACCCTTACGTTCCTTCGTCGATCCCGATGACGACCGTTTTCTGCCGCCCGGCGACCATCCCGCCCACATCCAGGACTTCTGCGCGCACAGCGGGCAGCCTCTTCCTGAGAACGATGCGGCTATCGCCCGCTGCGTCTTTGAGAGCCTTGCCCTGGCATACCGGGATGTCCTCTTTGAGTTGAGATCCCTGACCGGGCGCGAGATTGATGTGATCCATGTGGTCGGCGGCGGCTCACGCAACCGGCTGCTCAACCAGCTAACCGCCGACGCAAACGGTATCCCCGTTCTGGCCGGTCCCGCCGAGGCCACCGTGATCGGCAACGCGCTCGTGCAGCTGATCAGCTTGGGCGAGCTGGCGAATCTCGCCGAAGGTCGTCAGTTGGTCTCAGAAATTGGGGCTTTGGAACGCTTTGAGCCAGTGGAACAGGGCGCTTGGCAGGAGATCAAGATGCCGTCGCCCAGGTAGTCCTCTCATTCTCCGGATGGGACTGCGCAACACGCAAAAGCAATGGGCTTGCCGCAGTCAATCCACCGGCAAGCCGCTAAATCCCCATCGTTGAATTGGTCAACGCCCAAATCGGCCGCGTCAGTCCATCTTCTTGCCGCGCGAAAATGAGACGCGCAGGTGGCTGTCGGCCGCGTGGGGCACGGCGAGACCGTTCTCCATGCGCAGCAACGCACGTTGACGGGGATTCAGCTCCTCCAGCCAGTTCTCCTCAAAGCCGTCGTGGGGATCGACCTGGAAGATCAACGCGCTCTTGCGGTAGTGGCCGAACAGCGCATGACGGTCGGACTGCGTCTGGTTCGCCCCGCCGCCATGCCAGCACTGGCCGTTGAAGACGAGCACGCTGCCCGCCCCCGCAACCAGCTGGAAGATGTGCTTCACGTCCATGCCCTCCGGCGGCCCGGCCATGCCGCTCTTGTGCGAGCCGGGCACGATGCGCGTGGCGCCGTTTTCGAGCGTGAAATCGTCCAGAAGCCAGACCGTGTTGACCATCACCGGCGAACCCATATTCAGCAGGTCGCCGCGAATGTCGCTGTGCAGGCCCTGCTCCGGATCGCCCGGGCGGACGATGCGCGCGTTGAGGCTGCCCAGGATGATCTCTTCGCCCAGCACATGCTCGATCACCGGCAGCGTGCGCGGGTGGTCGATAAGCGGGTGGTAAAGCGGGTCGAGCGCGGGCAGATTGCTCACATGCCCGGCCTGTCCCCGAAAGCGTTGCACCGTGCCCAATCTCTCTGCCCACTCCGCCAGCGAGACACGCAGCGCTTTCACCTCCGCGCCGCTCAGTACATCTTCCAACAGCGTGAAGCCGTATACATCCATCTCCCAAAACGCCTGTTGCAGTGACGGCATTCGTTATTCTTCCCTTTTTGTAATGCGAAACCCGGTGCAGGACGCCGCGTCAACAGATCATGCCGCGCTTCGACTCCAGCCCGTGCGCGATCGGGTTCTCCCCAATCCAGCGCTCGTCCACCGGCTCCGAGGCCAACTGGTAGCGTGTGTCGGTGGAGAGGCGGATCCGTTTGGTCTGATTGTCCATGCTCGCGTGCATCGTGTACATGCTGAAAATGAGCAGATCGCCCATCTCGTAGTCTGTCGTCAGCCAGCGCAGGCCCAGCTCGGCGCGCGCGGCGATCGGGTCCAGCGAATAGGCCCCACCGTTGGCGTGCTGCCACAGCTTTTCTCCGGACTCGATCTCGGCGGCGTCGGGATAGTTGGTGCAGTATGCGTCAACGTCCAGCGTTCCGTATTCGCCCTTCACCTCTTCTAGACGGTGTGAGTTCTCCAGCACCATCAGGCCGCCCATCTCGACCGGAATGTCGCCCAGCGGCGTCCAGCTCGTATAGAGTCGCTGCGTGCCGCGTCCCATGAAGACGATGTCGTAGTGGGGCGGCGTTGCCGTGTCGTCGCCAGGCGGCTTGGAGCGGCACCAGGTATAGTCGAAATGGCGCACCTCTCCCTCCAGGAATCGCTGGTAGAAGGCCATCATCGGGCCGTCATACAGCACCTTCATCAGCGGTGCGTTGTCCTGCGCCAGCTCTGTCATGAACGAATTCTCGAAGTCGGCGTGGGCCACGCCATCCGCCAGCGGGTAGTCGGGATCCAGGCAGCCCGCGGCATCCAGCCTTCTCAGCATTTCAAGCCGGGCTTCCACGACCTGGTCTCGGTCCAGCAGACCGGGCAAAAGGAGATAGCCATCCCGCTCGAACCGCCGGCGCAACTCCTTCATGTCCGATACGGCATCGCCTGAGGGGCGTAACTCGCCGAACGCGGTCTGCGATGCATCGATATCGCTGCCACGATATTTGGGCTGAATTGTGAGATTCATTTTCCGTCTGCTCCCATCTGTCGAAACCCGGACTATGCGGGATCAAAGGTCTATCGTGGAAACGCTATGCCCAAGGATCGACGACGATCTTGGCCGCCTCACCTTGCGCCAGCAGGCCGAAGCCGGTCTGGATCTGGCTCATCGGCAACTGGTGGCTGATGAGAAGATCGATCAGAGGCGATTGGCGGATCACTTTCATCACTTTGGCGTAGTCGCCCATGTTATAGAGCCAGGAGCCGACGACAGTCAGCCCTTTCTTGATCAGGTCTGGGCTGACCGTGATCGTCAGCTCTTCGCGGCACTCGCCGACAAAGGCAACGCGACCGCGACGGCGTGTGGCGTCGATGCAGAGCCGCTCCGACGAGACCTGCCCCGAACAGTCGACTGCACAGTCCACCCCCTGCCCCTCGGTCAGGCTGCGGATCTGCTGCAAGATCTCAGGATCGTTGGGATCGAACACGGCTTCCGCCCCCATTTCCAGCGCCCGGTTCGCCCGCCAGGGGGCCGGTTCCACCCCGATCACCCGTGCATTGCGGAAGCGGGCGTTGACGACCGCGCCCAGCCCCACCGGTCCCAAACCGGTGACCAGCACCGTGTCCTGCGAGTTGACGCCAATCGCCTCCAATCCGCCGAACGACGCGCCGATTCCGTCGATCGCCATCGTCGCCCGCGCGTAGCTCACGTCATCCGGCAGCTTGGGCAGCAGCCAGGTCGGCTTCAGCGCATAGTGGGCGAATGTGCCCGCACCCGCTGTCGAGCCGTGCAGCGCGGCGAAATCGTAGCTGTCTTCACAGTAAATATAGTCTCCACCCATGCAGAGATGGCAGCGTCCGCACGAAAACTGGGGCAGGATCACCACGCGGTCGCCGACCTTTACCGGGCCCCCCTCCGCGACGTCCACCACCTCGCCTACGCCCTCATGACCTATCGCGCCTGGATTCTGGCCGGTCAGCCAGAGCTTGTACTCGGTACAGAGCGCCGACGCATGGACTTTGACGACGGCCCAATCCGCTCTCGCTTTTGGCTCCGGCATCTCATGAAACGAGACCTGGCGCTCACCCGTGATTGCCGCCTGGATCATCGCAGTGCTCCTCGTCTACGCGACGGCGCCAACGCGTCTCGCCGCCTTAAGAAAGTGTCCATCACACGGACCGGCCGGCCCGGAACTGTAGAAGCAGCAAAAGAGGATTGAACGTGTCGCGATCGGCCCCGGAGCGGAGCCGCAACCGGCGTACTGCCCCTTGGGACCGGCTCAAATTCACCTGTAAGGCGTTGTGTCAGGGCTTGGGATCGAGGGCCGTACGCGGCAAATGTCAGGACGTCGGCTGTTCATTATCGGGTTTGCGCACCGGGCGTCGCGTCATTGCCCGCGGTTCGACCTGGCTGTAGAGGCGGCGAATGGCCCGCTTCCACATCGAACGCGCCGCGGCCGCCTGGTAGGCCGCCTGACGCTGCGTAGTATGCCACCAGCTCGTTTCCGGCTTCTCAATCGGCACGCTCCACTTGACCGCACACGCGCCCCACGTCAGACCGGCGCCAAATCCGACGAACACGAGATTGTCGCCCGGCGCCACCTTGCCCTCCTCGATCGCTTCGCAGAGCGCGATCGGTATGCTGGCCGAACTCGTGTTGCCGTACTTGTGGACGTTCACATAGACCTTGTCTTCAGGGATCTTCAGCTGCCGCAAAACACTGTGCTGGATGATGCGCTTGTTCGCCTGATGCGGGACGACCAGATCGACTTCGCCTACCGGAACGCCGGCCCTGTCCAGCACCTGCCGCGTCGCTTCGGCCATGATGCGGGTCGCGAAGCGAAAGACCGCCCGTCCGTCCATCCTGATGTAGTGCGAGCCGTTGCTGACTGTCTCCAGGCTGGCCGGCGCCGCGCTTCCGCCCGATGGAATCGTCAACAACTCCGCGCCGGAGCCGTCGCTGCCCAGCACGGTTGCCGTGACGCCGCCGGGCACGTCGCTTGCTGCCAGCAGCACCGCGCCCGCGCCGTCTCCGAACAGAACACACGTTGTCCGGTCCGTCCAGTCTACCATCCGGCTCAGCGTCTCCGAACCGATTACAAGCACGTATTCGGCGTCCCCAGCCATTATCTGCCCGCGCGCCACGCTCAATGCGTAAACAAAGCCGGAGCAGGCCGCGCTCAGATCGAACGCGCCCGCCTGCGTTATGCCCAAATTGTCCTGTATGATGCTCGCGGTGGAAGGAAAGAGATGCTCGGGCGAACTCGTGGCGCAGATGACCAGGTCCACCTTGGCCGGATGCAGGTCCGCTAC
>DAOUHX010000004.1:0-3971 GCA_034428395.1 Caldilineaceae bacterium
TCTACTACACCCCCATATTCTGACCCGATCTTACTATTATGTGGGCGCCTACCCCCGTCTACTGGCTCTCCTGCTCCTGCCTGTTTGCCTCTGGGCCTTTACGTCGCTCCACGCGCGCTCGCGCATTCGTAACTGGCTGGCAGCAGTCCTCTCCTTGACAGTGCTGGTCTTCAGCCACACATTGCTGGCGATGATAGGGGCGGCTGTGCTTGCCTTCTACTGGTTGTTGCTAGCGATCGGTTACCGCCGGCCGTCCGGTCTTCTGCGCTGCGCCCTTGCCGCGATGCTGGCGGCCTTGTTGTCAGCAAGCTTTTGGCTGCCTGCCTTGGCAGACCTCAACTTGGTGAGTATTGAAGGCGCCCGCATCGGGCCATTTCACTTCAGCATCCATTTCCTCGATTGGTGGCAACTGTTTAGCTTCCCGTCTCTTGCCTTGGACAGCCGCGCCGGCAACCCCTTGATGCCGCTGAACACCTTGGGTTTCGGCGCAGCATCGTGGGCGGCCTTGCTGGCTGGTCTGGTCAGTCTAGTCTTCGTCTCGTGCCGAGAACGCCGATACTGGGGCCTCACCGGTTTGCTTTTTGCCATCTTCATGATCATGTTGACCTTGCAGATATCTGAACCTTTGTGGGAGAAAGTACCCGGGCTTAGCATGGTTCAGTTCCCCTTTCGTTTTCTCTCTATCGCTCCTCTCGGCATCCTGCCCGCTGCCGCTCTAACGGTCGACACCTGGCCGGCATACCGGCGTTGGCTGCCGGCCCTCGTTCTTGTGATTGCCTCATTTCTAGCTCTCTTCCCCTACCTGTTTCCTGCACATACATCGCTTTCGCCGAACGTGGAAGCAACGACATTGACCGCTGAGGACACGCGCACATTTGAGCAGACTACCTTCGCTTGGGGTACCACAGTGAGCGGCGAATTCCTGCTTCGCGGCGCAGATATGAACGTCATTAACGGGCAGACACCAGAGCCGAGCGCGGTGCAACCGCTGTGGCATTCACCACACGAAGCAGTAGTTGAACTTCCAAATCAACAGGGTCCGTACCTGGTACGCCTCCATTTTCATCCCGGTTGGGACACTGGAGTAAGGGCAACCTTGTCCGCCGGGCCTGCCGGCTGGGTTCAAGTGACTGATTTAGGAGACCAGGGGCAGCCTCTGACGATTCGCTGGAAGGGAACCGCCGCGCAGCGCTGGGGGGAACGGGCGAGCCTGGTCGGCCTGATTGGTTCCCTTGCCGGCCTCTTGTTTCTGGTGCTGCGACGTCGGGGGCAGGAAGCGGACGAGAGCGGGAGTCGCAGATCTCCAAGCCAGACTGGATTTCAAGTCAATGCATTGGTTGGTTGTGCTCTCTTGCTGGTGCTTGTACGTTTAGCTCTTGATCAGAGAAGTGCGGGACCCTACCTGCGCCACTCGCCTCCGGGGCAACTGGGCTTTTCGGTAGAGGGACCGCCGATGACGATTGGTGACTCCCCCTCCAACGAGATTTCTCTCCTCGGATGGCAACTGGTGAGCGAATCGAAGCCAAAACCGGGTGGAACGGTCAGAGTTCGCCTCTACTGGCAAGGGCACGGCCAAATTGCTGAGGAGCTACATAGTTTTGTGCACCTGTACACACCTTCCTTGCAGCGTTCCTGGGCTGTCGAGAATGTCGGGATCGGCGGGCGCCCCGACTCGCAGTACTGGGACCCGGCCAAGTATTACGTCGACGATCTACGACTCAGCTTGCCGGCCGACCTGCCGCCGGTCACCTATTCGTTAGTCGCCGGAATGTTCACCTCCCACGGTGAGAGAGTCATGGTTCCCGGTTCAAACGACAATACAATCCATTTGAGGACGCTTGAAGTCGTCCCTTTGCGTCCTGGAATCTTCCAGAGGGAAAAACCGGGAACCATAGCCCCCGCAATCACGGACGACGGCCTGCGTCTGCAAGGCTACGATCTGTTTTCACAACCCGGCGTCCCGTCGCTGCGCCTGTTCTGGGAGACTGGCGACGGCATTCGCAGCGACTGGATCACCTACATCCACATGCACGATGAGCATGGAGAACGCGTTGCGCAATTTGACGGGCCCGCAATTGCCGGCCTCCAGCCAACCAGCCAGTGGCGCGCAAAGGCTCTGTACATCGACCGGCGCGAACTACCTCTGCCTGCCGAACTCGTGCCTGGAAAGTATCTCTTGCGCATCGGGCTGTACGACCGTTCATCAGGAGAGAGACTGGCACTCCAATCAGAAAATGAGTCTTCCAGCACTTTTGAAGGAGGCCAACTGATAGTCCCTCTCTCAATTCAGCCTCGAATCAGTGCCTCCGAATGATATGACCAGCGGGCCGACTGATGTCCCGATCCAGCCTTTGTGCGTAGACCGTTTGAATCTTTTGTCCCTGCGGGGTATACTCTTCCTTGCATGATCGACACCCCGAAAACAAGGAAATCCACTCGTTTTCTACCGTCGATTCCACGGGTATCTCACAGGAAGCATCACAAATGCCAACGATCTCCCACGAACGATTGAGAAAGTACGGCGCAGCCATCTTTGCCGCCGCCGGCTTCCCAACCGACCAGGGCCGCGATGTCACCGATCATCTCGTCGACTCCAACCTCGTCGGGCACGACTCCCATGGAATCATTCGCTTGCCCAACTATATCAACGCAGTCCGAGAGGGCAATATGAAGCCTGTGGGAGCCCTCAAAATAGTTCGCGAAACGCCGGCAACGCTTGTCATTGACGCGCAGCAAATGCAGGGAATCGTTCTGGCCAAGAAAGCGATGGAAATGGCGGTCCTGCGCGCAAAGGAGCACACTTTCGGCGCAGTAGCCGTCCATCATTCTACTCACATCGGGCGGCTGGGAGCATTCCCCCCCATCGCGGCCGAGCAGGACTGTATCGGCCTCCTAATGCTCAACGGCGGCGGACCCTTTACCGCGCCGTTCGGCGGTACTGGACGCAGGCTTCCCCCAAATCCGATCGCCTTCAGCGCGCCGCGTGCAGGTGGCCCGCCCCTTATGCTAGATCTGACGACCAGCATGGTCGCAGGCGGCAAAGTCGAAGTGCAACGCGCCCGCGGCCTGCCCGCGCCCGACGACTGGCTCATCGATGCCGCCGGCAACCCCGTGATCGACCCTGACCTCTTTCTGAACGGTGAAGTCGCAATGCTTCCCATGGGTGGATCGGTCGGTCATAAGGGCTACGGCCTTGGTATGATGGTCGATGCCATCGCCGGCGGACTCTCTTGGGCAGGGTGCAGCGCCGACCCGCCAACTCGCGGCGCTTCGGGCTGGGTAGCTATCGCCATTCGCATCGATAGCTTTATCGACGCGGATGAGTACAAGCAAGAAATTGAACGTCTCGTAAACTGGGTCCATTCCTCGCCGAAGTTGCCGGGCGTGGAGCGAATCTATTACCCAGGCGAAATCGAGGAGGAACGCCGGCAGCAGCGTCTGGCCGGCGGCATCCCAATCGAGGAGAGTACCTGGAACAGCATCATCGAGACTGGGGATGCAGTCGGTGTACCGGCCCCGCCGGCAGAATCCAACGAGCCAACTCCAAGGGCAATATGATGACATCCTTTACAAAACTTTTCCGGGCGCCCTATGCAGTGCCCAATGGTTTGCAGGCGACCGTTGACGGCCTTTGGATCGTCGATCAGATCACCGACCGCCTGATGCTGGTGGAACGCTCCGGCGACTTGGACTACTATGGTGTGCCCATGATGATTCGCGATATCCCCAGCGACTCCTCCAACACCAGTGGGATGGCCTGGGGCGAGGGCAGCCTTTGGCTGGCCGCCAACGGCTGTGCCGACAAGTGGCGCCCGCGGCGTGAAAAGGATGCGAGTAAGTCAATGGGCGAAGTCCTGCGAGTGGACCCCGAGAGCGGTGAGACCATCTCCCGCTATCCGATTCCCGATGGCGGCGGCACACACGGCATCGAATACGACAACGTCGAGCCAGGCCACCTCTGGTTGACCACG
>DAOUHX010000005.1:0-3243 GCA_034428395.1 Caldilineaceae bacterium
CGAGCGGTTCGAGCAGGAAGACCCCGGCCTGATTCGCGCCCTCCTCGTCCATGCTGAAGCGGATCTCTTCGGGACGGATGCCGAGCGTGCACTGGCCGCCGGGGCAGAGCTCGGCGGCGCGGTCGGCCAATTCGGCGCTGACGGGAATGACGAACTGGTCGCTCTTGTGAACTGTGCTGCCGTTTTCGGTCTGGAGTGCGCCGGGGATGAAGTTCATCGGTGTGGAGCCGACGAAGCGGGCGACGAAGTTATTGGCGGGCAGGTCGTAGATTTCGCTGGGGGTGCCCAGTTGCTGGATCTCGCCCTGATTCATCACTGCGATCTGGTCGGCCATGGTCATACCCTCGACCTGGTCGTGGGTGACGTAGATCATGGTGGTACCGAGCTCGTGCTGGAGGCGCTTGATTTCGGCGCGCATGTAGACGCGCAGGAGGGCGTCGATGTTGGAGAGGGGCTCGTCCATGAGGAAGACGACTGGTTCGCGCACGATTGCCCGGCCGAGAGCGATGCGCTGCTGCTCGCCGCCGGAGCAGAGGCCCGGCGGCCTTTCGAGCGTATGGGTGATGCCGAGAAGCTCGGCGACGTCGCGCACGCGGCGTTCGATCTCCTCTTTGGGCGTTTTGCGCAGCCGCAGCGGATAGGCGATGTTGTCGTAAGCGGTAAAGTGGGGGTAGAGGGCGTAGCTCTGGAAGACGAGAGCGACGTCGCGCTCGCGCGGCTCGAGGTCGTTGACGCGCGTCTCGCCGATATAGATGTCGCCGTAGGTTGGGCGCTCCAGCCCTGCGACGCAGCGCATGGTGGTGGTCTTGCCGCAGCCGGAGGGGCCGAGCAGGACGACAAGGTCGCCGTCGTTGACCACGAGGTTCAAGCTGTTAACGGCGAGGGTGTCGCCATAGTATTTGGTCAGGCCTTCGATTCTTACTTCCGCCAAGATGCACTCTCCCTAAACGTTTCAATGCCGGTCAGCCAGTCAGTAGGGGCCCGAGGCTGGAGGTTATCCGGCGCGTAACATGTTTCAGATCGGCGGTTACTGGCCGCTGGCCACGCCAAAGGTCAGGCCGCGCACGAGGAATCTCTGCAGTGTAAATGCCGCGATCAGGACGGGGAAGATGGCGATCGTGCCGGCGGCGCTGACGACGCCCCAGTCGAGCTCGTGCTGCGGGATCTGCCCCTGGATCGCGATCGGGAGCGTCATGGTATCCATCGAGTTCACAAAGAAGAGGGCGATAATGTATTCGTTCCAGTTGAAGATAAATAGCAGGATGGCGATGGAGAAGAGGCTGGGGAAGATGAGCGGCAGCAGGATACGGCGCACTGCGCCGAAGCGGGTGTCGCCGTCCATAAGGGCGGCCTCTTCGACGTCCATGGGCACATCCATGAAGGTGCCGCGCAGCACCCAGACGGCGAAGGCTGTATTAAGAACGGTGTAGAGGATTATCAGAGTGTACTTCTTGTCGATCAATCTGAGATGGCTGGCCAGATCGTAGAGGGGGATGGCTGAGGCGATGGGCGGCAGCAGGGCGACGAGGCCCATCAGCCCGACGACGATGCCGACGAATTTGAGGGGCAGGCGCATGCGGGTGGCGGCGTATGCGGCGGGCACGGCGACGACCAGACAGATAATGGTAGCGATTCCGGCGACGACCAGGCTGTTGAAGATATTTTCGAGAATGCGCCGGTCAATAATGGTCACCCAGGCATCGAAGCGGATGTCGGTTGGAAAGAGCCGCGGCGGGATATGGGCCAGGTCGCGCATCGACTTGACCGAGGTAACCGCGACCCAGTACATGGGCACGAGGGTCCAGAATGCAGCCAGGTAGAGGACGACGACCACGACGACTCTGTTCAGACTGAAGCGGCGCTCCTGTGCGGCCATGGCGACGGCGTGGGTTACGGTCTGACCGGCTGGGGCGTCGGGCGTTGTTGATTGTGCCATCAAACGTTTTTCCTTAAAAGAGCGAGCGTTTTTGTTCTCAAGACCTCTCAGATCTATCCACGAAGTCGCACGAATTTACACGAAGAAAACTTCTGTTTGATATTCCTTACGGTGTGCGACCAACCGGCCCAGGCTGTGGAACGGGCGGCCGCGTTAACGGCTTCTGCGTTCGACCCACAGGTATTTGACGAAGAGTGTGCCGGCGATATAGGTCATCAGCAGCATGACGAGGACCGCTGCGGAGGCGTAGTGCGGACGCAGGCGCTGGAAGAACATGCCGTAGATGAACCAGGAGAGATTCCAAGTGGCCCTGCCGGGGCCGCCCTGGGTGGTGGCGGCGATGGTGCCGATGGTGCGCGTTGACCAGACGAAAACGAGAATGGTGGAGATGGCGAACATCGGCCTGATATAGGGGAGGGTCATGTCCCAGAAGGCGCGCCAGCGGGTGGCGCCGTCAACGGCGGCGGCCTCGTATATATCGCGAGGGACCTGGTTGAGGCCGGCGTAGAGCAGGAGGAAGGCGAGCGGGCTGATGCGCCAGATTTCGACGATGCAGAGAGCGATAAAGGCGGTGTCGCCCTTTTGCAGCCAGACGATCGGTTCGAGACCGACGGCGGTAAGCGGGAGGTTGACCAGCCCGAGGGTAGGGTGGTAGAGGATCTTCCACATCATGCCGGCGACAATCTCGGAGACCATGAGCGGGACGATGAGGATCGAGATCCAGAGCGCCTTGTTTTTGGCGAAATCGCTGTGGACGACCATGGCGAGGCCGAGGCCGACGAGGAGGCAGAGCGGGACGACGACGATGCCCATCTTGAGGCTGAAGATGAGAGCGCCGCGGAAGATGGTGTCGGTGGTGAGCCGGGTGAGGTTTCCCAGGCCGAGGAACTCGCCCTTTTCGCTGGTCAGAATCAGCCAGAAGGTGTAGACGATGGGATAGAACTGGACGATGATGAGGGCGAGAAGGCTGGGAACGATGAGCCAGACGCCGACGCGGTTGTCGCGGTAGCGGAACAGCTCTTTCCACATACTTTGGGGCGCGGGCGGCGCGGGCGCGGCGCCGATGTTCGGCTGAACGCTCAAAGCGGGTCTCCTCGGACAGGAGCGGGGAGCGAGGATCCTGGATCGCTCGCTCCCCGCTTCTATACTTGCTATGCTAGTTGGTCACGCCTTCCATTTCGGCACGGATTTCAGCGCCGGCCTGCTCGCAGGCTTCCTGGCCGGTGATGTCTCCGGCGCCGATGGCGCTGAAGGCCGGTCCAAGGATAGCGAGGCTGATGCCGGTGGCCTGGGTGCTGCGCGGCCGC
>DAOUHX010000006.1:0-5804 GCA_034428395.1 Caldilineaceae bacterium
AGCGCCCCTCGATCGCGCCCTCGCGCACCGGCACCATCTCCGGGATCGGCGAGCTGCTCAAAATCATCCCGCCCACGTGCTGGCCCAGCAGCTTCGGCGCCCCCATCAGCTGCGGCGCCAGCTCGATCAACTCGCGCCAGCCGCACGCATCCACCCGCTGGCTGAACCCCGGCAGCTCCAGCATCTCCTCCCGCAACTGCCCCGCACTGTGCGAATGCATCTGGTCCGCCAGCAGACGCAGCTCCTCCGGCGGCAGCCCCAGCGCCTTGCCCAGGTCCTGCAGCACGCCCTTGATCTTGTACGTCGCGATCGCCCCCGCAAGCACTGCATACTCCGGCCGGAAATGCGCGTGAATCCGCTCGATCAACTCGTCCCGCAGCGCCCGCGGAAAATCGAGATCGATGTCCGGCAGCACCGTCGTGTCCGCCGAGATAAAACGCTCCAGCGTCAAATTCCACGCCAGCGGATCGATATGGCTGATCCCAATCAGATAGCCCACCAGCAACGCCACCGACGAACCCCGCCCCCGCCCCGGCGGCTCCCGCCCCGCAACCGGCGCATGCCCCCCGTTCCGCTCCGTCACCAGCCCCTGCGCGATCAGCACGATCTCCCGGTACAACAGCAGAAAACCGGCCAGCCCGTGCCGGCCGATCAGATCGAACTCCTCCTCCAGCCGCGCCGCCACCCGCGCCGTCACCGCACCGTATATCCGCTCCGCCGCCTCGTAACAGAGCCGCCTCAGAAAACTCTCCGGCGACTCGCCCGCCGGCATCGCCGGATCCGGCAGGGTGTAACCCAAATCGGTGCTCAGATCGAACGCGCACCGCTCCGCGATCCGCACCGTGTTCGCCGCCGCCTCCGGAAACTCCGCAACCAGACGCGCCATCTCCCCCGGCGGCCGCAGATGGAACTGATCGTTCGGCCGTAGATGCGGCAACGCCTGGTCGACCGTCGTGTTGAAGTGCGCCGCCACCAGCGCATTCTGCAGCCGGCTCCGCGCCCGCACGTGGTAATGCACGTCGTTGGTCGCAACCAGCGCAATGCCCGCCGCCTGCGCAACGCCCGCCAGCTTGCAGTTGCGCATCACATCCCCCTGCAGAAAATTCTGCTGCAGCGCTACGTAGACCGACCCCGCGCCGAACCAGCCCGCGTACTCTCGCAGCAGCGCCTCCGCCTCCCGCCGCCGCCCCGCCAGCGCCAGCCGCGCGAGATCGCTCCCCCGCCCCCCCGCCAGCAGGATCACCCCCTCCGCATGCGCCGCCAGGTGCGCACGGTCCAGCCGCGGCTCCCGGCGGTCGACCCCGTTCGCCAGCGTAAACAACCGCGAGATGTTGGCGTACCCCTGCCGCGTCTCCGCCAGCAGCGTGATCCGCGAACCGTCCAGCAGCGTCAGCTCAGCCCCCGTGATCGGCCGCACCCCCAAACTGTTGGCCAGCCGCGCAAACTCCAGCGCCCCGCACAGGTTCGTATCCGTCAGCGCCAGCGCGCCGTAACCGCACGCCTTCGCCTGCGCCAGCAGCTCGTGCGTATGCGAAGCCCCCAGCCCAAACGAAAAAAAGCTCTTCACCTGCAACTCAACATACCCCATCCCCACCATCCACTTTCCCCTGGCCCCTGCAGTTCCTGGCAACCGACCACTGGCAACTGACCACTGGCAACCGACCACTAAAAACGAAAAACTGAAAACTAAAAACCGCCGTTCTGCCGATACCACCCCCCCTCCCCCTCATCCCTGAACAGCGTCACCGGCCCCTCCTCCGACTCCACCCGAAAATAGGCGCGCCTGATCGGCTGCGGCAGCCACCACAGATCGAACCGCCACCGCTCCGCGATCCCCGTCACCCGCCGCCAGCGCCGCCCAATCTGCACCGCCGCCGGCTGACCTCCCGAACCCTCCCGCACCGCCACCGGCGCCGGCGCATGCAGCGGCCGGATGTCATCCCGCTTGGCCGGATCGATCGGGATCTGCAACGCCCGCATCTCCGGCGCCGGATGCCACGGCGCCACCTCCGCGATCCGGTGCAACACGTGCTTGCCGTTCATCCGCACCTGCAACCGCTTCTCCATCTCCATCAACCGCCGCCCCGCCCGCTCCTTCACATCCTGAAACAGGCCCATCTGCTCCCCGGATCCGCCGCTGAAACCGGACAGCGTCAGCGTCACATCCTCAACCGGGATCTGCGGCGGCTCCAGCGCCAGCCGGTCCCGCACCAGCGCGGCCGCGCGCGCCCAGCGCCCCACCGGCTGCTTGAACGCAATCGACGCCGCCCACGGCGGCCAGCCGCGCGCGCGGCACGCCAACCCCACCGCCCCCACATAGCGGCCATCCAGCTCCGAACGCGCATACCCCCGCCGCAGCAACGTGTCCACCGCCACAAAAAGCAGCTCAAGCGACGACGAGTTGAACGGCAGCGAGCTATGCTCAACAATCGACTCCTCAAACGCCAGCGGCACAACAGGACGCCCGTCCTCCCCGTTGCACAACGCCCACAAACGGCTGCCCTCAGCCCCGAACTGGGCAACGATCAGATGCCGCTCCATCGCCGCCACATCCCCCATCGCGTGCAGACCGAAACGGTGCAGCCTCTCCTTTACCTCCGCGCCAACCGGCAGCAGATCGACCGAATACGGCGCCAGAAACCCCCGCACGTCCTCCGGCGCATACGACACCCCCGGCGCGCGCGTGCGCGCCGCCACAAAGGCCGGAAACTTCGCATCCGCCACCCCAATGCGCGCGTTCAGATCGGCCGGCACCGCCGCCAGCAGCGCCGCCAGCGCCCCCGCCTCACCGCCGTACATCGCCTCCAGCCCGTCCAGCCGCACATAGGCCGTGCCCAGATCCGCCCCCTCCACCCGGTCGCTCACCCCCTGCAACGACCGCAGCAGCTCACCGAAAATCTGCCGGTAATACGGCTCGTCCGCGCGCAGCACCACCGTCTCCGCCTGCTGCGACACCGCCTGCTCCAGCGTCATCCCCGCCTTCACCCCGCAGCTGCCCGGGAAATAATCGACCACCACCGGCCGCGCCCCCGACGCGCCCCCACCCTCCACAACCAGCGTCGCAGGCTCCTGCAAATGCCCGGCAGACGCGGACGCCGCGGACGCCGCCTGCAAGCGGTCCCCTCTCTCCTCGCTCCTCTCCTCCCCGCCATGCACGGCCCCCTCCTCCACCTCGGCCTGCCGCCGCATCTCCGCCTTCGCCCGCAAATGCGTGATCAGAACACATGCCACCCTCATGATTGCTCCCCCCAGCTGTCCCGAAAAGATGATTTCAGCCCACATTATAGAACATAAGTTCTAATATGTCAAGCTGCAAAAATCCGCGGGCGCAGTCCAAAAACTGGGGGTCCGAATTCCCACCCCTCGGGTGGCAACCAAGCCATACCCCCCGGCAGTCCCCGGCCACAGACCACTGACAACTGGCCACCAGGGGCTTTGCGAGTTCCACAAATGATGATGGGTTCTTGAGGGGTGGGGTGTGGTTATGGGATGGAGGCTCTGTAGGCAGACCTGGCGGTTGTTTTCGAGGATTTGGGTGTTGGAGTACCGGGACGAAGTTTTGCGCCCGTGAGCGGGCTGTGTGGTGTGTAGGGGCAAGTTCAACTGCTCTCTATGCCGATGAACCAACGCTAAACGCGGAGGTTTGTTTGGGTTTTGGTTGTATCGTTGTTAGGCGTGGAGGGGCTGAGGGGTGGGTTGGGTTCGCAGGTGAGGTCACGGAGCATGGCGGTTCTTGTCTTGTTGGTTTGGTCATGGATTGTGGCAGGCTAGTCCGCCGCAATCTCTATCTCGATTGATCGTGTATCGGATTGGCCGGAGAGGTGGATTAATCTGGATTTTAGCATTTGACATTCATGTCCCACAAGGGTTTCGCCACAAAGGAACATCTCCCTTTTGTCTTTTTGAATCGTACTTTGGAATATGTCCCCCATAGAATATCGCATTCATCACTTGCCGCAATTCCAATTCCATCGGCCGTCCCGCCCCTTTCCTTTCACAACAAAAAAACGGCTTGACGACTTCCCATTCTTGTTGCGTCAGATCACTGGCGTACCCACCAATTCCGTGCGACAATATACCCTCCTGCTCGGTCTGAATAGGTTGGTTCCTACTCCCTATTCTACCAAGCAGGAAATTTCAAACGCCCTCTAAAATGATTTCAGAACGAAAACCGACAAAGCCTAAGAAGCGAAGCAAGGAAACAGATCGATCCACGCCCAAGACGCCCCATAGATCTCCCCCCGCTTGGGTTCCCCGATCCCATTTCCAATACGCCAGACAAAGTCGCGCAGGCCGTGCTCAACACGAAACCCTGGAGGCGCGGAAAATGGCGTTTCGAAAAGCAATGCAATCGAAAAAGCGACAGATGGAGGTGATCGATTTTCCCTCTGTCGGCCACTCATCGTTCTCTTGAGCTATCAGGATATACAAGTCCCAGAAATAAGGTACACCCAGACGGATGCGGTCGCTTCTGATCGGCAACGGGGGGTCTGCCGCCCTCAGGGCACGAAGCGCTAATCAGCCGGCGCGCGACCTGTGAGACAGTGCCCGCTCGTCTTGCTGCCTTCGAGCACTTCCACCGCAATCCGAAGCTTGTAGGCCGCCGCGTGTCGGCACCGTTTCTTGATCATCATACTGCCCCTCCGCAGGCTGGGTGAACTGCTCCACTATACACCTTAGCTAGTGGTCCATTCTTTGGGGCCTTCTTCAGAGGATGTGTGTAAGGTGAAAAAAGTCTTGGGAATTGCGGGCTGGATTTTGTTGGGCATTGTGGTGGGGGGCGTTGTGGGCTATGTGATGGGGTCAGGAGAGGAGGAGCTGAGTGCGACGCCGGTGGTGGTGACGGAATCGCCTACGCCGGAGGTTGTGGCGGCGGCGACTTCTGTTGATCCCAATGGTTCTGGTGGGTTGGTGCCGAAAGTGGTGGTAAAGAACTATGGCATAACGATCATGTCGGGTCCTGGGGCAGTTTATAGCGTTATGGGACACGCGTCTGAAGGGGACGAGTATAGGATTGTGGGGCGGAATCAGGCCGGTGACTGGTGGAAGATTGTCTTTGTGGACAACAGGGGTAAGGAGGCGCAAGGATGGTTGTATGCGCCATTCGAAACGGCTGTGAATACCGATCTGGTTGAGGTGGTTGAGGTGCCGCCGACGCCGACGATTGACGTGTTGACCACAATTACGCCAGGCGCTGATTGAGTCCCGGCGATGCCCTCGCCACTGTACTGGAACTTGAAGACGGCGTGGCCCTAGGGCTTATGACTCCCAAAAATAAGGTGCACCAGGACGGATGCGGTCGGTCCTGATCGGCAACGGGCGGTCTGCCGCCCTCAGGGCACGAAGCGCTGATCAGACGGCGCGCGACCTGCGAGACAGTGCACGATCGTCTTGCTGCCTTCGAGCACTTCCACCGCAATCCGAAGCCTGTAGGCCGCCGCGTGACGGCACCGCTTCTTGATCATGGTACTGCCCCCTCCATAGGCTCTCTGATTTGCTCCATTATACACCTGAGTTCGTGGTCCAGGTTTTGAGGCCAGGCACAGTTTGCAGCGCGTAGACAGTGTGAACTGCGACAGCGCTGCCTTTTTGCCCTTTGCGTGCGAAGTTCATCGTGTAAAGCGTAGTTACCACTAGGGCCTTATGTTGGCTGGGAAAGGCCAGTTTCTTGATATGTAACCTGAATTCGGAGTAAATGAGCACCTTATCAAGCTGGTAGAATAGAAGTTCGCCAACCAAAATTCGCCAGCATAGAAAGGTGCTCAGAGATGAGTATACTCAAACTGTTCTGTCATGTCGATGAC
>DAOUHX010000007.1:0-2194 GCA_034428395.1 Caldilineaceae bacterium
GATGGCCGCGCGCGTCGGCCGCAGCTATGACCAGGCCCCCAACGCTTTCGAGCCCACACTCGTCGAAATGATCGAGAAGGGCCGCAGCATCACTGCCGAAGAGCACGGCCATGCCGAACTCGCCCGCACCGACTTCTACCACCAAGCCCGCCTCTTCTTTGAGGAGTACGACCTCCTGCTCACGCCCCAGATGCCCCTTACCGCCTGGGGCGTCGACGACTGGCCCCAACAGATTGAGGGCAGGCCCAGCCCCTCCATCTTCGACCGGCTGCCCTTCACCTTTCCCTTCAACCTCACCGGCCAGCCTGCGGCCAGCGTCCCCTGCGGTTTCGCCTCCGACGGCCTACCCGTCGCCTTCCAGATCGTCGGTCGCTGGCACGCCGACACGCTCGTCCTCCAGGCCGCTGCCGCATATGAAAAAATCGCGCCTTGGGGTTCCGATTGGCCTGATGTATCATAGGCCACGTGGATCCAATTACGGATGCTACGTTTAGTGCAGTCCCGAATCTCGTAGGTTGCATACCGTAAATCCCATAGCCCCACGGGGCCCGTTAAGACAAGGAAGTCTTAATCATGTTCAATTGGCAACGGCGCCAAGTCCATGCGAGCTCCCCCCAGGCCGGCACGAAGACTGTTCGCGTCGGTTGTGTTGAATACCTCAGCGCCCGTCCTCTCTGGCACGGTCTAAGCAAACGCCCGGACCTCTTCTCACTCAAGTACGCAGTGCCCTCCAAAGTTTCCTCTTGGCTGCACAGCGGTGAAGTCGACCTAGCGCTCGTTTCGTCCATCGAGTATGGACCCCGTTACCGTGTCGTACCCGGAGCCGCCGTCACCTCAATCGGGCCGGTCGCCTCGGTCGCCGCGTTCTCCCGCACACCGCTGACAAGAGCCAGGTCCGTCGCCCTCGACTCCAGTTCCCGAACCTCCGCCGCCCTCATGCGCATCCTCTGCGCCGAATGGTTCGACATCGAACCAGAGTTCGTGACCATGGAACCCAGCTTGCCCGCCATGCTCCAACGCTGCGACGCCGCACTTCTCATAGGCGACCGCGCCCTCTTCGTCGACCACGTCGGCATGGGCCTGCGCAAACATGACCTTTGCGACGAATGGCGAGGCATGACCGGGCTCCCCTTCGTCTTTGCGTTCTGGACCGGCCAGCCCGGTGCCCTGACGCCAGCACATTTGCAGGCCGTGCGCGATTCTCGCCAGGCCGGTGTTACGGCTCTCGACGAAATCGCCTGCGCCCACTATCCCAATGACGAGACCCTCGCCGCCAGCGGCCGCGCCTATCTGCACAAAAACATCCAATACCGTTTCGACGTCGACTGTTTCGCCAGCCTGCAGAGGTTCTACACCTCTGCCTCCAAACTCGGTATCATCCAACAGGCCCAGCCCGTTCTTTTCTATGACTCCAGGACCCACGAAAGTGAAGGAGCGCGCCGATACCGTGTGAACTGAGGGCTGGAGAGGATCCTTAGAGCTTGTCTTCGGGCTAACTTCTCAAAGTCATGCGGGACAACTATTGGATTCCCCCTGCCCGTGAATCCGGAGGAATGTCAACTAGGAAAACATGATTTAGAAAGTGTCTGGGACGCCAGGACGGGACAACTCCACCCCTATCCCCGCAAGCTCTGCATCTTCCGCCCGGCCCAGACCATTTAATCAACGACAAGTGAAGGCGCCGAAATTTTTTGCAACTGTCCGACCATTGTATAATGGTTGCGCCAGTCTGAAGTCTTTACTGTACCGGGACCTGATTCCACGAAGACCACCCTGGCCGAGTATAGCTAAGTCAAATCCCACCTTCACTGCAACAGGAGCAAGTAGCATGTCGAATTTGCAGAGCGTGACGCGCCGCGATTTCTTGCGCACCACCGGCTAAGGCGCTGCCGGCCTCGCCCTCGCCGCCTGCGCCGCCCCCGTAGCCCCGGCTGGAGGTGACTCCGCCGGCGATTCTGCAGAAGCGCCCGCCCAGGAGCCCGTCAACGTCACCCTAATCTCCTGGTGGAACCATCCCTTCCGCGACCTCTTGCCCGCCTTCAACGATCTTCACCCCGATATCCAAGTCGAATTCATCGACTCAGGCACGGGCTACGCCGAAAAAGTCATGACCGCCATGGTCTCCGGCTCCGAGCTGACCGACATCGTCGGCTCCCAGGACTACAACCTGCCCCTATGGGCTGCTACCGGCGGC
>DAOUHX010000008.1:0-5507 GCA_034428395.1 Caldilineaceae bacterium
TCATTCGGCAGATGGCTGAAGATGTCGAGGGCTTGCATGCCGTTGACCACGTAGAGGTCAAGAAACCCGTCCTGGTCGAGATCGCCAAACTTGCTCGACCAGGTCCAGCCGGTCGCTTCGATCCCGCTCGACCCGGCGGTGTTCACATAGTCGCCGTCACTGCCCGGCACCTGCAACACATTGGCCATGTGCTGCGGATCACCCTCAACCTCATGGTGGGGCATGTTGTCCATCACCGGTTGCCACTGGTCCATGATCTCGGGGGCATCTGAATAGGGAAGCATATCGGCGGCGAAGATCTCCCAGCGGCCGTTATTGTTGATATCTCCGCTGTCAAAGCTCATCGTACTCATCGTCGTTGTGGCAAAGGGCTCCGCGGCTAGCCAGCCACTGTCGCCGGCCAGCCAGATATAGTCACGCGTGTCGAAATCGTTGCCCACCACAATATCGGTCCGGCCGTCTCCGTTCACGTCCGTCAACTGCAGGGCCAGGGCCTGCGCCTCATCGGCCAGCCAGGCGCCCGCAAACGCGCCGCCTTCATTGCTGTAAAGCCACACCCCGGCCCGGTCGGTCCTGGATTCTACGGCGCCGGTCCTGTACAGAAGGTTCTGTTTTTGCAGCGAGGCGTCGTAGGAAGCCGTGACCAGGTCCAGATCACCGTCCTGGTCAAGATCGGCCAAATCGAGGCTGTAGGCAGAGGCCCGCAACTCCGGCAGGTTTACCTGCTCAAAGCGTCCCGAGCCCGTATTGCGCCAGTGGAGAATGCGTCCATTACGCGCGGTTATGAACAGGTCCAACCAGCCATCGGCATCGATGTCAACCGTTGTAATGGCGCGCGTGCTGTCTTCAAACAGAACTTCGGCTGAGAACTGCCAGTCGCCTTCGTTCCAGAAGATCCGGTTTGGACCGAATATGTTGCCCAAAATCAGGTCCAGGTCACCGTCGTTGTCCAAATCGTTGACGGCCAAACCGGAGCCATTGCTGATAAAGAAGCCGATCCGTTCGACGTTCGAGGCCGTGCGGTGGGGCAGATCATGCGCGACAAAGCCGTCGCTGCAGGCAGTGGCGGGTCGGAGGGCAGCGGCTTGCACCGATACCGCAACTGTACCTGAATCTGTCTGGGCTGAGGCCGCGTCTGCCGCGGCTCCGGTTTCCTCCTCCCGATCTGATGGAGTCGCCGTTTCCGCGCGACTCGCGGTATCCGGCGCGCCGGCCGCACTTTCCCCAGCCATCTCTTCCAGTTGGAATGTGCAGCCGCTGGCCAGGAGGAGCAAGACGAGGGGAACAATGAGGGAATGCAGTTTCACAATTGACACGCTCCCGTTTACCATCCGGCCTTGGTCAGATCGGTGTTTCTCAACCCTTCGTCCCGGTCAGGTTGATGCCTTCGATGAATGTCTTCTGCGCAAAAAAGAAGAGAATAATGATCGGAATCGTTGCCAGGGAGCTGGCCGCCATCAGATGCGGCACACAACGCTTACAAGTATAATTTTGTCCCACATCCAACAATTCGATGCCCAAGGCGATGGGATAGTTCTCCTCGGTGCGAATGAAAAGAAGGGGGCCGAGGTAATCATTCCAGGCCCACATGAAGCGGAACAGGGCCACCACCGCCAAAGCCGCATACGACAGCGGAACGATAATCCGGACCAGGATCGTCAGTTCGCTGGCCCCGTCAAGCCGGGCCGACTCCGACAGTTCTTCGGGAATCGTCCTGAAAAACTGGCGTAACATGAAGATGAAATAGGGATGCCCAAAGAGCGCGGTCACCGTCCAGAAACGATAGGTATCGAGCCACCCCAGCCACTTCAGGCCGATAAACACCGGTATCATTTTGACCGCCCACGGCATCATCATCGTCGTCAGGGCCAGGTAGAACAGTATATCGCGACCCGGCCATCGGATTTTCGAGAATCCGTAGGCGATGAAAGTGGACGAAACAACGGTGATCGACACCGCCGGCAGGACATAGCGGAAGACGGTATTGAAGGCAAAGGTTGTGAAGGGATGCAGCGTCCAGGCGTTGGGAAAGTTTTCCCAGAACATCGGGTTGGGAATCATCACAGGCGGCACGGTGAAGACCTGGGGATCATCCTTGAGCGCCGACGAGAACATCCAGTAAATCGGGAAAAGAAAGCTGAACGACAGGACAATCAGCAGGCCATATTTGAGAACATCAAGCAGGACTTCAACCCATCGATGTGAGCTCGCCCTGGTTGGAACGGCGCTCGGGCTGTCGGCAACCGTCGTCATCTCTCTTCATCTCCATAGTAGACCCAGCGAGCCGATGAGCGGAATAGGATAACCGTGAAAACGACGATGATGAGAAACATAACCCAGGCCACTGCCGATGCTTTACCCATCCTGAAATTAACGAACGCATTTCGATACAGGAATATAAGCAAAAACTCTGTCGCTCTCATCGGCCCGCCTTCAGTCAGCAGCCAGGGAATGGTGAATTCCTGAAATGCTGTGATGAAGCCGGTAACCAGGTTGAACAGGATGATCGGTGTCGTCATTGGGATCGTCACGTTCCACATCTTTCGCCACGCCGAGGCCCCGTCCAGGCTGGCCGCTTCAAGCAGATGTCTGGGCACATTCTGCAGTGCGGCCAGGAAAATGACCACCGCTGCCCCCTGGGTCCAAACCATGACAAGAATCAATGACGGTTTGGCCAAGCCCGGGTTGGACAGGAAAGGGATAACCGGCAATTCCAGGGCCCGCAAAATGCCGTTTATGGCCCCATATTGGATATTGTACAGGAACTGCCAGGCCATGGCCGAGGCAACCGCCGGAACGATAACCGGCAGGTAAATAACGCCGCGAAAGAAGGTGCGCCCCACAATCCTTTGATTCAGCAGGTTGGCAATCAGGAAAGCGACACAAACACCCACCGGCACGCCGATCCCGACATAGAAGAGCGTATTCCACAGAACTTCATAGAAATTAGGGTCTCCCGCGAACAGATAGACGTAGTTGTCCAGCCCGAGAAACACCGGAGGACGGACCAGGTCATAGCGGTTGAGACTGTAATAGAAGGCAGCCGCTACAGGGGCCAGTTCATAGCCGATAAAGCCAATCAGCCAGGGCGAAATGAAAAATAGCCCCAGCCGCAGATTCCTGCGTTCCCCCGGCGTAAGCCGCCCGAGTTTCTTTGGCGAAATTGAAAATGCTGACATCCGTTAATCGTCCGCTAACGCAATACCGAGACCTTGGAAAACTGCTCGCGGCGAACGGCAAAGAAGATACACTGCCGGAACGACGCATTACATCCAAACAGCCGTACAAAACAGGCGAACGGCCAGCGATCTAGAGCCGTTTGCGTATGAACCGGAGGCCTGTCACAGGCCTTGCAACGACTGCCCCTTTCAAATATGAGCAGAAACGGGAAGCCCGAGGCCGCCTGGCAGGATTGATGCAATCCTTACCGAATGACCTCGTACGAAAAATACAATGCCAGGAAAGTAGAAACCCGAACTCCCTGGATACCTGTCATGCCCAAGTGCTGTTAGCGGACATCCACCGGCCGCTTGCAAACAGGCCTGCCGATTCCCGCCAAAGGCACGCGGGGGCGATACCACAGGAGTTCAGGCCTCTCCCTGATC
The DNA here is from genome assembly GCA_034428395.1 of Caldilineaceae bacterium. Lineage (GTDB taxonomy): Bacteria > Chloroflexota > Anaerolineae > Caldilineales > Caldilineaceae > Bin5. The sequence goes on from DAOUHX010000008.1 coordinate 3,606, forward strand.
CCGCTATAGACCGGGCTGTCAGCCAGTCAATCAACATGCGACCGACTGACAGCCCTGGAAATCAAAGGTAGGGAGACCGGCTTACCCAAGACCCTGCGCTGCATACTCCTCTTCGGCCCGCTTTTGCAACTCGGCCATCGCCTCCCCGGCCGGGGTAATACCGCGATAGACCTCTTCCCGCAAGGCGGCCCATTCGTCGTTCAGGAACCAGTGGATCGGACAGCGGCGACCGATCAGCCACTCATCAGCCTGGTCCGGGGCATCCAAATACCAGCCCAGGCCATTGAAGGCATCAGGGTCTACGGTTGCCAGGTAAGACTTCTTGCCCGTAAGCCAGCCAACCTCGGCAAAGATGGCGTCCAGGGCAGCACTGTCGGCGGTCAGAAACTCGCTGACCCTGAACCCGGCTTCGATATTTGGGCTGTCTTTGAAACTCTGAATCATATGGGCCCCGGTGGCCATCATCTTCGTCCCCTCCCGGCTGGCCGGTACCGGCACCCACGTCACCATGTTGGACTCCGCCGTCTCGGGCCGTCCCAGCAGCGTCGTCTCACCCGGAGCCCAGTATCCGAGCAGAATCGCCGACTGGACTTCGGCCCTGTAGGCGGCCCCCCAATAGCCCTGACCGTCAACCCCGCGCATACCGGCCAGGTTGTCCGGACCGGCAATGCGGTGGAATTCGCCAAAGGTGTCAGCGGCCTGCGCCATGCGCTCGTCGTCGAAGTGGAAGGTATGCTCCTCGTCGTTCCACCAATTCAGCCCAAAGGCAAAGGCGGGGTAGTCCGGCTCCTGCGCCATACCGTCATAGGGGTCCCAGCCTACACGTTCCATGTTGCCGGCATCGTCAAAGATGGTCATCTCTTTCTGCCACTCCAACCACCCCTCGATCGTTCCAGGTGGATTGTCCGGGTCCAGGCCCGCCTCTTCCACATGGCGGCGGTTGTAGTTGATGCCCCACCAGATGTAGGATTCAATGCCGACGATGCCAATCTTCTGCCCGTCGAATACGGTGGACTGGACCAGGTTCGTCAACAGATCGTCCTCGTCGATCAGCGCGCTGCCGGCCAGCTGATCGTCAACGGGCAAAATCACGCCCCGCGACCAGAACTCCACATATCCGGTGCAAGAGTTGAGATCTGGCGGGTCGCCTGCCGCCAGGGCGGCCAGCTTTTCTTCTAGCTGGACGCCGGATTTGAAGACTAGGTCGTAGTTGCCAATGTGCTCTTGGAAACTCTCCATCTCCTTGATCGTGTCTATTGCCGGGTCCAGGTTCGTCCAGTCAACCCACAAGCTGACGCTTCCGGGTTCAGCCGAAGGTGCATCCGCCGCCGCGTCGCCCTCTGTTTCTTGCGGACCCGGGCAGGCAGCCAATACCATCCCGGCTGCCGACATACCGCCAAGGCGCAGCAAGTTGCGGCGAGTCAAGCCATGCTTTCTCTCTTCTTCCATCGTTTTTCTCCTTTGGATTGAAACACGGATCCGCAACCCGGGCGGAATCGCGCAGCAAGAGGGGTGAGGACTAAGCCTTCAAGCTTCAAAAAGTACCGCTTCGGATTCTTTAACGCCTTCCTTTTCTTGTAAGAGCTGTTACCCAATCGGCTGGCCCCTGAATCGATTTGTGACAATGATCTGTGAACGGAGAGTATATCCCATACACTCAGCCATCACAAAGCAGGAAAACGACCCGGATCCGGCGTCAGGTCAGGGCCGGCAAGCGAGTCATTCCATCCTTGCAAAGATGGGGAGATTGCCTCTGGGCCGGTCAGATGCAGGCAATCTGGCCGGCTACGGGAATGACGAAAACACTCCCTATCACGAACTGCCTTCCAGCGCCGCCCGCCAATCCTCCGGCGAGTCCACGTCGGTCAGCCACTCGACTGGTGTCTCGATCGCGCTGACCTC
>DAOUHX010000009.1:0-1738 GCA_034428395.1 Caldilineaceae bacterium
GGGATCGTCGTCTCGTACAGGACCCTGCCCTCCACCTCGATCCAGGCGCCGTTGTAGCAGATCCACGGGTAACTGTGCAGCGCCGGCGGAATCATGCGCGTCGAGCGCGGCGGACGCCCGGTCGCAATCACGATCCTGCGCCCGCTGCCGCGCCACCTCTCCAGCGCCGCCATCGTGCGCGCCGACACGCCGCTTTCGCCGTCTAGCAGCGTTTCGTCCAGGTCAACGGCCAGTACCGAGTACATTGCGTGCGGCCCCCGTATGCCGGTCTGCAGCAGACGTCACCTCGCGCCCGCCTGGATGCTTCCTGCGCGCGTCGGATTCGACGCGCGTCCCAGTCTACCTTACCTGACCTGGGCAGTCCATTTCGGCGCAAGGAAAACGAACTTTTTGCCGATTTGACAAATCAGCCTGAGCGATCGTATTCTTATATGCAGCAAAATAAGTTAGTGTTCTGACAGGTTTACGTATGAGCGTTCTCCCATGCGACGAAGCAAGGAGCATTTTCATGTAGTATCACCAGTCAGTGCGCAAGTTGTTTTGCGCCGTATCTGGTATCCGCAGTTAGCATAGGAGAGTTTTCACCATGAGTGAAACAGTAGCCGGCACCGTGAAGTGGTTCAGTGATCAGAAGGGCTATGGCTTCATCGCCCGGGAGGATGGACCAGACGTATTCGTGCATTTCTCCGCCATCCAGTCGGAGGGATTCCGCAGCCTTTCTGAAGGCGATCAGGTCGAGTTCGAGATCGAAGACGGACCGAAGGGACCTGCCGCCAGCAAGGTTGTAAGAGTAGCCAGCGTGGCCTGACCACCGGCCGGTTGGTAAAAGCAGGGAGTGACTACGATTGTCGCTGACTCAGAGCGTTCGACTGTAGGCGGCAATTCGACAGGGTCGCTCCCTTTTTTCTTCCTCTCAGATTTCCGGAGATGAACGCTCATCTCCGCCGTCGCTGCAGACGACATTCAACTGGTAACGCCCCAGTGTGACCTGCGCGCCGTTTTCCCAAGGCCGGCTCGCCCCCGTCCAGGGGTCCACGAGCAGGAACGGACCGTCCGCCCGCAGCGTTACACTGCTCGATACAGGCGCGCTCTCCTCGTTGAACAAAATCCACCAGTCTCGCCCACCCTTGCGCACGCGGCGCACGCGCAGCGCAGCCGCGGCCGGCTCCAGGCTGACGTCGGCCGCAACCAGTCCATCGACAAACGCCAGCAACGCCGAAGCAGACGTGTCGGGCCCGTAGCGCAGCAGACGGCCCGCCTCCTCCAGCGCCTGCAGGGCAGGCCGCGCCCGTTCGTCCGGCTCGTGCGCCGCGATCACCGCCGCGTAGCGCATGCCCGCCAGCTCTATCCCGTCTCCGTCGACCGCGGCGTCCTCCCACAGGTGGCGCTCTTCCACGTAGTTGAAATCGCGCTGCTGCTGGAAAAGGACCTTCGCCGGCTGCCACGGCAGCCAGTCCACCCTGCCCAGGACCGCGATCGAGCAGATATGCCGGCTGTCGCTGTTCAGCCAGCTGAGCCGGCTGCAGCGGTCCGCGTAACCCTTGTAACGCCCCCACCACGCGCTGTTCGGCCCCACGTCCGGCGGCCGCTCGTCCCAGCGGATGCCGCGCACGCTGTAGTAGAAGGCGTGCGGGAACAGCATGTTCGTACCGCGCACAAAGCACCAGTCCGCCAGCCAGTTCATCTCCTCCCACGTCAGCCCGTGGCCGTACGCGCCGCACAGCTCGTTGGCGTTGCG
>DAOUHX010000010.1:0-35688 GCA_034428395.1 Caldilineaceae bacterium
CGGCCTGGCCGAAATCGTCAAACACGGAATCCTGGGAGCCCCCGAACTCTTCCGCCAGCTGGAAAAAGAGGGCCCCACCAACCTGACCCAGATGATCGCCGACGCCGTCCGCGTAAAGGTCGACGTCGTCATCGAAGACCCATTCGAGCGCGGCCGCCGCGCAACGCTTAACCTGGGCCACACCTTCGGCCACGCCATCGAGCAGGTCAGCGGCTACCGTCTGCGCCACGGCGAGGCCGTCGCCGTCGGAACCGTCGCCGCCGCCCGCATGGCGGTGGCGCTGGACCGGTGCGACAGCTCAATCGCCGAACGCATCGAAAACTGTCTCGAAAGGCTGGGCCTGCCCACGTCGGCGGGCGGCCTCGATCTGGACGAGGTCTACGCCATGATGTTCCAGGACAAAAAACGACAGGGCAAAATGCTGCGCCTGATAATCCCCCAGGATATCGGAGACGTCGTGATTATCGACGACCCGGGCGCCGACTACGTACGCGCGGCGCTCGCGTCCGTGCTGACATAGCCGCTGAGTTGACCGAACCGCCGCAGCCCGCAATCCGACGCTGCGGCCAAACCGATTTGCCACAGCCAACGCGAGAGCGACCCATGGCGAAAATCCTGGTGCTGCACGGTCCCAATCTGAATCTGCTCGGAACGCGCGAACAGTCGATCTACGGGCACGTCACCCTCGAAACGATCAACCGCGAGCTGGTCGACGCTGCCGGTCCCGAAAACGAAATCCGTACCGTTCAGAGCAACCACGAAGGCATGCTGATCGACGAAATTCACGCCGCCCGCACGTGGGCGGACGGTCTTCTCTTCAATCCCGGCGCCTTCACCCACTACGCCTATGCCCTCCGAGACGCCATATCCGGGGTCGCCCTGCCTGCTGTCGAGGTCCACCTGAGCAACATCCACAGCCGCGAAGAGTTCCGCCACCGATCGGTCATCGCGCCCGTCTGTGTCGGCCAGATCAGCGGCTTTGGCTGGCGCAGCTACCTGCTGGGTTTGCAGGGGCTGCTGGCACATCTGAACGAGAAACATATCGATTGAGTACGACCTGGATTCCTGACCTTGCTGCACTGACCCGGCCCGAATGAATACCGAAGCCAAAACGCCCGGCGCGCGCAGCCAGAATACGCGCCCTCGCCTTCGCCACTGATGTCCCGATTCCGTTGGCGTCTGTTCTGGACGCTCGCCCTACTCAACGTGTTGGCCGTCTCGGCCGTCCTCGTCTTCTCCTCGCGCTGGCCCGACGGCTGGCCGGCCGCGCCGCCGGCCGCCTCGACCGACCTTGATCCGGTCGTCGAAATCGTGCCCACAGCCGCCGCGACGACAACCCCAACCGCTGTCCCCACGCCCGAAGCAGCGCAGCCTGCACCCGCGACGGAGACAACAACGATCGAACTGTGGCACAGCTGGACCGGCAGCGAGGGCGACGCCCTGACCCAAATCCTAACCCGTTTCCAGCAGGAACGCTCCAACATTCGCGTACAGTCGCACTTCGTGGCCTACGGTGACCTCGCCCAGGCCTACACCGAGGCCGCCGGCGCCGGCGGAGGGCCGGACCTGCTCATGGCCCCCGGCTGGTGGCTGCGCCAGCTCGCAGCGGATGACCTCCTGCTGCCGCTGGAGCCCTGGGTCTCCGCCCAGGAACGGGCCCGGTTCATTCCCGCAGCCGTCGATAACCTCTCCTGGCGCGGCCAGCTCTACGGCCTGCCCACACACTACGAGGTTGTCGCCCTCTACTTTAACAGACGCCTGCTGGCAGACAGTAAACTGCCTGCCGCCACCGACGACATCATCGATCTGGCGCAGGCATCGCCTTCCCAGGGAATCGGCATATACACCAACTTCTACCACCTTTTCTGGGCCATCCCGGCCTACGGCGGCGCCCTCTTTGACGAAAACGGCCGCGCCGTGCTCGACCAGTCAACCGGGACCGCGCAATTCCTCAACTGGCTCCTGCGCGCCCAGCAGACGCCGGGCATCTTCACAGCCCTCGACTACGGCATGCTCATGGACCGCTTCAAAAAGGAGGAATACGCCCTCTTCATCGACGGACCGTGGAGTATGAAGGAGCTGCGCGAGCGGTTCGGGGAAGACCTCGGCGTTGCGCCGCTCCCGGGCGGCCCGGCCGGTCCTGCCCGTCCCTGGTTGGGCGCCGATGGCGTCTTCCTCAATGCAGCCGTCCCCGCCGAGAGGCAGGAGCACGCCCTGGCGCTGGCGCGGCATATATCCGGCGTCGAGAGCGCCTCGCTGCTGGCGCAGATCGCCGGCCGTCTGCCCGCGCACAAGGAGGCCGACATCGAAGGCGACGCGCTCTTGACCGGCTTCTCGTTTCAGGCCGCCACCGCCCTGCCCTTACCCCACCTCGCCGAGATGGACGAGGTCTGGGGTTATGCCGAAGAAATGATCGCCCAGGCGCTCGACGGCGCCGCCGCGCCGGAGGAGGCCGTTCTGCAGGCCGCTACCCTCATCAATGAAGCCAACGGAAAGTAGGCGATTGGGCCCCGCGGCGGGCCGCCGCACACAATCGCCATGACGACAGGATAGGACCGAACTTGCCGACCCGACTTTCGCTGGAGACGCGCCCGCAGACAGTTGTGGCGGGACTCTACGACCGCTTGCCGTTCCCCAACATCGGGCCGCTGCAGGAGATCGCCTTCGACCTCGGCATCACCGCCCACGAAGGCGATGCCAGACTGCAAGGACTCGTCTTTCAGGGCTATCGCGGCCATCAGCTGCTCTTCGAGCAGCGCTGGTCCGCCCGCGTCGTCCGTGACCGCACCGGCGAGGCCGATCTGACCATCGCGGCCAATACCGGCCTCGCCGTCCGCAGCCTCCAATTCCTCCTCCATGGGCATGAACGCCTTTCACACGTGGAGATTACAGCCGTAGCCAGGGGGTTTGACCAAGCCTCGGCCGGCGAAAACGGAGAGAGTCTACAGGCGCACTACCAGACCCCCGTCGCCTATCACGAACAGCAGACCGACCTCTATTTTCCGCTCGCCGGCGCATGGTGGACCGTCCAAGCCGGCGACTGGAGCGACCTTCACAAGACCGAGGTCTACAGCCAGCCCTTCGCCCTCGATTTTGTGAAGCTGGGCCCGGAAGGCCGCACACATCAGGGCGACGGGCGCGCGCTTTCCGACCACTTCAGCTGGAATCAGCCGGTCTACGCCGCGGCCGGAGGCAAAGTGGCATACCTCTGTTTCGATATGCCCGACATGGCCCCCGGCGCCATCCCAGACCAGGCCATGATGCGCGGCGACATGCGCCGCCTGCTGGGCAACGCCGTCGCCATCAGCCACGCCAACGGCGAGTTCAGCTACTACGCCCATCTGCAACAGGCCAGTCTGCAGATCAACGACGGCCAAATGGTCCGGCGCGGCGCACTGCTCGGACGCGTCGGCAACAGCGGCAACTCGCCGGGGCCCCACCTCCACTTTCACGCCATGAACGGCCCCAATCTCTTCATAGACCAGGGGCTTCCAGTCCAGTTCAGCAACTTTGAAGCCGGCGGCCAGTTTTTCGCCGATCCGGTAACGATCCCCACCCGCATGATCGTAATCGGCCCGGAACGGGACTGAACGGTGGACGTGCGGGCGAAACTACCGTCCAGCCCGTCCCACTTGCGGCGGCGCATCGGACAATGAGCGAAACTCCGGCAGACGAAAACGGCTTGGCCCAGCCAGCTATTCATCTTCAACTGGACGACGAGCAGTACGCGGCCCTTATCGAGACAGTCGCCGGCGAAAAGGTTGTGGGGCTTGCGCTTTGGGAAGAGTCGATTACAGACGAAGTAACAGAAAGGCCGGGGCCGGAGATGCGCGCCATCTTCGATCTCGACCTCTATCTCGAAAACAGCCTCCTGCTGACGCTCTACGGAACAAGCATTTTCCCAGATCCCGAAAGCGAACCCTTGCACGGCTGGCAGCGGGCTGGTAGAATAGTGCAATCACTGGTCAGCGCAGGAATCTGGCTGGATGACATCGCGGCGACCGAGGAAAATGATCTCGTCCTGGTCCTGTGTCGGGACCGCTCGCCGCAGCTATATCTCATCGTCAGCGGCTGGTCCGTCGAAACGTGGGAACAGCTTCCCGGCGAACAGTAGCGCATCCCGCCGCTGGTCCCGTTTTGAGCGCTTGGATTGTTCGTCAACATCCCTCCCCCCTTCCGGTGGAGGCGTCATACAGAATCAGTAGATACGACCTGAACGGGGAGGTCCCAAGATGACACTTCTGACTGCCGCAAGCGTCGCTCAGACAAGCAACGAACGCTGGAAAGCTCCCCTTTTCGCAGCCGTGGCTGCGGCCGTGGTCGCGCTGCTCATGGCGCTCCTGCAAGGTGTGCCGGTCCTCGGAGGGCTCTTGGGCATCGTAATCGGCGCCGCGCCCATTGTGGGCTACGATTTCTCGCGCGGCACACTCGGCCAAAGCTGGCGTCCCATCATCGCCGGCCTGATCGGCAACATACTCTTCATTGTCGGTGTCGTTCTCCCCGGTGTCTTCACGGCAGACTTTGGCTTTGTCGTCGTTGGTCTGGTCTTAAGTCTCCTTTCCGCGATCATTTGGCCGATCGTAGTCGGCGCGATGAGCCCGAATCAGTCGATAGGCAGACTCCTGCTGGCCAGCATCATCGGCCTGATTCTCGGCTTTATCGTCTATTTCGTCTCAGCAGGACAGAACCCCAACAGCTGGCCCACCGTCGCCACAACCCTGTATTGGGCCGTTTGGGGCGCCGCCGTCGGCTGGGCGCTCAGCGCTTGGAGCAAAGAGTCGTAGAATCGCAGAACTGGGCGCCACCCGCGCCACACGTGAAACGAAACGACCGGTTCAGCGGGCGGGTTACTGCGCCCGCTGATTCAATTCTGCACCTGTTGAGACAGACCAGACCGCCCGCTGCGGAGCTGTTTGCAGCACCCAACGCCCAGGCTGGCTTGGATCATGTACCGCGACGCGACCACGCTCGAAGAGATTTACCGGCTGGCCCTGCCCGAGGGATCGAGCATCCTGTTCGGCGAACAACTGCTCGACCGGCCGGTTAGCTGGGCCTGCAGCCTGCGCCCCAGTCCCCCCGCCTTCCAAAACCTCGAAGGCGAAGAGCTGGCACTCATCGATATCGACGACCTGCGCCAAATCGATCCCCAGGTGCGGCTCGATCGCGTCGTCAACAGCCTGCACCAGGCCCAAATCGCCGCCGTCGGCGTGCTCGGCGATGTGCCCGAAGACGCCGTCGCCGTCGCCAGGCAAAACCGGATCCCCCTGATCGCTCTCGCCGACTCCGAATCGCTGCAGGCGGTCGAGCGGACCGTCATCCGTCTCATCGTCGACCGCGGCGGCTACCTCGCCGCAAAGGCCGCCGATCTGCAACGCGAACTGACCCAGATCGAGCTCGACGGCGGCGGACTGGAGATGATGGCCGACCTGCTGGCCCGCTTCTCCGAACAGCCTGTTCTCTTCCTTAAGGATGAAGGCACACCGATCGCATTCGCCGGTCTCGAGGCACTGACCGAACAGCACAAGCGCCGCGTGCTGTCCTCCCTGCCCAGCCGCACCACCCTGCGCAGCTGGCTGGCTGCCGAACTCGGCACCGAGCTGTCCGAGAACACCGAACTGACCGGCATCCTCCACGTCGAAGGCAACCGGCGCTTTCGCCAGCTCGTGATCAGCCCCGTCATCGTGGCCGAACGAATCGAGGGCTACTGCCTGTTGCTGCGTTCGAATGGTGGTCCGCGTCAGGATGTCTCCACCGTCGAGAGGCTGGCCGTGCTCCAGGGCGCCGGCGCAGCTGCGCTGACCTGGAGCCGCGAACAGGCGGTCGGCGCAGTCGAGGAAAAAATGCGGGCAGTCTTTCTCGACGAGCTGCTCGCCACCGAAATCGCCGACGAAGAGGCCTGGATTCAGCGCGGTCTGTCGCTCGGATACGACCTGACCCGGCCGCATTCGGCCTGGCTGGTCCAGGCAGACGGTATCCAGGACTGGCCCAGTGCACTGCGGCACTACCTGGAGGGCCAACAGGAGCCTATCCTGATTTCTGTTCGCCCGGAGGCTGCACTGCTCTTCTGGCCGACAGACAACACCGGGAGCGGGCGCGAGTTCAAGGCAACCGCCAACCAACTGGTTGAGCACTTCACCTCACTGTTCAACAGGGCCCAACTCGTGATCGGGATCGGACGTCCGGCGGCCTCGGTGCGCGACTGGCTGCGCAGCCTCGAACAGGCGCGCGAAAGCTGGCGCATGGGAAACTCCTGGCAGGCCTCGCCGGTCACCTACTTCGGGGACCTGGGACTCTATCAGCTGTTGACCGGGCTGGGAGGAAGCGGCGAAGCCGCCCGCTTCTATCGCAAAACTGTGGAACCGCTGATCGCCCACGACCAGAACCACAACGCCGAGCTGGTCGAGACGCTCGAGGCCTTCTTCACCTGCCACGGCAACCTAAGCCAGACCGCGACCGCCCTGCACATCCACCGCAACACACTCACCTATCGCCTGCAGCGCATCTCCGGCATCACGCGGCTCGACCTGAACGACGCCGACGCCCGCTTTTCACTCCAGCTCGGCCTCAAGCTCCGTCCCGTCATGCACAATCGCCTTCAATAGGACCGGCCGCCGCCGACCGCCTTTCAGTCTACCCCTATCCTGTGGCTTCCCTCCGCCAGTTGCCGCGCCAGCGCACGTACCTCGCTGACCCCATCGGCCGAACCCGCGGCCTTGACCAGCGCCGAACCCACGACCACCCCCTCAGCGATCTCGGCCACGCGCGCGGCCTGCGACCCGGTGCTGATACCGAACCCGACCGCGAGGGGCAGGTCCGTGTGACGTCGGACCCTCTCGACAAAGCCCAGCAGTCCCGGCTGCAGCTCGTCGCGCGCGCCCGTAATACCGGTTACGCTCACAAGATAAATGAAACCGGTCGCATGGCGCGCCACCGCCTTGATCCGCTCCTCCGTGCTCGTCGGTGCCAGCATATAAACTGTCGCCAACCCTGCCGCCCGGCAGGCCGGCTCCAGCAGCTCCGACTCGCCCGGCGGCAGATCCGGCACAATCAACCCGTCTACCCCCGCGTCCGCCGCCGCCCGCGCGAACTGCTCCTCGCCGAACGCCAGAATAGGATTGTAATAGCTCATCGCGCAGAACGGTTGCTCCACCCCGCGCGCGCGCAGCTCGCGCACCATCTGCAGACAATCGGCCACCGTCGTCCCACCCATCAGCGCCGCATACGTTGCCGTTTGAATCGTAGGACCGTCCGCCAGCGGGTCGCTGTGCGGAATCCCAATCTCAAACAGGTCCGCCCCGGCCTCGGCCAGCGCCGCGATTACGTCGAGAGACTGCTGCCGCGTCGGATAACCCATCGCATGATAGGGCATGAACGCGGCGCCGCCCGACCGTTTCAACTCTCCAAAAAGCCTCTCAATCCGTTCGACTCCGCTCATCTCTCACCTCGCGCCCTAACCCGGCGCTATTGACTTCCACCACTGAATGCCTGCATGACCGTCCCCAGGTCCTTGTCTCCGCGCCCGCTCAGATTGACAAGTATTACCTGGTCCCGCTCCATTTGCGGCGCAAGTTCGAGCACGTAGCCGATGGCGTGCGCGCTCTCAAGCGCGGGGATGATCCCTTCCAATTCACACAGCGCCTTGAATCCTTTCAATGTCTGCGTATCAGTGCAGTACGTGTACTCGGACCGGCCCACATCCCGTAGCCAGGCATGTTCAGGACCGACGCTGGCGTAGTCCAGGCCCGCCGAAATGGAATGGGTCAGCGCGATCTGGCCGTCGCTGTCCTGGAGCACGAAACTCTTGGTGCCCTGAAGAACACCCAGCCGCCCGCGCTCAGGATCGGCAAACCGCGCCGCGTGCGCACCGTCCTCGATGCCATGTCCCCCCGCCTCGACGCCGATCAGACGCACGCTTTCCTCTTCAAGAAACGGATGGAAGATGCCGATCGCGTTGCTGCCCCCGCCCACACAGGCCACAATCGCATCCGGCAGCCGCCCCGGGCCGCCCTCGGCGGGGTCCTGCATCTGCGTGTAACACTCCAGGCCAATGATCGACTGAAAATCGCGCACCATCGCCGGGTAAGGATGGGGACCGAGCGCGCTTCCAAGCAGATAGTGGGTCGTCTCCACATTGGTGACCCAGTCGCGAATCGCCTCGTTGATCGCATCCTTGAGCGTCTGCGAGCCGCTGTCAACCGAACGCACCTCAGTGCCCAGCAGCTGCATGCGGAAGACGTTCGGCTTCTGCCGTTCCATGTCGACCGTGCCCATGTAGACGATGCACCCGATCCCCAGCAGCGCCGCCGCGGTCGCAGTGGCGACACCGTGCTGGCCCGCACCGGTTTCGGCCACAATGCGCGTCTTGCCCATCTTTCGCTTCATCAACAGCGCCTGGCCCAGCGCATTGTTGATCTTGTGCGCGCCCGAATGGGCCAGGTCCTCCCGCTTCAGATAAATCTGCGCACCGCCCAGCTCTTCGCTCAGCCGCCGGGCATAGGACAGCGGCGTCGGCCGGCCGACGTATGTATGCTGCAGATGCGCCAATTCGGCCATAAACTCCCGGTCGTTGCGCGCGTTGAGATAGGCCTCTTCCAGTTCATCGAGCGCCGGCATCAGCGTCTCGGGCACATACTTGCCGCCGTAAGGTCCGAAACGCCCGCTCTCGTCGGGTACCGCGCCAAAGTTCACAGATGATGGTGTTGTTAGAGTCATCGGTTCCTCACTGTGCGTATTGCGACCGACGGGCTGCCTCCCGTCATCTGCGCTCGAAAATAGTATTGATCGCCCGCTGCATAACCTCGACCGGCGCCTCTTCGCCGGTCCACTTCTCCCACGCAATCGCGCCCTGGTAAACAAGCATTCCCTGGCCGCCAATCGCCTTGGCCCCGTCGGTCGAAGCCAGCTGCAGCAGGCGCGTCATCGCCGGAATGTAAACCAGGTCATAGACGATCTGGTCCTCGCGAAACTCGACATCCTCCTCCCACGGAAGCCCCTCGACGTGCGGGTCCATGCCCAGCGAAGTGCAGTTGACGATAAGATCGGAGCTGTCCGACCCGGAGGCTACCCCGTCGGGAAACGACCCGCCGTCGATCCGGATCTCGGGAAAATAGCCCTGCATCGTCGCCGCCAGTTCGACCGCCTTGGCCACCGTGCGATTGAGAATCCTTATACTCCGGACGCCTGCCTCGGCCAGCCCGTAGACGACCGCCCTGGCAGAGCCGCCGGCCCCAATGATCAGAGTCCGCTTACCGCCGGGATCGACTTCGTGCGCACGCAGGTCGGCGATGAATCCGGCCGCGTCCGTGTTGTCGCCGGTGAGCTGCCCGTCTTCGCCAACGATGATCGTGTTGACCGCGCCAATCGCCTCGGCCGCCGCGGTCCAGTTCTGCAAATGCGGCATCACCGCCTGCTTATGCGGGACCGTCACGTTGACGCCGCGCAGACCCAGGGCCGGCAGGGCCGCGACCGCCTCCCCCACCCGCTCGGGCGCTACACCGAACGCCACGTACCGCCAGTTCATCTGGCGCGCCACAAACGCGGCGTTGTGCATCTGCGGGCTGATCGAATGGGTTACCGGCCAGCCGAACAGACCGACAAGGGCGGTTGTGGCGTTTATGTCGATCGGAAACGGGTCCGAGTCGAAACTGTCTTGCTGCGGCTCACCCATTTTGACTTGCCTTATCCAGCGCCTGCACCTCCACCTCCAGGGCGCGCAGCGTCGTCTCGAATCCGGGAAAACTGTCCGCCGTAACATGCGCGTTGCGAACCGTCGTCTCGCCGTCGGCGATGAGACCGGCCACCGCCAGCGCCATCGCCAACCGGTGATCGCCGTGGCTGTCCACCCTGTTGCCCCTCAGCGGCGTCGGCCCGTCAACGATGAATCCGTCAGGGGTCTCCTGAATCTTGGCCCCCAGCTTCTTGAGTTCGGAAACGGTCGTGGCGATCCGGTCCGTCTCCTTTACCCGCAGCTCCTGGGCATCGCGCACCACCGTGCGGCCCTCGGCCTGCGTCGCAGCCACCGCCAGGACCGGCAGCTCGTCGATCATCGTGACAATCTGGCCGCCGCCAAACTCCAGCCCGCGCAGGCCGCCGCCGCTGACAATCAGGTCCGCGACCGGCTCTCCCCCCTGGTGCGGCCGCTCTCGGCGTCGAATGCTGGCTCCCATCTCCGACAGCGCGTCCACAATGCCGGTGCGCGTGGAATTGATGCCAACGTCGAGGATCGTCAGGTTGCTGCCGGGCAGCGCTGAAGCTGCTACGAGCAGAAAGGCTGCCGACGAGATGTCGCCGGGAACGAACATACTCATCGGTCTTAGAGGGGACTGAGGTCTCTCACTGTGTGTCGTGTTGCCCAGCGCAGAGACCGGCGCACCCATCGAGATCAGCATTCGCTCGGTGTGATCGCGGGCCGGCCCCGGCTGGTGGACGACGGTCAGTCCATGCGCGTATAGCCCTGCCAGCAGAAGGCAGCTTTTCACCTGCGCGCTGGCGATCGGCATCTCGTACTCAATCGCTTTCAGACGGCTGGATACCATTGTCAAAGGCGCATACCTGCCGCCCTGGCGCCCAAAGACTCGCGCCCCCATCGACCGCAGCGGCTCCACGATGCGGGCCATCGGACGGCCGCGGATCTGGGCCGTGCCGCTGAGAACGCTCACAAACGCCTGCCCGGAGAGCAGCCCTGCCAGCAGGCGCATCGTCGTCCCGCTGTTGTCGCAATCCAGCACGCCCTCAGGCTCCTGCAGACCGTCGATGCCGACGCCCTCGATCTCCAATTGCGTCGGACTGATCTCGTCGATGGCCACGCCCATGGCCCGCATGATGTTCATCGTCGCGCGGCAGTCATGCCCGTCCAGAAAGTTGCGAATGTAGGAACGACCCTCTGCAAGCGAAGCGAAAATCACCGCCCGATGGCTGATCGACTTGTCACCCGGAACCGTGCAGCGGCCTACCAGCGGACCGCTATTCCTGATCTTGAGAATGTCTGCCATAAGAATATGATTACGTCAATCTCCTTTGGTTCGACCGGACTGCAATCAAGCCGGAACTGTCCGCGCGTCCCCGCCGGCCGCACGACTGCCGACGGGCGCTTACGTATGCCGCGCCCTCAGCCGCGCGCTCAGCCGCCCGCCTCCGCTGCCAGCACGCCTTTCTTCTGTTGCCAGGCTGCTCGCACCGACTGCGAACAGGCCAGCTTCTCTCGCAGCGACTCTTCGTCGCAGTCCGCCAGCAGCGTCCGCAACTCATTCAGATGCCCGCCCAACGAATCCAGCTGCGCCAGGACCGCGTTGCGATTCGTCATGAGAATATCGAGAAACATCTGCGTATCGCTTGCCGCCACCCGGCTCGTATCGCGGAAACCGCCGGCCGCCAGCTCCCAGACGGTACTGTCGGTCGCCGCGCCGTCAGCCACCGTATGCACCAGCGCGCTGGCCAGCATGTACGGCAGATGACTGATGGCGGCCACGAGCCGATCATGGCGGACCGGCTCAAGCACAATCGGATAGGCCCCGATCGCCCTGACCAGCTCGGTCGCGAGCGATACCGTCTCCGGCCGCGTGCGCGCAAGCGGCGAAAGCACCCACGGCGCCTGCTCGTACAGACCGCTCTCGGCTGACGCGTAACCCGCCGTCTCTTTGCCGGTCATCGGGTGGCCGCCGATCGGCTGTATCCTCGGCGGCAGGCTCTCCATCGCCGCACAAATCTCGGCCTTGGTGCTGCCCATATCCATGACAACGGTTCCCGGCCACAGGACCGGACCCAGCCGCTCTAGTATCGAGACGACGGCTCGAACCGGCGTCGAAAGGATGACGATGTCCGCGCCCGCAACGCCGGAACTGAGGTCGGTCGTGGCCAGGTCGACCGCGTTCTCCTCGAAGGAGCGCAGAATCGTGCTGATGCTGCGCGTGACGCCCCGCACCTCGCGGCATAGGTTTCGCCGCTTCAGGTCCATGCACAGGCTCGCACCCATCAGGCCAAGCCCAATCACGGTGACGCTGCAATCAGACAGAGATTTCATATTCCATTTCAGAGTTTTCGAGACTCCGCAGCCACTGCAACCGGGCCGCGAAAAACCGAAAAGGGAAAAGGCTCCCTCAGATCTTGCGGCCAACCGCGCCGGCGACCGTGCGCAGTTCCTTCATCAAGTTGCCGAAACGCTGAAAAGTAAGACTCTGCGCGCCGTCGCTCCACGCCTTGGACGGGTTGGGATGCACCTCGATCATCAGGGAATCCGCGCCGGCGGCCACCGCCGCCTTCGCAATCGGGCTCACATACTCCCACTGACCCGTTCCATGAGCGGGGTCGGCGACAACTGGCAAATGCGTCAGCTGCTTCAACACCGGAATCGCATTGATGTCGAACGTGTTGCGCGTGGCAGTCTCATATGTGCGGATCCCCCGCTCGCAGACCATCACCTGCATGTTGCCGTTGCTCAGTATGTACTCGGCCCCCATCAGCAACTCCTGGATCGTGCCGCTGATCCCCCGCTTGAGAAAGACCGGTTTGCTCGTCTTGCCGACCGCCTTCAAAAGCGGGTAATTCTGATTGTTGCGCGCCCCAATCTGGAAAATGTCCGTGTAGTCACCGACCAGTTCGATGTCCTCAGAGCTCATCACCTCGGTGATCACGGGCAGACCGGTCTGCTCGCGGGCCTCGGCCAGATACTTGAGCCCCTCTTCACCCAGACCCTGAAAACTATAGGGGCTGCTACGCGGCTTGAAGGCGCCCCCGCGCAGCACCGAACCGCCGGCCTCCTTCACCGCGTGCGCAGTCTCCAGAATCTGCTCGCGGCTCTCGACGCTGCACGGCCCCGCCATCACGACGATCCTCTCGCCGCCTACCGTGATGCCGTTGACCGGAATCGCCGTCGATGATGGCACGAAGTCGCGGCTCGCATACTTGTAGGGCTGCATGATGCGCACCGTCTTCTCCACGCCGTCCAGCACCTCGAACGTATCCTGCTGGATCAGATAGTCGTCGGCCCCAATGATACCGACGATTGTGCGTGCCTCTCCCCGGCTGAGATGCACCTTGTAGCCAAGTTCCTCGACGCGCTTGACGACCGCTTCCACCTCTTCCGGCGCTGCGTGCTGTTTCATTACGACAATCATTGATAGATCCTTTCCTGATACAGTTGTGCAGTTGAAATATCAATGTAGGATGAATTCGGCAGGAAGGCGAAACTGCCCGCCCGCCCGCTAACTGTACGCATTGTCACGCCAGGACCGGCCGCCTCCCGTCGCCATTGACAGGCAAGCCCTCCCGGCCGCCGGGGGAAGCAACTGTGCGGCCAACCGCCTCGGCGACCTTGCGCAGCCCGACCATCAGCTCGGCAAACCGCTCCGGCTTCAGGCTCTGATCGCCGTCGCTCATGGCCGATTCGGGATCCGGATGCACCTCGAGAATGAGGGCGTCGGCGCCGGCGGCAACCGCCGCCAGCGACATCGGCGGGACCAGCTCCCAGTCTCCAGTACCGTGCGCAGGATCGGCGACGACCGGCAGATGGGAGGCCCGCTTCAATACCGGAATCGCGTTCAGGTCGAAAGTGTTGCGTGTCGCGGTCTCGTAGGTGCGAATGCCGCGCTCGCACAGCATCACCTCCATGTTTCCGTTGCTCAGAATGTACTCGGCGCACATCAGAAGCTCGTTGATCTCGCCGCTGATCCCCCGCTTGAGCATGACCGGCCGCTGCACCTTCCCAACCGCCTGCAACAAACCGTAATTCTGCATATTGCGCGCACCGATCTGCAGAATATCGACATATTCGGCCACCATGTCGATCGCCTCGATCGTCATCACTTCGGAAATCACCGGCAACCCGGTTATCTCTCTCGCCTCGGCCAGATACTTCAATCCCTCTTCGCCCAGCCCCTGAAAGCTGTACGGGCTGGTCCGCGGCTTGAACGCGCCGCCGCGCAGCACACTCGCCCCCGCCTCCTTCACCGCTATCGCCGTCTCAACAATCTGCGAACGGCTCTCGACGCTGCAAGGCCCGGCCATGACGACGACCTCGTCGCCGCCAAAACTGAGCCCGCCGACTCCGATGACTGTGCCCTCTGGATGGGTCGCCCGGCTCGCCAGCTTGTAAGGGTCCTGGATGCGGACCGTCTTTAACACGCCCCCCATCGCATCGAACGTCTCCCGGCGCACCTGGGTCAGATCGCCAATCAGGGCGATAACTGTATGGTCCTGGCCGAAAATCGGCTGTGTCTGCGCGCCAAGCGCCTCGGCGCGCTGGACTACGTTCTCAATCTCGGCTGCACTGGCACTCGATTTCATTACGACGACCATCTCACTCTCCTGATCGATTGTCCATACGCGAGCGAACTGCTCTTGAGAATTTAAGGCGCATCAGTTCCCGTTCTCGATGCCCCAAACCATCGCAGGATCAAGCCTAAATTTGCAGGCTCGCCTCCTGCGCATACTGTTCCTGCGTCGGCAGCGCCGCCGCCGGATAGCTGCCCAGCATCTTGACAAACGCAGCGCGATTCAACAGCCCGAGTACCGCGGCACTGCAATCCGGCTCCTGCCAGTGGCCCATGAAATCCAGGTAAAAGACATACTCCCAAGGGCGGTTGCGACGCGGGCGGCTCTCCAACTTCGCCAGGTTGATGTTGCGCTCGGCAAACTCCCCCAGACAGGCGTAGAGCGCCCCCGGGCTGTGCGGCGTGGCAAAGACGAGCGAAGTCTTGGAGTTGGGCGCATACTCCGCATCGCCTTTGCCGATGATAAAGAAGCGAGTAAAGTTGTAATGCAGATCCTCGATGCCCTGCTGGACGATTTCCAGTTCGTAAATCTCCGCCGCCAGCACGCTCGCGATAACACCCACATTCGGCTCCGGCTTCTCGACCAGCTCCTTGGCGCTGCCCGCTGTGTCGTACCAAGGTATCGCCTCATATCCGTGGCGGTTCAGAAACCCTTCGCACTGCGCCAGCGCCTGCGGATGGCTGCGCACCTGCTCGATCTTCCCCCCGTTGCCCGGCAGCGTCAACAGGTTATGGTGCACGCGCAGCAGGATCTCTCCCTGCACGCGAAAGTCGTGGTCGAGCAGCAGGTCGTACGCCTTGTTGATGCTGCCCGCCAGCGAGTTCTCCACCGGCACCGCCCCGGCTGTGGCCCGGTCCTCGTCAAGCTCCGCAAAAATATCCTCAAATGTACGGCAGGGCAACGTCTCGACGTCAGCCCCGTACTGCTGCCGGATCGCCTCCTCGGAGTAGGCGCCGTTCTCTCCTTGAAATGCGACAACTCTCATCGGACTGCTCCATTCGTTCTGTCTGTGTCTGCTCACCATTCCACCCAGCCGTTTACCCCTCCCGCGCGGCCGCTCAGACGCCCTCGGCTAAGTTGGCCAGTTGCTCGTCAATCCAGCGGTTGAGTTCATCCATATCGATCTCTGAAGCCAGGCTCTGGTCGGGACGCAGGCTTTGCGCCTCCTTCAGATAGACATGGTGTATCTCTTCCTGCGGCGTCTCGGTATTCCAGTGGACCAAGATCCGCACACACATCGGCACGCTGTCGGGCACCTCCATCTCGTGCCCGCAAAGCAGCGGCACATCCATCCACCCCAGCTGGCGCGCCGCCAGCGCCGGATACTGGCTCACAATATCGCGGGTCGTCGTAAAAATGGCGCTGCACACATCAACCGACTCTACACCGTTAAGACGAATCATCAGCGCCAGGAGTTCACGCGTGCCGCGCAAGATGGCCTCAGGCGTGTCCTCTTCAACCGTCGTCGCACCACGTATTCCTCGACAGATCACGACTCCCCCCTACTCTCGCCCCGGAGTCTCGCCCCGGAGGCGCTGCTGACCCTGCAAAATTGCCCCTTGTCTACGCTCTCTCATCTGGTAGCGGCAGGCTGACCTCGTCCCCGGACCCGCCTGAATGCCAACAAAAAAAGCGTGGAGTTCGTCTCCACGCTTTGAGAGTTTCTACGCCAGCTGCCCTTACACAGCCCAACGCTCCTCAACAAGTGGAGACGGTTGGTTCACGCCAAAATAATAGCCAAACCAGAAGTTGCCAAAAGAAAACCCGCGCCACTCGTAGCGCAGGTTGTTCGACAACAAGATCTCCGCGGCGCTCGGCCCGTCCAACAGGTTAATCGGCAAGAGCGAATCGTCCTCGCTGCAAATCAGATCAGCAATCGTCAAAACTTCGTCAGGTCTTTGATCGCTCACGCTGTCGATTCGTCCTAGTGTGGAAGCGGATTTCCTCTGCTGAATCTTAATTGAAGCGAGAATATCATGCAAGAAACCCTTTGTCAATTCCAGTTCAACCTGAGATCGCTCAACATCCTCGCGAACCAAGGTTCCCGCAGAATCGGTCGCTCACTGCTCGGCCGGCCGCAATACAAGGACCGCCCATTCAAATGATGACCGGTCCGTCGCAACGAACGCCAGCATTTCGCCGTTCGCTGAAATCATGAGATCTGTCAGTTGTCCTTGCCGCCCCAAATGGGCAGTGACGGCCGGAACGAGCGATTCTATTTCCAACGCGTCTGTGCGAATCTGAATCCGACCTCCAAAGGTCGAAAACTCAGTTCCGCGTGGCAGCGCCAGGAGCCTCTCCGGCCTGCTGCCTGTTGCTGGATCATAGACCCACAGTGCATCACTTTCGCGACTGCAATACGAATCCCAAAATGAGTCCGACCGGTAGTCGTATGTCAAAAGGAAGAGTCTGTCCCTTTCGTCCCATCCAAGCAGTCATGGTTTGCAAAAGTCGATCCCGTGGCCACCGAAAGCGAAACGAAACTGCGCCCACCTGACTGCACCTGACAATGCATGCTCTGGCTCAGAAGGCCGGTATGCCTCGTAACCCTTCAGCAATTGGATGGCCCCTGCACAAAGTCCCTTCTATCGCCTGCGATCGGGCGACCTTGATCAAGGATCGATCCGCCGCAGCACGACCACCTCAAAGTGAAGCGGCGACCAATCCTGAATCACCGCTGCCTTCATCGTACCGTCTGGTGACACCGATTCCTCGACCAGCCGCCCTCTCCACCCGGTTATGCTTGTGTCACCGCTCGGGTGTTCCGGCCCCGGAGTGACCTCTGTCGAAGATTCAAAGTCGCCCGGCGGCCCTTCTATCCGCCGTAGCCCACCGTCGCCGGCCGCATCATACGTCCAGTAGTCACCGCCATTGCACGATGCCCAGGGCGCGTTCTCCGTGAAGTAGTAGAGCTCGACTTCCCCGCTCCAACCGAGCAACCTGTATTGACAGCGACCGTGGAAATCATCCAATTCATATTGAGCGCGTCGGATCGCACCCTCCAGAAAGCTCTGAGGCTGCGTAAGCCAATCTACCTCATACCCCGGCGGCGCCTCGTAGACCTCCAATGCATCGTACCGGCCATACATCGCCGGGACCGCCAATGGCGCAACTGCAATCAGGGCCAGAGGCACGATTGAGACTGCCCGCGCGACCCGGCCTCGTTGTACGAATACCCAAAGCAGGGTGCAAAGCACCAGCCCAACGCCCCAAGAGACCAGAAATGAAGTCTGACCTGCAAAGAAAACCAGTGACGGAATGAGAAACAAGACAGCCAGCAATGGACCAAGTAGGGAAAGGATCCTCTCCAACCATCCAGGCATCGTCTCCACAAAATTCTGTAATACCCAGTCGCCATAGATACCCAGGAGCATAGGCAAAAAGAGAACCCACATACCGACCGCGAGAGTAGCTGACGGGCTCGACCTGTCCCGTTTGGGCCGTTTGAAGCGCTCCATCCTCTTTCCCTCCCGGCGGTCTCGCCAGACCCATCCAGGACGTCAACCTCGTGCCGCCCCATCCAGCCGCAGCCCGCCTATCAATGCACCCTCCGGTGACTTCCCCGCGCCGTCAGAAGGAGCCCACCGCCAAGCCATCTTTCCACTTCTATATTACGACGTCGATCACCGATCGATTCGCCTGATTACGACTACCTCATAATGTAGCACGGAAGCGTCATTGATGACGAGCGCACGCATTGCGCCGTCCGCGGAAATCGATTCTTCAATCGCACGCGGGTTCCAGGAGGTTGCTCCCTGGCCGATCGGTCGTCTTGGCCTCAATCGACTGCTGGGATGACGCAGATTGATCTGGCTGACCTCCGTCGCCGGCACAAAACCGTCAGGCAGAGAGCCGGTCCGCCGGGCTCGGTCGCCGGCCGCCGGGTCGTACACCCACAAGGTTCTCCGGCCAAACGGACCAAAGGAACTGTAGTAGAGCCGCCCGCCTTCACTCCAGCCATGTAGCTTGTACTCATCATCGTAGTGATACATGTCAAGCTCATAACGGGCGCGTCTGATGGCGAGCCCCAGGTTTCCCCGCGGCCGCGAAATCCAGATCACTTCCTCGCCCGGCCCGTGCCCAGGAGTCGGCAGAGGCGAGGGCTCATACATTCCTGTCACTGCAATAGGTGCAAGAAGGAGCAGTCCCAGCGGAACGAGCGATACCGCTCTCGCCTTCCACCTGCTTTGAGAGACGAGCCATAGCCATGTGCAGGTCAGAAGACCCAAACACCAGAAAGCCAGAAACGAAGTCTGTCCCCCAAAGGACAGTAGCGCCGGGGCCAGGAGAAATAGGTACAAAAAGGGGGCCACACCTGCTATCACTTTACCCGCCATCCCTGTCGTCGGCGGGTCGGCAAACTGCAGCAGCCAGTCGCCATAGATGCCCAGAAGCAGGGGGACAAGCAGGAGCCACATGATGCCGCGCAGAACTGCTGCAAGGGCTGGCTCTTTTTCATCCATCGGCCTGAAGTAATGCATTATCTCCGCTCCAGTCATGCAGACAGAATTCGCTGTCGCCTCGGCTACGGGCGCCGCGCCGCTCTAGAACCCGCCGGCCAATCGGACTTGCGCTTAAGTAAGCACTCGCAGTTCGTTGACTTGCACAGGCGCGCCGCCAATAACCTCTAACGAGATTCTGCCCGGAATACCGGGAGCGATTCGGCACTCCACAACCCGGACGTCGGACCCAAGCTTATTTTGGGCCCCTCATTGAAACATAAGCTTTCTCCGCCGGAAGAGTCCGTGATGCACAGTGGGGGCGGGTCCGGGATGACCGTAAACGAGGCCACCTTATCGCTGCAGTCCACTCGGCTCGATTCGGAGGATTTCGCCTGCTTCGCCGCACCGTTGTGACGACCCGGCGCCACGATTTCTGAGGACAGCAGAAAGGCGGCCGATAGAAATGGAAAGTCGACATTCGGACGATTCTGGTACTCTTTTGCATAGGATTCAATCAGTGTCGCCAACTCCCCCCTGTCCTCAAGGCATGCCCGATCGGCCGCAAGGAAGACTCCCATGTAAAACGTCGTTACGACGACCGGTTCGCCGTTCTTACCAAAAGCTTCCGCCAATTTCCCGCCGCCGTCACGCGTGATGGCTTCTTCCGCCCACTCGAGCAACCACATGTCTTCCACCGGGTCCTCCCCGCAGTAGATGACAAGCTCGCTGCTGGAGCCGTGGTATGCCACAAATACCGCCTCCCGGGCGGGTTCGCACGGCTGGTCTGGATGTATAGAAACGGGTGTGGGGATTAGCGCAAAAACTGTCGGATCGGCTGCACAGCCCGACAGCAGTAAGATCGCTGCAAGCGTTGAAAGGATTTGCTTCGTCATCTGGTCGTCCCCCTTTGGACGGCACTCATCATTGAGTGAAAAGCGTGCGGCTCAGGCCTGGATGCCCGTCCGCAATTGGCCTCTGTCCTTCAGCGGCCCCTCCACAAAACTGGTGAACTGCAATCTCATCTGGCTCCGCACGCGCCCAAGAATCCGGGGGCGAAACGCGCAGTTCGGTCACTCCCTCCTGCATTGAAAGCCGCCGCAGACAGCCTCTCTGTGAGTCTGAATACAACTTCCAAAATCTACCGAAACTGGAACTGCCTTGCCTCGGCCACGAAACCTTGCCAACCGCCATCTTCCGTTCGCGAGGCCCGGCAGACAGTAGCTCTCTTTTCTCTCAGCGTCAGCCCGCGACCAATCCCCAGCCTTGCATATCTCTTTCCCTTCCCCGAAAATAGCAGCAAGCCGACGGCCAGACCACCGGATGGCCGTCTGACTTCTGACACGCGCGCCGCCTTCCCACCGTTCATTCGCCCGGCGCCGCCTTTCGTCTTCACGCACAACCCATGGAGGAGTGGCATGCAGATCTCTTTTTCTTTGCAGGGCAGAGTCGCACTCGTAACCGGCGGCAACGGCGGAATCGGCCGCTCCATCGCACTGGGTTTCAAGGCGATGGGCGCCACCGTCATCGCCAGCGGCCGCAATCCGGACAAGAACGCCGCCGTCGCCCAGGAGCTCGGCGACGGACACGAAGTGATCTCCCTCGACGTCCGCAACGAAGAGGAGGTCGACCAGGCCATCGCCGGCATCGCCGATCGTCACGGCAGGTTCGACATCCTCGTCAACAACGCCGGCATCGCCCGCCGCACCGACATCCTCGACATGGATACCACCGACTGGCACGCCGTCATCGACACCCATCTCAACGGCAGCTTCTATTGCGCCAAGGCCGCCTCCAAAGAAATGGTCAAGGCCGCCAACGGCGGCAAAATCATCAACATCGGCTCCATGTACTCCATCTTGGGGCCCCCCAACGTCACCAACTACGCCGCTGCCAAAGCCGGCCTGCTCGGCCTCACCCGCGGCCTCGCCGTCGAGCTCGCCGTGCACAACATCCAGGTCAATGCGCTCCTGCCCGGCTGGCACAAGACCGACATCAACCGCGACCTGCTCGACGGCCCACTCGGCGAGGAAATCCGCCACAAGACGCCGGCGCGCCGCCTCGGAACGGCCGACGACCTCGCCGGCGGCGCCATATTCCTCGCCTCAGACGCCGCCGAATTCGTCACCGGCACTATGCTCATTGTAGACGGCGGCTACTCGATTATGGACCGCCAGTGGAAGGATTGAATCCGCCCAATCGGATCGGGTATAATTGCGGGCAACACGACGCGCCCGCAACAGGGTAAGGAGGTCAGCAATGGCCGTTTCGACGCTCGAACGGTGCACACCCACGCCCGCCGCCCAGGAAAATCCACCCCCGCCTCCCCTGAACAACGGCGACCGCCTCACACGCGCCCAGTTCGAGCGCACCTACGCCGCCCATCCCGAGATCAAGAAGGCGGAACTCA
The DNA here is from genome assembly GCA_034428395.1 of Caldilineaceae bacterium. Lineage (GTDB taxonomy): Bacteria > Chloroflexota > Anaerolineae > Caldilineales > Caldilineaceae > Bin5. Next base: position 21,118 of record DAOUHX010000010.1, read on the forward strand.
TCGAAGGAGTCGTCTACGTGCCATCCCCCACACGGCACCGCGAACATGGAAAACCGCACTTTCACATGATCGGCTGGCTGAACCTGTACAGCGCCGCCAGCCCAGGCGTCGAAGGCAGCGACAACGCCACGCTCCGTCTGGACCACGAAAACGAACTTCAGCCGGACGCACTCCTCTTTCGCCTGCCGGAGTACGGTGGAAACGCCGGTATCGGAGAGGACGGATTCCTCGAAGGCGCGCCCGAACTGATCGTCGAAGTGGCCGCCACCAGCGCCAGCTACGATCTGAACCAGAAGAAGCGCGTCTACGCACGCAGCGGCGTGGCCGAATACATCGTCTACCTCGCCTATGAACAGCGCATCATCTGGTTCAAACTGCGCGAAGGTGTCTACGAAGAGCTTCAACCCGACGAGAGCGGCCTGCTCAAAAGCGAACAGTTTCCAGGCCTGTGGCTGCTGCCGGATGCGCTGATTGAAGGAGAAATCGCCCGCCTCTTGCAGGCACTGCAAAAGGGGCTTGCATCCCGGGAACACAAGACTTTCTGCGACGCGCTGCAAAACATGCGCAAGGAGACCAAATGAACCTGGCAACACCCGAAAACCTGGCGGTCCTCGACCGCCTGCTGACCACGACCCGCTCCGTCCGCAAACGGCTCGACCTGGACCGCCCCGTCGAACGCGAGGTAATCGAGCACTGCCTGGAGATCGCAGGACAGGCCCCCACCGGCGGCAACCGCCAGGGCTGGCACTTCCTCGTCGTCACCGACCAGGAAAAGAAACAGTACATCGCCGAACGCTACCGCCAAGCCTGGTACGGCTACAACGCAACCCGGCAGGTCGCAACAGGGCCTGACCTGACTGCGGCCGAGAAACAGATGCAGCGCGTCATCAGCTCGGCCCAATACCTCGCCGACAACATGCAGAACGTCCCCGTCCTGGTCATCCCCTGCATCGAAGGCCGCCCGGACGACGCCGCGCCCGCATCGCAGGCCGGCCTCTACGGCTCGATCCTGCCCGCCGCCTGGTCGCTCATGATGGCACTGCGCGCCCGTGGACTCGGCGCCGCCTGGACGACCCTGCACCTGCAGCACGAGCACGAAATCGCCGAAAGGCTCGGTATCCCGGACGGCATCACCCAGGCCGCGCTTCTGCCCGTCGCCTACTTCAAGGGCGATGATTTCCGCCCCGCCAAACGTAAGCCCATGCGCGACAGGACCTACTGGGACAGCTGGCAGACCCGATGAAACTCGTCGCTGACATCCATCTTCACTCCCACTATTCACGCGCCACAAGCAAGAACCTGACCTTAGAACACCTGTGGAAGTGGGCCCAGCTCAAAGGCGTCCAGATCGTCGCCACCGGAGACATCGCCCACCCCGGCTGGCTGCAGGAACTCCAGGAAAAGCTGGAGCCGGCCGAAGATGGGCTGTTCAAACTCAAGTCGGAATACGCGGCCGCGCTCGCCGATGAGGTGCCCGCAGCCTGCCGCGCGACAGTCCGCTTCCTCATCGGCGGCGAAATCAGCAACATCTATAAGAAGCTTGACCGGACCCGCAAGGTACACAACATCGTCTTCGCCCCCTCGGTCGAGGCCACCGCCCTCCTCCAGGCCGAATTGGAGAAAATCGGCAACATCCGCTCCGACGGGCGGCCAATCCTGGGCCTGGACAGCCGCGACCTGCTCGAAATCGTGCTGGAAGTGGACGACCGCTGCCATCTGGTCCCGGCACACATCTGGACCCCCTGGTTCTCGCTCCTCGGCTCCATGTCCGGCTTCGATTCGCTCGAAGAATGCTTCGGCGATCTCTCCTCCCATATCTTCGCCGTCGAGACCGGCCTCTCCTCCGACCCGCCCATGAACTGGCGCGTCTCCTGGCTGGACAACTACGCCCTGATCTCCAATTCCGACGCACACTCGCCGCCAAAACTCGCGCGCGAAGCGACCCTCTTCGACACCGACCTCCGGTACGACGCGCTCTTCGACGCCCTGCGCAGCCGCGATCCTTCCCAATTCCTCGGCACCATCGAATTCTTTCCTGAGGAGGGAAAATATCACCTCGACGGCCATCGCAAGTGCGGGGTCTGCTGGGAACCGGGCACGACGGTCGCAAACGAGGGGCTCTGCCCAACCTGCGGCAAGCCGGTCACGGTCGGCGTTTACCACCGCGTCGAGGAGCTGGCCGACCGCGACCACGGGGCTCGTCCACCCTCGGCCGCCCCCTTCGCCAGCCTCATCCCCCTGCCCGAAGCGCTGAGCGAACTCCTCGGCGTCGGCCCCAACGCAAAACGTGTGCAGGCTGAGTACATGCGCCTGTTGGGCCGGCTGGGGCCCGAGTTGACGATTCTGCGCGATCTCCCGCTCGAAGATATCGACGCTGCCGGCACCCCGCTCCTCGCCGAGGGCATCCGCCGCATGAGGGCCGGCGAGGTCCACGCCCAGAGCGGCTACGACGGCGAATACGGCGTGATCCGCATGTTCGCCGACGAAGCCGACCGCCACTCATCGTTCCAGATCGGCATGTTTGCCGCCGAGCCGGCTCCGCAGCCAACGAACGCGGACACCAAGAGACCGGCGCCCCCCCGGCAGCCCGCCGACGAGCCAGTCACGCCCCGCAGAGACCGGGAATTCCGGACCGAAACCTTCGCCATGGAGGAAACGGGGCAATATACACTGGGTCTCGATCTCGACGCGACGCAACCGCTGAACAACTGGCTCCAACAGCTCAACGACGAGCAGCGGGCCGCGGCCACCCACACCGAGTCCCCGCTCGCTATCGTCGCCGGTCCCGGCACCGGCAAGACGCGCACCTTGACCGTGCGCATCGCCCACCTTGTCCAAAATCTCAACGCGCCGCCGTCGTCAATCCTGGCGCTGACCTTCACCAATCGCGCCGCCGAAGAGATGCGGGAACGCCTGCATCAGCTCCTGGGAGAACAACGCGCTGCCCAGGTAACCGTCGCCACATACCACCGGTTGGCGGCCGAGCTGCTCCATGATTTCGGTGAAACCATAGGGATCGCGCCCGCTTTCACAATTCTCGACGAGGAGGACCGCCGCCAGCTGCTGACTCGCGCCTGCCCCGAGCTCTCCACCAGGGAGTTGCGCTCGGCGCTGGACGCGATTTCGGCGCGCAAAAACGGCTTGAAGGACGATAGTCCGCCAGGCGCCGACGCGTCACTCGGAGACGACGTCTGGCAACGATACCATGCCGCTCTGTCCGAGGCCGGCGCCCTCGATTTCGATGACCTGGTCCTGCGCGCCCTCCAGCTTCTCAAAACCGACCCTTCTACTTTGCAGACGCTGCACGCACGCTACCGCTGGATCTCGGTCGACGAATACCAGGACGTAAACACCGCACAATACCGACTGCTCCGAAAACTCGCCGGCCCAGGCGTAAATCTCTGCGTCATCGGCGATCCCGACCAGGCGATCTACGGCTTCCGCGGCGCCGATCACCGCTTCTTTCTCTCCTTTGCCGCAGACTTCCCCGGCGCGCAACGGCTCAATCTGGAGCGCAACTACCGCTCAGCTCAGGCAATTCTGGACGCCGCCGCACAGGTGATCGCACGCAATCCCGACCACCAGGCCACAGAGCTGATCGCCAATTTCGCCGACCAGATCAAGCTGGACGTCTACCGCGCCCCCACCGACCGGGCCGAAGCCGAGTATGTCGTCCATCAGATCGAACAGATGGTGGGCGGGACCAGCTACTTCTCGCTCGACTCCGGCAGGCTGGACGAGGCCGACCCTCTCGAAGACCGGACATTCGGCGACTTCGCCGTTCTCTACCGCCTCAACGCCCAGGGCAGACTGCTCGAAGAGGCCTTTGACCGCTCCGGAATCCCCTACCAGATGATAGGCGGGGCCTCCCTCACCGAACAGAAGCCCATCCGTGAAATCATGGCCCTGCTCTGGTTGACGCAGACGCGAGAAAATCCTGTCCACTGGGACAGGATTATGAAGGGGTCGAAGAGGGCCCTGACTGAAGGAACCGTCGTCGAATTGGTGGAGGACCTGGTCGAAAACGCCTCGGCACAGGTCGCCGAGCGCATTCAGGCCGCCGCGCCGGGATGGGCGAGGCTGCGCGGTGCCAAGTACAGCGACGCCGAACGGGCCCGGATCGACCGCATCAAGCGCCGGGCCGCGCCTTTCCGCAACCGCATGCAGGACTTTCTCACAACGATGGCCCTCCAGCGCGAGACCGACCACTTCGATCAGCGGGCCGATCGCGTGACCCTCATGAGCCTGCACACCGCAAAGGGACTGGAATTCCCCGTTGTCTTCATCGTCGGCTGCGAAGAGGGAATCCTGCCCTATCTGCCTGCCAATCGCGACAGCAACATCGAGGAAGAGCGGCGCCTCTTCTACGTCGGCATGACACGCGCCCAGCGCCGCCTGTTCCTGGCCCACGCCGGTCGGCGCTTTCTCTTCGGCCAGTCGATGGAGAACCGCGTCTCTTCCTTCGTAACCGACATCGCCGCCGCCCTGCAGGAGGTCCGGCAAGCCCAAACCCGCCGGCCCCGCCCCAAAGCCGAGGACCGGCAGTTGCGCTTGATCTGAAAACGGGCTAGGTTAGGCCCGCAGCGGCGCGCGCTACCTCGCCGACGCCCCGTCCAGCATCTCCACATGCTCTGGATCCAACCGCAAATCGAGCGCCGCCAGGCTCCCCCGCAACTGCTCCACCGTATTCGCCCCGACAATCGGCGCGGTCATCCCCGGCCTGGCCAGCAGCCACGCCAACGAGACCGCCAGCGGCCGCACGCCCAGCTCGGCTGCAACCGTCCGCACTGCATCCAATACCCTCCAACCGGCCTTGTTGAAATATCGGCTGCGTACACTCTTGGCCCGCACGCTGTTCGCCGCGCCCTCGCGGCTGTACTTTCCCGTCAGAAAACCGCCCGCCAGCGGACTGTAGGGTATGACCCCGAGTCCGTAGGTCTGGCAGACTTCGGCCAGCTCCTGCTCAAACTCCGCCCGGTGCACCAAGTTGTAGTGCGGCTGTAGCGAACAGTAGCGCACCAGGCCATGCCTGTCGCTCGCCCACAGCGCCTCCATCAGCCGCCATACCGGATAGTTGCTGCAACCGACATAGCGCACCTTACCCTGCCGCACCAGCCGGTCGAACGCATCCAACGTCTCTTCAATCGGCGTCTCCGCGTCGAAATAGTGCGCCTGATACAGGTCGATCACGTCCGTCTGCAGGCGGCGAAGCGAGGCCTCGCACGCCTCGATGATATGCTTCCGGCTCAGCCCCTGGTCGTTCGGTCCCGGCCCCATCTGCCCCCGCACTTTCGTGGCGATCACCATCTGCTCGCGGTTGCCGCGCAAACGCATCCAGCGCCCAATCACTTCCTCGCTGGCGCCTCCCGCGTTCCCTTCCGCCCAGCGGCTGTATATGTCCGCGCTGTCGATGAAATTCCCGCCTGCCGCGGCAAACGCATCCATTACCGCAAAGCTCGTCTCCTCGTCCGCGGTCCAGCCAAACTGCATCGACCCCAGGCACAGCGGCGAGACTTTCAGACCCGTGGATCCCAGTCGGCGATATGCCATTCCGCTCACTGTTCACCTCCCAGCAGCACTCTCTCGTCCCCCACGCGCCGCGTGACCCGCCGCGAGTCCAGCTCCTCCAGCAGCGCCTGCGCGTACTTGCGGCTCGTCGACAGTAGATCGCGCACGTCGGCCAGCGTGATTCTCCCGTCTGCACGCGTCTGCTCGACGATCTTCTCCGACGCAGCGGCAAAGTCCTCGTCACGAAAATAGACCGACCCCGGCAGCCTCGCCAGGACGCACCGTTCAACCAGCGACTCAAGCAACTCCTCATCCCCGTTCAACAACCTGAGCGTCTCGATGGCATTTGGGGGGCTGAACGGCGCCGCCGCGAAAGCGCGCAGCGCGCGATCCACCGCCTGCTGCTGGTCGGAAGTGTATTCGACTGCATGCGACGGCAGCCGCACTGTGTTCTCGTCACCTGCCACCAGCCCGTCCGCTTCCGCCTGAATGACCAGATCGCCAAATGCCCGCTGCGGCAGCTCCTTCCGCACCCCCGCCGCGCCTACTACCCGCAGGCGGCTGCGCACCTCGCCGCGCGCCATCCCCAGGCGCAAAGGACGATCACGGTGAAACCGGCCGAGGACCTGCTGCATCTCCCCAATGACCTGCTGGTAAGCCGATCCACTGATCAGCATCCGCCGTCCGTCCAGCCCTTTCGCAAGCCCTTCTTCCAGCAACTGGCCGATCGCCGCGCCTGCAACCGCCTTGTCCAGCCCGCTTGCCGCGATCAGCTCCTGCTCCGCAAGAAGCGGCTCCCGTTCCAGGCTCTGCAACACAACTTCATCCGGCCTGCCCAGGGCAAGCGTCTCCAACTTCGCCGCCACCGCGGGATCGAATCGTCGATATCGGCGGCGCGGGTGCGGATCGAGGATCTCGCCGCCGCCAAGCGTGGCGCTCGGCGACGGCTGACGCAAAATAAAACGGTCTCCGGCCGCCACCAGCACGGGCCGCTCCAATCGCAACTGCAGCCAGCCTTCGTCGCCAGGCAAAAGCTCCTCGGTCGCCAGAAGACGCGCATGCGCAGGCGTCTCAGCCGCCCCGCTGAAAAAATCGACCGCAAGGTTGTGCCGAAGCGGCTTGGGCGCGTCTGCCAGCAGGCGCAACGAAACATCCAACAACCGCGTCGCGCGCAAACTTCCCGGCGCGACGACAACCTGGCCGCGCCGGATCTCGTCTGTCGCCACACCGCTCAGATTCATCGCCACCCGGCTGCCCGGAAACGCCCGGTCGATGCTCTGCTTGTGACTCTGCAGCGCCCGCACGCGCCCCGAAGGTCCGTCCGGCAGAACTTCAACCGCCTCCCCGACGCCAAATCCGCCGTCGCTGAGCGTGCCCGTAACGATCGTGCCAAAGCCCGGCTGGCTGAAAATCCGGTCGATCGGCAGACGCGGACGGCCCCGATCGCGCGCGGGCGGCAGCGCCGTCAATCTACCCGCCAGCGCACGCCGCAACGCCTCCAGACCCGCGCCGGTCTGCGCGCTGACGCGCACGATCGGTGCGCCTTCAAGGCGCGTTCCAGCCAGTATTTCGTGGATGTCCAACTCGACCAGGTCGAGCCACTCCGGCTCATCCACCAAGTCGACTTTTGTCAGGGCGACGACGCCGTCGGGGAGCGCAAGCAGGTCGAGAATAGCAAGATGCTCGCGCGTCTGCGGCATAACACCTTCGTCCGCCGCAATCACGAGCAGCGCCGCGTCAACACTGCCTACGCCGGCCAGCATATTCTTGATAAAGTCGATGTGGCCGGGAACATCCACGATGCTGACAGACGCCATCGCACCGTCCGGCATCGCCAGCTCCATCCAGGCAAAGCCCAGTACGATTGTCAGCCCGCGGCGCTTCTCTTCTTCCAGACGGTCGGGGTTGATTCCACTCAGGGCCTGGACCAGCGTCGACTTCCCGTGGTCCACGTGGCCTGCTGTGGCGATTACGCGCATTAGGCGCGGCTTTGCGCCGGCTCACCGGATACGATGCTGGCGCTGCGGTGGGTATTGTTGTTCTGGCGTGCGTACAACTCAGCGGTCCGCCGCTGCTTCTGCCACTCCTCCTCCAGCTCCTTCATCGTCTCGTCCCGCTCCTCCAAAGAGGTCTGCAGGCCGTCAAGCCAGAGTTGGGCCGCGCTTATATATCGAGAACCATACTGCTCCTGCAGCTTCCACAACAGGCGCAGCATCTCCTCGTGCACCCGCAAATCATGCAGAATCGGCGGCAGATGGTCCAACAGCTCCTTGTTGTTCTTCTCCTGCTCCTTCCACAGATGCTCATGACGAAGGTCGTTCCTGCGGCTCTTCTTGTCAAACTCTTCCTGAAACTCCTCCATCTCCCGCCGCATGCGCTCCTCAGCCAGCCGCTGCAACTCCTGCACCTGGACCTGGTCGCGGCGGATCGTCTCCTGAAACTCCGCCACCGTCGCGGCCGCGCGGCGGGCTGTATCGATCGTCTGCGAAAAGGACTGGATCCGCTCCTCATTCTTGATTACCACCGTCTGCTGATCGTCAATGAGCTCCTGCCAGCGGGCCAGGACCTGCAAACGCTCGACGATCTCGACGCGCATCCGCTCCATGAACTGCTGCTGCTCCTCCCGGACCTCGCCGAAAACCGGCCGCCAGCGCTCGACCTCAGCGCTCACCCGCCGGTCGGCATCCTCAAGAATCGAAAAACGGCCGCTGAACGCCTCCGTCCGTTTGAACAGCTCGACCGTCTCCTGCTGCAGCTGAGCAATCCGCTTCGCATCGCCCGAGCGCTGTTCACTCAAAAAGGGTATCTGCCGCGTCCGCTCTTCAAACTCCTTGACAAGAAGATTGATCTGATTGCGGCCTTCCATTATCATGTCGACCAGCCGCTCCTCCTCACCCTTCCGGAGCTCCACCGCCTCTTCGACCCGCCCTATCCGCGGAATTTCGCGGCGCACTTCTCCTATCTCACGCGCCAGCGCCTCCCGGTCTGCCAGGCGGCCCCGTTCGTATTCACGCGTAGCCTGCGCCCGGCCCTCCTCGACGCGATCGAGCATTAACCCAAACTCCTGCTTGACGTTCTCAATCTGCTGCTCCAATTGCGTGAATCGGCCCAGCTGCGCAATCGTACTCGCCAGACGCCCTTCCAACTCCTGAACGCGCCGGTTTTGCTCTACAATGTCCGCCGCCTGGCTCTCTATATGCTGCTGCAAACGGGAAATCTCCGCCCGATCGCGGCGGTGCTCCTCGTCCAGCCATGTCACAATCTGGGCTAGTTGGGCATTATCCATTTTTCTTTATTCCAACACTAAGTCCTGCGTCTGACACGCTCAAACCACTCGACTGCATTGCAACACAACGCCTGCAGCCGCTCTGCTCGACTCGCGAATCGTTCCGGCGCGTTCCATTTACCGGGGGAACTGGGCCGCGCCGGACACCCCGGGACGGGAATTATATCATTTGCAGAACACCGACAACAAACAGCGGTTCACCGGCCGCCGCACACTTTCTGCACGGCTGCCTCTTCCAAGACTAGCCAAAACCAGCGCCTAACCGCTCCCATGTCGACAGCATCGACTCCAAGCCTGCTGCCCCTGCCAGACGCCCCTGCCAATCACCCCTGCCCGCGCCAACCCTACGACCCATACATTCTTATCTTGAAGAAATCGCCCCCAACCGCCAGGATGGAGTCGCCGCCATTCGTCCTCTTCGTGTCCCTTCGTGTCCCTTCGTGGATCTCCCGGGTCACTACACCGCGTACCGCCTCACCGCATCCGGGTCCAGCTCCAGGCCGAGACCATGCTTCCCCGGATCCGGAGACCAGACCCCTTCACGCGGCTCGTCAAACGAACTGTAAAAAACGCGGTCGGCCGCCTCCACGGTGCCCAGGTACTCGACGATCTTTAAATTGGGCGTGGCGCAGGCAAGATGCAGGTGGACCAGCTGATATGCGTGTGGGGCGACCGGCAGATTGAAAGCATGCGCCAAGTGCGCCACTTTCATCCACTCCGTGATGCCGCCCACCCTGCCAACATCCGGCTGCACAATGTCCGCTCCGCCGCGCGCGATCAGCTCCCGAAATCCGTACTTCGTGTACTCATGCTCCCCCGTCGCCACTGGAATCTCAATCGCCCGCGCCACCGCCGCCAGGCCCTCGATGTCGTCGGCCAGTACCGGTTCCTCGAACCAGCCCACATCATACTCAGCGAAAACACGCGCCAGCCGGATAGCCTGCTTGGCGTAGTAGCCGTTATTGGCGTCAATGAAAATCTGCACGTCTGCACCAACCGCCTCTCGCACCGCCGCCAGCCGCGCCGCATCCTCACGCTCGCTCTGGCCGAAATCCTTGCCGACCTTCATCTTCACCGCCTTCATGCCGCGCTCGACATAGCCGCACTGCTCCGCCACCAGCTCGTCGAGCGAAAAGTGCGTCCAGCCCCCGCTGCCATAGACCGGCACCGTCTCCACATAGGGCCCAAGCAGCCGGTAGAGCGGCGTCTCGTAATACCTTGCCTTCAGGTCCCAGAGCGCAATATCGACGGCAGAAAGCGCGCTGAATGCAAGCCCCTTGCGGCCGACGCCCCGAATCGCCCAAAACATCTCGTCCCACAGCTTCTCGATGTGCAAAGCGTTCTGGCCCAGTAGAATCGGCTTCAGCGTCCCCTCAATCACCTCCCGCGCCGCCGTCGTCCCGCCCCCCAGACCCAGCCCGACCAGGCCCTGGTCGCTGTAAACTTGAACGAAACACTGGCTCCGGCCCGGTACGATGTGACGAATCGTCGCATCCTGAAAGCCCGGCAGATGGGGTACGGACAGCACCGTCGTCCTGATATCCTCGATTATCATCGAAACTCTCCTGCGAGCGTGTTTGGCCTCCAAGGTGACTGTTGGTATTATCGCACAGAATTGCCTGATCGAACTGTGCAATCAAGCCAATTTTCCTGTACCCGTTTCGCCATATCCGGAAGCAAGCCAGAGTTCATCATGAGCAAAATCGAGTTGGGATCGGTCGTACAGGTGGGAATCGTTGTCCGTGACGCGCTTGCTGCCGCCCGCGCCTGGACCGAACGCTTCGCGCTCGAGCCGGCCGAAGTCATTGATTGGCCCCCCGAAGGCAGCGGTCTTGATGCAGGCTCCACCTATCGCGGACGGCCGGGGAACTTCCGCATGAGGCTCGCCTTCATCGAGACCGGCGCCGTCCAAATCGAGTTCATCCAGCCCCTGGAAGGCGACAATATCTACTCAGAGTTTCTGGCAGAAAAGGGCGAAGGGCTGCACCACCTTCTCTTCCGTGTGCCCGACCCGATCGATGTTGCCCGCGTCCTTGAGGTCGAAGTCACGCAGAGCGGCGGCTCCACGCTGGACCCTGGCGCGGTCTGGGCCTACCTCGATACCGAAGAGATTCTGGGTACGGTCATCGAACTCAAAACGATTCGAGAAGAGGAGGATTGAACCCGCATTTGCCCGCCAATGCGGAAGCTGTTACAATTAATTGAAATTTCGCCAGCCAACCTGAATTGTCCCGGACTGCAATTCCCTGGGCGCCGGGCAATTTTTGTGCCCTCTGGTCATTCGGAGGTGTCGCAGAAACGACTCTACCTTTTGGCGTTTCATTGAGATTATGCGAGTCGGCATCGACGCCCGGCTGATCCATCATCAGCCGGCAGGTATCAGTCGCTATACGAAGCATCTCATCGAAGAGCTTGCACTGCTGGACCGGGAAACAACGTATACAGTTTTCCAACACCGTAAACACCGGGAGCCACTGGCCCACGCCCCGAACTTTCGACGGCGAACGCTGTTCACTCCCGTTCACCGACGCATCGAGCAGCCAATGCTGGGCTGTGAACTCGCCCTACATCCACTCGACCTGCTCCACAGCACCGACTTTATCCCGCCCTTCTACAGCAGAGTCCCTTCCGTCATAACCGTTCACGACCTGGGTTTCCTCCTCTGGCCCCACTTCCTTACCGAGTCCCACGCCGCCTACTACAGCCAGATCGATCGCGCCGTCCGCCGTGCCTGTCACATCATCGTGCCCAGCCAGAGCACCAAGAACGATGTTGTGGGACAACTCGGCGCGTCGCCCAAAAAAATTAGCGTGATTCACGAATCCGCAGCCTCGTTCTACCGCCCTCTGCCGCAGGCGCAATCCCGCCTGGAAATGCAGGCCAAATACGGCATTCCCGAAAACTACATCCTTTTCGTCAGCACAATCGAACCGCGCAAGAACATCGGCGGCCTCCTCAACGCTTTTCACCACCTGCGCAAACACTACAAAGTAGGAGACATTGGTCTCGTGCTGGCCGGAAAACCAGGTTGGCTGTACGAGGAGATCTTCCGTCGCGTCGAGGAGCTCGAACTCCGACAGAGCGCCTTCTTCCTCGGCCGAGTGCCCGACGAGGATCTGCCCCAACTCTATAACGGGGCCCGTTGTCATGTCCATCCCGCCTTCTACGAGGGATTTGGCCTCTCCCCCCTTGAAGCCATGGCCTGCGGAACACCGACAATAGTTGGCAATACCAGCAGCATGCCAGAAGTCGTCGGCGACGCCGGGCTCATCGTCGACCCTTCAAACTGGGAGGAGATCGCCGTCGCCATCCACCGCCTCTTGACCAACGACGAGCTCCACCAGGAATTGCGCCAAAAAGGCCTGCGGCGCGCTTCCATCTTCAGTTGGCGGAGGGCCGCCGCCGAGACGCTGGCTGTCTATCGCGCGGTCTGCGAACAATGTACTCCTTCCGACGCGCCGGCACAGCCTACCTCCATCTGACGTCCGGAGATGAAGCTACTCCTGCTCACGCCCCAATCCCCCTTCCCGCCCCGCCAGGGGACGACACTTCGAAACTACTACCTGCTGCGCCACCTTGCCGCCAACTGCGAACTGCATCTCTTCACCTGCCTCTCTCCACACGACAGCCACCGGCCCGCTCCCGAACTCTCCCGCATGTGCGCCCGCCTTGAGGCCTTCAGGCAGCCCCACCGCCCCCTCAACCGCCGCCTGCGCGACTCCCTCCTCGCCTCCAGGCCCGACATGGCACTCCGCCTTGCCCACAAACAGGCCCACGCAAAACTGCAGCAAATGCTGGCCGAAGAGAGCTACGACCTAGTGCAGATCGAAGGCATCGAGATGGCACCCTACGGCTTCCAGATTCTGCAGTCGCCCAACCCCGCACCTCCCGTTGTCTTCGACAATCACAACGCCGAATTCCTGCTGCAGAAAAGGGCTGCCCTGATGGACGCCGGCAACCCAAAACGCTGGCACGCCGCCTGCTACAGCCTCCTCCAATGGCAAAAGCTGTACCGCTACGAACAGGCCTTCTGCCGCGCCGCCGCCGGAATCGTCGCTGTCAGCGAACCGGACCGGCAGGCCCTCGCCTCGCTCGCGCCGGGTAAGCCCGTTGTCAACGTGCCCAACGGCGTCGAAATCTCCCGCTACCTGCCCCAACCGTTCCCCCGGGAAGGCCCCCCGGCACTCGTTTTTACAGGGAAAATGGACTACCGCCCCAACGTCGATGCAATGCTCTGGTTCGGACAAAAGGTGCTGCCCCACATTCGCCGCGCCACGGCCGCCCACCTACTGATCGCCGGCATGTCGCCCCATCCGGCACTCGACAAACTGCGCGCCCTGCCCGATGTCGAAATCACCGGCGCAGTCGACGACATCGTCCCCTACATTCACCGCGCCGCCATCTATCTGGCCCCCATGCGAGTAGGGGGCGGCACACGCTTCAAAGTGCTCGAGGCGATGGCCTGCGCCCGGCCTGTCGTCAGCACCTCGCTCGGCGTCGAAGGCATTCCCGTACGCAATGGCGAACACCTCCTCATCGCCGACCAACCGCGCGAATTTGCCGACGCCGTCCTGTCCCTCCTCCGCGACCAAGCCGCCGGCGGCCGGCGCAGCCAGGCCCTCGGAAAGGCCGCTCGCGCCTTCGTCGAAAACCACTTCTCCTGGGACGCGATCCTACCCCGGCTCGACGTCTTCCACGCCCAGTTGTTGCAGAAATTCAATTGAGCTCAGGGTTCCTCAAACGGGGAAAACTATCCTCTGTCGCCCGGAGCAAGGGCGTGCCCGTTGACCACCAGCCACACCTCTAATGCGTCGGCTGAACTGTGCGCCTCCGGCGTGGCCCATCTGCCGGCCGCGACGGGACGCGCAGCCGCGCCCGTGCCGGCGAGCAGTGCTGCACGCCGCGCCGCGCGTCTTACGTCATCCTCCCCAAAGCCCCAGGAACTCTCAACGACGAGATGAAGCCACTCACGCGTCTTCCGATCCCGACCGCGAATCACGGCATCGGCAAGCTCAACTTCCTCGGCCTCACCCTCCGTCAACCTTCCCTTCGCAAGGGCAGAATCAGCCGGCTCCGACAACTCTTCGATCGGCACCGTGCGTGCTTTGAGAATGATTCGCCGGAAGTGATGAGAGGGTCGATCTCTGTGCTGAATCTCCAAAAAGATCTCCTTGAGATCGCCTACATCTCTGGAAAGAGTTTCCAGCCTTGTTTCCGTGCGCTGTAGCGCCTCGGCCAACTCCGCCAAACGCGCTTCCGTACGCTTCTGTGCCTCGGCCAGCTCCTCCAAACGCGCCCCCAGCCGCTGTAGACCGTCTTCAGTTCGCTGTTGCGCGGCCGCCAGGACGCCCAGCACGCGTGGCATCTCCAGGATCTCGTCCGTCAGCAGGATGCGCCGGAGCGCCGCCCGCCATTCCGGCCGCTCGTCGAGCAACTGTGTCAACTGCTGAAAATCCTCTGCCGTAAATGCCATGCCTCAATGCTTTCTTTCGCCGATCGATCGCCATTCTAGTCGAGCGATCACGTATGGCATAACCCCAGCGGATGATGTACAATGGCTCCGGTAACAATCATGGACAGGCCGGCATCTATCAAGCAGATAGGACCGGCCAGGCTTCACACACTTCACAGCGCCGCCTGCAGCAGGCAACCGCCGCCACACGGAGCAGTTACATGACAGCGAACACTCTTCCTTCCGCCCAGGTCGGCAATACCGGCTTGCAGGTCACCCGCCTGGGCATGGGCACGGCAGTCATCGGCAACCTCTACGCCACCCT
>DAOUHX010000011.1:0-5284 GCA_034428395.1 Caldilineaceae bacterium
AAAGCGCCCCTTCTTCCGGAAATCTTCACTTCATCTACGTCCAAACCATCTTTGCGAAGGAGGCCCGTATCGTCGTAGGACTGCAGCTTTTTTGGTTCACCACGGTCCCGGTATGGAAGTAGACTGCGCCGGGCCCCTTGAAGGGCAAGTGCAGGACGAACTCCCTGACCGGACAGATTCAATTCCCACACTTTTCTGAACAAAGGAGAAAACAGATGGCCGAGAATCTTATTTCGCGACGCGCGCTGCTAAAAGGGGTAGGTGTAGCTGCGCTCGGCGCGGGAATGGGCGGCGCGCTCGCCGCCTGCCAGGCGCCGATGGCGCCCGCGGGCGACGGTGACGACGCCATGGGCGAAGTCAAAGAGCTGGTCACGTTCTGGGGCAGCTGGACGCCGACGCAGAGCATGGAGCGCACCGAAGACAACCCGCTGCCGCACAACAAGATCCTCGAGGTGCTGGACGGCTATACGGCGGAACACCCCGATGTCAGCATCGAGTGGATCCGCATTCCGCAGGGCATCAGCAGCCGCGAGTGGACGATTGCGCAGCAGACGGCCGGGACGATTCCGCACATCACGACGCATGCGCACTGGCACATCAAAGATGACCTGGACAAGGGCTGGTGGGCGGAGCTGACCCCCTACTTCAACCAGCCTAACCCCTACATCCCTGCCGGCGACCCCGGCAGCGGAAAGTGGCTCGACCAGTTCTTCCCAATCCCCACGGGTGAGACGCTGATGCGGGACGGCTACTACAACATGGTCTTCGGGCTGATCACGACGTTCTTCTACTACAACGTGGACTGGTTCAACGACCTGGGCCAGGACGTGCCAACGAACTACGCCGAGTTCCTCTCGGTGTGCCAGGCGTTCCGCGATGAGGGCATCGATGCCTACGGCGGCTGGACCGGCCGTGTGTCGGATACGGACCATTGGTATCGCGTGCAGATGGGCGGGATGCTGATGGCCGGCGAGATCGAGCCGCAGGTGAACCCGGACCGGGGCACGGCCACATACGAAGAGGTGGCCTGCGCGATCGAGACCGGCGTCTACCATGCGCAGCTGCCGCAGTACCGCGAGTGGATGGAGCTGTGGAAGCAGAATGTGCCCTACCGGCCGGCGGACTGGACGACGCAGGCCACGGACAGCCATACGCGCTTCCTGAACAAGGTCGAGCCGATCATGGAGAACGGCACGTGGTCGTTCCCGCGGTTGCTGCACGACCCGCTGGTCGACTTCGAGTGGAGCACCTTCTTTGCGCCGATCCTGACGAAGGAGAGCAGTGACCTGGTAACGGACCCGCCGACGCCGGCGTGGCCGATTGGCGGTCCTGTGGGCGATCAGATCGCGATTTCGACGCGTTCGGAGAAGGACGGCGTGATCGATGCCGCCGTCGACCTGATGCGCTGGATCTCGGTGCCGGACAATCTGCACACGATCCAGTCGGAGATCGGCACCTTGATGCCGAATGTAAAGAATGTGCCGGTCGATCCGCGCTTCGAGGAACCGTTTGCGCTGCTGACCGAGCAGATCGGTGAGACGCAGATGTTCGTGTACGAGGAGGTCAAGCTGGACGCCGAGGCGGCCGAGCCGATCGGCCAGGCTTGGCGCTCCTACCTGCTGGACCAGATGGACCTGGACACCGCGCTGGACATCATCCAGGAGTCCTTCGACCTCTACGCCGACCGCTACATCGAGCGCGAAAACCTGACCTGCTAGTGAACTGCAGTCGCCAGTTTCCAGTGGTCAGTTGCCAGGAACTTCTCTCTCTGGCCGCTGGCCACTGGTCACCGGCGACTGGTCACCGGTAACGGGGTTATGCTCACACAGCTGTCCCAACGGCAGGTCGAATTCTACCGCGAGAACGGCTACCTTGTCGTTGAAGCCCTGCTGGATGGGGAGGAGCTGGAAAGGTGGCATACCGCGCTGGCCGAAGGCATGGCGCGGCACTTCTTGATCAACGCCCGCCACAACCAGGGGCGCAGCGACCACTATGAAGATGTCTTCGTGCAGTGCGTGAACCTGTGGAAGACGAGCGAGGAGATCAAGCAGCTGGTGACGGACCCGCGCCTGGGGCGGCTGGCCGCAGCGCTGGCCGGCGTAGACGGCGTCCGCCTCTACCACGACCACGCGCTGGTGAAGGAGCCGTGGGCCCACCCGACCAACTGGCACGTGGACAATGCCATGGACCCCTACCATTCACGGCAGTCGATCATGCTGTGGGTCGCGCTGGATGATGCCACGCTGCAGAACGGCTGCATGTACTTTCTGCCGGGCACGCACAGGAGCAGCCGTTTCGATGTAACCGGCAATCTGAACGAGGCCAGAATCGACGGTCTGCTGGCCGTCTATCCCGAGTGGAGAGCGATCGAGCCGGTCGCCGCTGAAGTGCAGGCCGGCGGCGCTGTCTTTATCAACGGCATGATCGCCCATGCTGCCGGCCCCAACATGACGGTCCATCCGCGGCGGGCGCTCGCGATGCTGTTCATGCCCGCAGGCGCGGTGTACAACGGCCGGCCGGCTGCGCTGCCGGCAAAGGTGGCCGCTCACCTGCGCGTGGGCGACGAAATCGCAGACGACGAACATCTGCCTTTGATCTATCCGAATGGTTAGTAATTGGGGAAGTTCATTGGCCCCAGTCCCGTAGCCACTGAAGTTTGAGGATGCTCTCATGGCTGTAGAAGAGATGTCCGCTATGCCCGAAGTGGCAGCCCAATCCGTGGGTGCGCAGGCGCGCAGGAAATCATTGGGAAAACGCATCTACGAGGGGCGCGTCGCCTATACAATGCTCGCCCCTACCTTCGTTTTCCTGCTGGTGTTTATGTATTATCCAGCCCTGCTGGGGTTGTACCGGTCGGTGTTCAAGTGGGCGCCGGGCTTGTCCGCGGACTTTGTGGGCCTGGGCAACTTCATCCAGCTTTTCACCAAGGACCGGGTATTTCTGAATTCGATGGACCACATGCTGCAGCTGGCGGCCTGGTATGTGGTGTCGACGGTGGGTGTTTCACTGTTCATTGCCGTGCTCATACACCGGCTGCGGGGTGGAAGGGTGCAGTATACGTTCCGCTTGGGGATGATTCTGCCGGTGGTAATTCCCGCGATCGTGCCGTTGATGCTGTGGAAGTTCATCTACGATGTCAAGGTAGGGCCGCTGAACGCGATTCTGACGTGGGTAGGGCTGGAGGAGTGGACGCGGGCATGGCTGTCTGACCCGAACGTGGCGCTGTACGCGGTGATGCTGCGCAATTTTCCCTGGGTGGACGGGGTGGCGATCCTGATTCTGCTGGCCGGCCTGCAGGCGATCCCCTACGAGATCGTGGAGAGCGCGATGATCGACGGGGCGACGGAAATGCGGCGCTTCTGGTCGATCGAGCTGCCGCTGATCGCAGGGCAGATCAAGCTGATTTCTGTGCTCACGATCATGTGGGGCGTGCAGGAGTTCACGGCGGTATTCGCGATGACGCAGGGCGGGCCGATCAACAGCACGATGGTTCCGGGAATGTGGATGTTCTGGAATGCATTCCGTATCAACAAGATGGGGTATGCCTCGGCGATTGGGGTTGTGTTGTTTCTGATCACGCTGGTGCTGACGCTGATCAATATGAAGTACATCACGACTGAGGAGTATTAGGGGCAGTGGTCGGTGGCCAGCGGATAGTGGATAGTGGGGGGTTAGGGCATGAGCGCGGCGGGGATGGATTTAAGAGGACAATACAGGCGGAGCAGGAGTGAGCAGGTGGGCGTGTTCCTGCGCGGGGACTGGTGGCGGATCGTGGTATTGGGTCTGTTCCTGGTGGGGGGCATCGCGCCGCTGGTGATGGCGTTTCTGATTTCGTTGAAGACGATCCCGCAGTTTGCGCGGCAGCCGTTCGCGCTGACGTTTCCGTTGCACTGGGAGAACTATGGGCTGGCGTTCGAGATCGTGCTGCAGTTCATCATAAACAGCATTGTTGTGAGCGGGGTGACTGTGATCGGGGTGCTGGTGCTGGCGTCGCTGTCGGCCTATGCCTTCGGGATCCTCGAGTTTCCGGGCCGGCAGGTGCTTTTCTACCTGGTGCTGTCGCTGATGATGGTGCCGTCGGCGATGACCCTGATTCCATCGTTTGTGTTGGTGAAGGACCTCGGGCTGATCAACACCTATTGGGCGATGATCCTGCCGTGGATCGCGAGCGGGCAGGTGTTCGCGATGTTCATTCTACGAACCTTTTTTGAAAGTCTGCCGCGGGAACTGTTCGACGCGGCGCGCATTGACGGCGCGAGCGAGTGGCAGGGCTACTGGCGCATCGCGCTGCCGCTGAGCAAGTCGATGCTGGGCGTGGCCGCGATTCTCAACATTCTGGGCACATGGAACAATCTCATCTGGCCCGCGCTGACGGTCAACCGGCAGAACCTCCTGCCGTTGACGCCGGGCTTGTGGACGTATCAAACCGAGTACTTCACTCGTTACGGGCTGACGATGGCGGGGCTGTTGATCGGCTCGATCCCCTTGGTGATCCTCTTCTTCTTCACCAGCCGCTGGTTTGTGGCCGGCCTGACTTCGGGCGCGATAAAGGTCTGATTTTCTCAGAACGAAATTCCGACCGGCCTTGCCGCTTCAGGCGTTCTGGCTTAGAATGGGCTGCACAGTGGAATGTCAGGTTCGTTATTCCTATGAACCAGGCGTTGGTTCCACGGAGCACAGGACGGCGAACCTGGACAAAAAGGCATCCACGTATGCTGACTGAAAAGCGATCTACCGGTCGTGCAGGCCGGCAGGTTACAGATGAAGCTGTCCAGGAGAGCGAAGATCTCCAGGTCCGCGTCGAAGAAGAACGCCCCGACGTATTCAGGCAGGTGATCCTCTACGTTCTCGACAGAGTCGAGGGCAAACCGAACGTCGGCGAAGCCGTTCTGCACCAACTCTTCTATTTCATCGACTTCGACTACTACGAGAAGTTCGAAGAGAACCTGATGGGTGAGACCTACATTAAGAACGGTTACGGTCCGACATCGGTCAATCTAACCCGGATTCTGCGCTGCATGGAAGAGGAAGGGGCAATTCGAAAGAAGGAGCCGGTATACCACAACTACAGCCAGAACAGATACCTTACGACCGGGCGTTCTAACACCGATCTGTTGCGCGCGCGTGACATCGAACACATCGATCAGGTGTTGGGCCGTTTCTCCGGCATGAGCGCTGCCGAGCTATCCGAGTATTCGCACAATGACATCCCCTGGAAATGTGCTCGCTACGGTAAACCGATTCCTTACGAGACTGTTTTCTATCGCGATGACAGATACTCCGT
>DAOUHX010000012.1:0-2328 GCA_034428395.1 Caldilineaceae bacterium
GCGGCGTTGCACCACAGCGGCGTGCGCGCGCTGGAACGGGGCGCTTGGTTCCTCTCCACCGCGCACACCGAGGATGTGATCGACGCCACCGTTGCCGCGGTCGCAACGGTGGCGCGGGAGATCTGACTCAGACTTCGTCCTTCCAGTAGAGCTCTTTGAGGCGGCGAATGTACTCCCGGTCGCGCTTCTCGACCGCCTCGTCGAAGGTGGCCGGGTCCAGAAACCAGGGCTCCCCCTTCAACATCTGCTCGCGCAGCTTTTCGTTTTCGATCGCCTGCGGGTTGCGCACGTCTTCGGGCCATTTCCAGATGCCGGCCACGTCGTAGTGCAGGAACGGGCCCTCGTGCGGCATACGGAAGCCGAAGGTGGAGATGATCCCCAGTTCGATATCCTCGGCGCTGGCCATGCCTTCCGCCCACAGTTGGGTGGCCTCCTCCCAGATCGCCGCCTGGATGCGATTCAGCAGATAGCCCGATTTTTCCTTGTACAGACGGATAGGGATTTTGCGCGCGCTGCTCAGCAGATCGCAGGTGAGCTCGAAGGTTTCCTCGCTCGCGCCTGGCCCTTTGGCGACCTCGACGCCCGGCACGATGTGCGGCGGCGCGAAGTAGTGGGTCAGCACCAGTTTGTCCTGGCGGCCGATGCCCGCGCCGATGTCGCTGAGCACCAGGCGCGATGTGTTGCTGGCGAAGATCGTGTGCGGCGGGCAGAGTTGATCAAGCTGCCTGAACAGCGCCTGCTTGTCGGGCAGCCGCTCGATGATCACCTCGGTGACGAAGTCGCTCTGACCGGCCAGCTGCGCGAGGTCGGTGGTGGTGGTGATGCGCGCCCACGTCTCCTCGGCCCGCCGACCGCTGATCAGACCGCCCTCGACAAACAGTTCGAGCGCGCGGGCGATCTGGGCCTCGGTCCCGGCCAGGACCTCGTCGCTGAGGTCGCTGATGATCGTGGGATAGCCCCACAGCGCGAAGTTGATGGCGATGCCGAACCCCATCGTCCCACCACCGACTACGCCCACCGTCTTGATATCGGATAGCTGCATCGTGCGCGTCCCCAGTTCTTAGTGGCCGGTGGCTGGCGCGGCTCTATTGCCCGCCGCCGTTCGCCAGCGCCAGCTCGTACAGCGGCTCGAGCTGCCCTGCGTGATAGGCCTCGTGAGAACAGAGGTAGAAGTGCAGCCGCTGCCCTACGGTGACGTTGCGCTCCTCATCGATTATCTCTTCCAGTCTCGATGCGGGCATCTCATTGAGCGCGGCGACGATCCGTTCGGAGGCGTCATCCAGCCGCGTCAGCAGCGTCTCCAGCGGGATCGCCTTATCGGGGTCGGTCATCGGCTCGGAGCCGAAGCCGTATTTGGCGAACTCTCCCTCGTCCGCCCCGCTCTCCCCGTCGATCAAGCCCAGGGTCTGCTCCCGGTAGACAAGCAGGTGCCCCAAGATCCAGTTCATGCAGTTGCCGGGGAAGGGCAGCTGCAACATGCTGTCTGCGTGGGTCAGCCCTTCGGTCTTCTGTTTGATGACGTAGTTGTACGTCCCCAGACTGCCGACACACAATGTCGGTATATCCATGATCTACTCCCTTCGTTACTGAAGTCAGACAGTGATTCCCCGGCGGCCGTAAGTCAGCCGCTAAAGGTCACCGATCACCTATAGATATCTTCCATCTGCCACGCCTCCAGGGAGACGACGCGCGCGTCCTGCCCCTGCGAGCGCAGCGAAACACCGAGGCTGTCCTCCCGCCCGGGGTAGACCCGCATCGCAACGCACTGCTTGCCGTTGACGAACACCTCGACGACGCTGCGGTCGACGAAGACCCTGAGCCGCAGCGGCTCGTCCCGTTCAAGGAAGACCGGCGCCGTCTCCGGCGCGCGCGAGCGCACATCCGGCAGGCTCGAAGCGTAGGAGGAGTCGATCGTGATGAGGCTGTAGGTGGCCGCGGCCAGCTTGTCCCGCTGCCAGCCCTGGTAGCGGTCCCAGCTGCGGAATCCGCGCTCGCGATAGAAGGCGATGCGGGTGAATTCCTCCCGGCCGGGCGAGCGTAGCACGTTCAGCTCGACCATGGGCGCGCCGTTCGTTTCGATTTCGGCCATCAGCTCGATCGCGTTGCCGCGGACGCTGCCGAGTACGATCTCCTGGTTGGCCGGCAGCGTCAGATCGGCCATCTGCCGGTGCTCGCGGCGCAGCGATTCAACGTCCCCGGCCGGCTCGACCAGCAGCGTATCGCGGCCGATATTGTCAGTGCCTTGCAGGGTCAAGCGCCGCGGCAGCGTCATGATCTGATTCCAGCCCTCGGTCGGCTTGGCCGGGTTCATGTTGAAGATGACGTAGA
>DAOUHX010000013.1:0-1574 GCA_034428395.1 Caldilineaceae bacterium
CGAAGCCGAGAAGGCAAAGGGATGGATGTTCTCGATCGGGAAATGCTTGAACACCCACATCACCTGCCCTGTGTTGACGAACTGCTCGTCCAGGACCGGCTGTGTTGTCAGTGTGTGGCGGCTGCAGTAAGGGCACTGGAAGTCGCTGAACTCGACGACGACGACCGGGGCGTCGCTGCTGCCCTTGAATATGTCACCTGCGAGGGTGAAGCCGGGCCGGTCCGGGTCGGGGAGCAGGCCTGCAGCGGTAGCCCAAAATGGCAGCTGACCTTCGCCCTGCTGCCGGTCCTGCTGCCGGTCCTGCTGCGGCGCCTGCGCGGCGCCCTGCGGCGAGCCTCCGAGCGCGATCGTTTCGATCCAATCGGAGAAGGTGTCGTATGGCTGTGCGCCGGTCAGGCTGAAGGCTTCGCCGCTCTCTTCAAAGACGAAGCGGAAGCTGGGCGTGCCGGTGAAGCCAAAGGACCTGGCTTCTTCCAAGCTTTCGTTCACCTTTTCCACCAGGGGTCCGCTGTTGGCCATGCAGGAGCCGTACTGCGTGGGGTCCGCGCCGAGCTCCTGGGCCAACTCGGCGAAGTAGGACAGGGCCTCTTCGAGCGGTGCCCATTCTTTCTGCGTACGGAAGATCCTGTCGTGCATCTGCCAGAAGAGGACGGCATCCTGTTCGGCCACGCAGTTGGCGGCGATGGCCGCCGACAGTGCGTTGGGATGGAGCGAGGAGAGGGGCATATCTCGGAAGACGAATTTAACTGCGCCGCTCTCTCCGAAGGCGGCTAACAGCGCCGGTTCGGTCTGGATTACGTGACGGGCGCAGAAGGGGCACTCGTAGTCGCTGTATTCGTAGACGGTGACCGGGGCGTTCGGATCGCCGCGGAAGGGATAGCCCTCTTCGGTAAAGCCGACGGGGACCCCTCTGTGCGTGCTGGGCTGCTGCCAGGGGTCGGCGGCGCCGGAGTCGACGCCAGGGGGGGCGACCATGAGACCTTCGGCGGTACAGCCTGCGGCGAGCAGGAGGGCGGCCGCGAGGAAGGTGAGGAGCAAAACGGACATCTTTCCGGTTTTGATCTTCTCTTTCTTGCGGCGCAAAAGTTTGGCTGGTGAATTCATGGGTTCTCCGATCGAGTACAGGAGGCTGTTGTGCGGCCTTCCTCTGGCGGGCAGGCAGATAGGCGCGGCGGTTGCCTCAAAACCAAATGGGCAGGGGCCCTGGCCTGCGACAGATTCCGACATTGTAACCGTGGAGACAATGGAGAACCAATTCCGGAGTTAGATTTTTCGATCAGCAGTTCGTCTCCGCGGTCCCCTTTCCGATTGCGCAAAGGCCCTATTTTTGTGTCGTCAAGTTTGCCTGAAACGGCGGTAACGTCGTAGTATGATGACTTTGCAAGGGCTGTGGCCAACCGTCGCGCACGCGAAGCGAGGGTACGGAATGGACGATGTGACGCTGGGAGCTGAAGCAGTGCAGGATATCGAGGAGAGCGCGACGCATGGGGCGCGTGTCAACGCGGCCGACGGGCAGCCTGCTCCCCAGGCCGGACACCTGCGTCAGCTTGAGTCGGAGGCGATCTACGTGCTGC
>DAOUHX010000014.1:0-1787 GCA_034428395.1 Caldilineaceae bacterium
GAGCCGAATCCAGCCACGCCTTAGTTTGCCTTCTCATACAACGTCTTCCCTGAACTCTCTATTTCGCGCAAAAAAGACGATCCATGCTTCTGAAGAAACTCATACTCCCCCTTGGTGAAGACAATCAGGTCGATCGGAACAAGCTTGTTGACCGCCTGGAGGCTTTCCCGCACCATCAGTCTGCCTTGCATCCGCTCCTCGTAGGTCTGTGAGATCTTCTCAGAATCCAGAATGACCAAAAGATCGATATCGCTCCCCGACGCCCCTAGTCCTGAAGCAACTGAGCCAAAAAGCACGATTCGATAGGGCTGAAGAGCCATGAGTCGCAAGACAATATCGTTTACGTCGCCCGTCTTGACTTCCATCTTTGCCCACCACGAGGAAAATCACTGGCTAACATGTCCGGCTTGGCTGCCCCGTATCTAACCAGTATACTGAACCCCACCTGCACTCCACAAGCCGCCCGGGGAACAGCTAATGTCTCTGACTAACAAGATCGCCATCGTCACCGGGAGCGCAATGGGCATCGGCGGCGCCATCGCCCGGCGGCTGGCCGCGGACGGGGCCAAAGTCCTTGTCGCCGACATCTTGCCCGACGCGGCCGCGGAAAACGTCGCCCGCATCGCGGAGGCCGGCGGCACAGCCTCGGCCTACCAGGTCGACATCTCCCAGCCAGAACAGATACGGCCGATGATCGAACGGGCCGTAGAACTCTGGGGCGGGCTGCACTTCCTGGTGAACAACGCCTGGGGCACCGAAGAGCCGGACGGCAGCGCCCTCACACTGACCGAGAGCGCCTTCGACCGCGCGCTTGTTACATCGCAGAAGGCGGTCTATCTCAGCGCCAAATACGGTGTGCCGCACATCCAGGCCAGCGGCGGCGGCAGCATCGTCAACATCTCCTCGGTGCACGGGCAACTGGTCTCGCCGCAGAGCCTTGCCTACGAGATGACCAAAGCGGCCATCATCGCCATGAGCCGCCAGATGGCCGTCGATTTCGGGCCGCTCGGCGTACGCGTCAACTGCATCTGCCCCGGCCATATCGTCACCGAGCGGGGCGCCGAACACTGGGAGAGCAACCCCTCGCTCCTCCGCTTCTTCGACCAGCAATATCCTCTGCGCCACACCGGCGTGCCCGACGATATTGCCAGCGCGGTGCGCTTTCTCTGCTCCGAGGAGGCCGGTTTCATCACCGGCCACACGCTCGTCGTTGACGGCGGCCTATCGATCCAGCTGCAGGAAAACCTGGTCCTCGACACGGCCCGCTACTACCGCGACCACCCGGAAATCGACCTGGGCGACTAGTAGCCGATCCCCCGCAGATATTCGACCATTCCTTCGCTGCGCTCCGCCTCGCTGATCGGGTCATCGCGGCCGGGGATTGGCTGTCCGGGGCAGGCGGTCACCCAGCGCGCGTAGCCGATCCCGTCCAGCGCCTCTTTGATCGCCGGGAAGTCCACGTTTTCGTGCTCCCCGACCTGGCACCATTGCGGGTCGTAATAGCCGTCCGCGCGGCGCGTGGTGGTCGCCCAGTCCTGCAGATGCACATAGTTCAACTGCGCGCGGAAGTCCTGCAGCGACGCGACCGGGTCATACCCCCACAGCTGCGCATGCGAAACGTCGATGCAGAGCTTGGCCGTACGCAGGCTGGCCATGTACAGCTTCCAGTGCTCGATCGAATCGACCAGCAGATTGGTGTGGATGTGATAGGTCAGCTCCAGGCCGAACTGGGCCGCGTACTCGGCCCACTCGTCGGCGCCCTCCGCGGCCGCCCTGACATCGTCATC
>DAOUHX010000015.1:0-13708 GCA_034428395.1 Caldilineaceae bacterium
GCAGGGCGTTGAGTCGATGACCGCGCTGCTAGCCTCCACGCTGGGGCCGGTCGGACGGACGATCCTCCTCGAATCTCTCCGCAGCACAAATGATCCGCCGGAAGTGCTGGGCGACTCGGCGACGATCGCCCACCGCATGGTGAAGTTCTCGAATCGCCATGCCAATGTCGGCGCCATGCTGGTGCGCGAGCTGGCGATGGAGATGCGCGACCGGGTGGGTGACGGCAGCGCGACCGCGGCCGTGCTGTCGCGTGAGATGGTGCGCGGCGGGATGCGGATGGTCGCAGCCGGCGCCAATTCGCAGCTGGTGCGGCAGGGCATGGAGAAGGGCGTGCGCGCGGCGGTCGTCGAGCTGCAGGCTGCGGCGCAGCCGCTCGAATCTGTGGAGATGGTCGGCGCGGTCGCGCAGTCGGTCACGGGCGAGACGTATTCGGCATCCGCCAACGGTACGACCTCTGCGAGGCTGACTTTGCCGGAGATGATCGCCGAGATCTTCAGCATCGTCGGCGTCGACGGAACGATCGTCGTCCAGGAGCATGTGAGCGCTTTCCTGGAGCGCGACTATGTAGAGGGCATTCACTGGGACAGCGGCGGGCTGGCCGCGGCTAACTTTGTGACCGACAGGGTCCGGCAGGAGACGGTGCTGGTCGGGCCGATGATCGCGGTGGCGGACGAGGAGGTGAACAGTTCGGCGCAGGTCGTGCCGCTGCTCGAGCGGGCGCTGAAAGAGAAGTACGAAGGCCTGGTCATTATCGCCCGCAAGATCGAGGGTGAGGCGCTGGGCCTTCTGCAGCTCAACAGGGAAAAGCTGGACGTCATGCCGGTCAAGGGGCCGGGGTTGACGGTGAGCCAGCCGAAGATTCTGCAGGACCTGGCGATTCTGACCGGGGCGAGGCTGGTCGACGAGAAGGCGGGCGGTCAGCTGGCCGAGCTGCAGCGCGAGGACCTCGGACGGGCGCGGCGGGTGATTGCGACGCGCCGCGGCCTCACAATTGTCGGCGCGCGCGGCCGCCAGCGGACGATTCGCCGGCGCATCGCCGAGCTGCAGGCCGAGCTGGAGCGGGAGGGCCCGCGCGAGCAGGCGGATACGCTGCGCAAGCGGGTGGCGAACCTGTCCGGCGGCGTGGCCACGCTCAAGGTCGGGGCCGCGACCAAGGCGGAGCGGACGTTGAGACGTGAGATGGCAGAGGACGCGATCCGTGCCGTACGGGCAGCACTGCAGGAAGGTGTTGCACCGGGCGGCGGCGCGGCGTACATGGCCTGTGTGCCGGCGGTGAATGCGTTGGAGGCGGCTGCCGCGAGCGTCGACGAGGCGATGGGCGTACGGGTGGTCGCCGACGCGCTGAGTGCGCCGCTGGCCCAGATCGCTGACAACGCCGGCTACGCGGCTTCCACCGTCGCGTTCCGGGTCGGCTCCCACTACAACGGCGCCGAGGCGGGCGCATCGCGTGCCGGTGTGCGCCGGACCAGGGGAATCGCGGATGGCGGTGTCGGGTTCGATGTCACATCGGGCCGGGTCGGGAGTATGTGGGAGGCCGGGATTGTGGACCCGGTGAAGGTGCTGCGCATGGCGCTGGAGATGGCGGCCAGCACCGCGGGGATGGTGCTGACGACCGAGGCCGCCGTGTTCAAGAAGCGGGAACGGATGTAAGTTTACGGTCTGCCCGGCGCTCGAATGCCACTTATCGCCCGCCGGCAGTGAACGCCGAAAAAACTTATGACGAAGATGTCTGCCTGGGAATGTCTGGGGTCCGCGCTGGCGGGCGAAGAGCTGTTTTCACTGGCCGTTTCCGCCCCCGCTGCTGCGGGGGCCAATGGTTCGGGCGGGCCATGGATCCTGGCCGGATCGCACCAGGGGCTGCATGGCTCCGACGACGCCGGGCAGGAATGGCGTCTGATGAGCGGCGCGCTTGGCGACTTCCCGGTGATGGCGACCGCGTTCAGCCCGGACTACCCCAATTCGCCCGGCATTTTTGCGGGCGGCGCGCCCGGGGCGGTCCTGCGTTCGTTCGACGACGGCGAGAGCTGGGAAGCGTGCGGCCTGGACTATCCTGACGTGGTCGTTACCGGCCTGGTCACCACGCCCTCGGCCTACGCAGAGGGCGTGATTCTGGCGGGCACCGCCGATGACGGCATCTATCGTAGCACGACGCGGGGTCGGTACTGGGAGACGGCCAACTTCGGGCTGTACGATCTGAGAGTCTGGAGCCTCAGCATTTCGCCGGCGTGGCAGGCGGACCAGACCGCGTTTGCGGTCGTGGGCGACGGACTCTTCCACTCGACGATCGGCGCACGCGCGTGGCAGACGGTCGCGATAGACGAGCTGGGCGAGACCTTGCCGCAGGTGGTTGCGATCTCGCCTGATTTCGGCGAGAACGGGGCCGTCTACCTTGGCACCGCGGGAGAGGGCATTTGGTACTCGCGCGACCGGGGAAAGATGTGGCAGCCGGCGCGCGGCAGCGAAGGCACGAGCGTCAACTGCCTGGCGTTCTCGGCGGGGGGCGCGCGAGAACGGACGGTCTATGCGGGTACGACGGAGCACGGCATCCTGTTTTCCGGCGATCGCGGCAGAAGCTGGCTGCGCTTGAATGAGGCTGAACTGGCCGCGGTCTGGTGCCTGGCCGAGACCAATTGCGGGGCGGGAAAAGTCCTGCTGGCAGGTGTCCAGGGCCAGGGACTGGTCCGTTTCCTGCAGCGACTGCCCGACGCTGAAGTCTGAGCAACTGCTTCAAGGGAATTTCGGGGACCGACCCGTTTTCGCCGTACAAAGGAATAGAGCGAAATAGCGGCGCCAAGGAGGAACCAGCTGTGGCAGCCTCACATCAGTACGACATCGACATGAAGCTGGCTGAACTGCGGATCAACGGCTATGCGGTCTTTGAGGATCTGATTCCGGTCGAAAAGATTGACCGCATTCGCGAGGCATTTTTGCCCTATCTGGAGGCGGTGCGCACCCACAGCGACCCTGCCGGCGGCGTCGATCTCCACGCGCGCAGCGACAGCCGCATCGTCGTCGAAGGCCGGCTGCAGGTTGTCAATCGATACACGCTCTATGTGCCATGGGAGCAGCCGTTTGCCGACCCCGAAATCTACGAGAATCCGGTTTTGATTGAATTTCTTGATCGCTACTGGGGGACGGAGGACTACAGGATCACCTGCTACCACTCGAACAATCCCTACCCAGGCAGCGAGTATCAGCGCTGGCACCGGGACGCCGGCATTTCGAAGATGGTCCCGCACGTAGGCCTGGAGGTCTGCCCCCATTTCGGCGTCAAGTTTCCCCTGGTGGACACCTACGAGGAGAACGGGAGCTTCGAGATCCTGCCCTCGACGCAGTATCTCGCCGATCCGGCGATGGAGGACAACTACGACGAGATCCTGGAATCGGGGGACTTTCCCAGCCGGCGCCGGCTGAACCTGAAGAAGGGGACGTTGTGGATCCAGGACCCGCGCACGCTCCACCGCGGCACGCCCAACCGCGCCGACCACGCGCGTCCGGAGCTGGTGATCTGTTATTCGCTGCCCTGGTACGGGCAGATGCCTGCGCTACAGATGACGCAGGCCGAGTACGACAGTTTTTCGGAGCGGGCCAGGCAGATGGTCACCAACTACCGGCTGGTCGATTAGCTTGGGCTAGGTCCGGCATCAACCAGTTTGTCAAGCTTGGACAAGAGGGGCTACATTACGGGAAGAGTGGACCCGGGTGGTCGGTAGCCGTACGTTGAGGGAATCCAGCAACTGTTTCATTGAATCAAAGCAATAGAAATCATTCGAACCCATGAGCACTCGCCAGCGGTAGTGAGGCTCTATGATGCATGAAGAACAGCTACTTGAACGTATTTCCCTGAATCCCCAAGTCATGGTCGGAAAGCCGGTCATTCAGGGGACTCGCCTGACCGTGGAACATGTCTTGGGCCTTCTGGCTCAGGGCGCAACCATACCTGAAATCCTGAATGAATACGAGGGATTGGAGGAAAAAGATATTCAGGCCTGCCTTCTTTTCGCAGCGAGGGCTCTGGAGGGAACCTCTTTCATGCCCTTGATGGCGGAGCCCGCTTAGGTACGTTTTTTGGTAGACGAGTACGCAGGCCCCACTCTGGCAAGGTGGCTGCGTCAGCAGGATTTCGATGTCGTCTCCGTCTTCGACGAAGCGCGCGGTATAGGTGGTGACGAGGTCCTTACGCAGGCATTCAAAGAAGACAGAATCCTCATAACCACGAACAAGGACTTCGGGGAGAAGGTGTTTCGGTCGCATTTCCCCCATCGAGGCGTTGTACTATTGCGACTGCAAGATGAACGAGCCGCCAACAAGATTGAAGTCGTAAAGCGGCTCTTAGACAGTTACGGGGGCCAAATCTCAGGACGGTTTCTCGTCGTTTCAGATAGACAGGTTCGCTTCGCACAGTCTTGGTCCGAATCTGATCGCTGAGCACTCGACCGGGGGAGGCGCCGGTGCCGGGACCAAACAGTGTACAGCTTGACGATCAGCTACTTTCACCGGCGTTCTTCGCCGATCCGTACGCCGTTCATCGGCGGCTGCGCGCCGAGGCACCGGTGCACTGGTGCGAGCCGTGGAACTGCTGGATCATCTCCCGCTATGATGATGCGACCGCCGGCCTGCGGCAGGACGGGCGGCGGTTTTCTGTTGTCGGCCAGTTCGGCTCCTACCTCAACGCCCTCCCCGAGCCGGAGCGGTCCCGCTTTCAGCCCCTTAAGCAACACTTCTCCATCGGACTGCTCCACTCCGACCCGCCCGACCATACGCGGCTGAGAGGCCTGATCAACCAGGCGTTTACCCCGCGCGTCGTCGAGCGGATGCGGGGGCGGATCGAAGCGACGGTGAACGCACTGCTCGACGCGGTCGAGGGCGATGGGGGGATGGACGTTATCCAAGACTTTGCCTTCCATCTCCCGGCGATCATCACGGCTGAGGTCGTCGGAATGCCGCCGGAGGACCGGCACCAGTTCAAGGCCTGGTCCGACGACATCGCCTCCTTTTCGGCCAGCAACCGCATGACGGTCGAGGTCGCCGAGCGGGCGCAGCGCAGCGTACTGGCCGTGCGGGGTTATCTGCAGGAGATCGCGGCGCAGCGGCGCAAGCAGCCGCGCGACGATCTCATTAGCCGCCTCGTCGACACTGGAAACGGAAATGAGAGGCCGGGGGAAGGGGAGCTTCTCTCCACCTGCGTGACGTTCATGGTGGGCGGCCACGAGACGACGACGGCGCTGATCGGCAGCGGGCTGCTGGCCCTGTTGCGAAATCCCGATCAGCTTGAGAGGCTGCGGGCGGAGCCGGATGCAGCAAGGAGCGCGGTCGAGGAGTTTCTGCGCTACGAGAGCCCCAACCAGCGCATCATCCGCTTGGTCAAGGAGGATTTCGCGCTCGAGGGTAGGCAGATCAGGCAGGGCCAGCGGGTCATGTTCCTGCTGGGCGCGGCCAATCGCGACCCGGCTCAGTTCCACGAGCCGGACCGGCTCGACGTCTGCCGCGAGCCGAACCGCCACATCGCGTTCGGCCTCGGCCCTCATTTCTGCATCGGCGCCCCGCTGGCGCGGCTGGAGGCGGAGGTCGCGTTCAGCGCGCTGCTGCGCCGCTTCCCCGATATGCGGCCCGCCCAGGACAGCCCGGAGTGGCTGCCGAGTTACCAGCTACGTCTGTTGAAATCCTTGCCGGTTGAATTCTGAGCGGAAGAGTCGGGAGGTTCCGTTTCCAGCAGAAGATAGTTGCAGTCGCCCTGTAGGATAAGCCGCCAGATTTCTTGGGATCTCACAAAGGAGGATCACAATGTCTGATTTGCGGAAGGGTCGAGTGTCGCGGCGAGACTTTTTCAAGTATGCCGGGAGTGCGGCGGGAGTCGTCGTGCTTGCGGGCTGTGCGCCGGGCGTTCAGGCGCCGGCTACGGGGGCAGCACCGGCAGTTGCGCCGGCAGGCCCCAGCGGTGAGATTACGGCCGTCATCAGGCAGGTTATCAACATCGCGGACGCGGCCAACAACATCGGTTATGCCACGCGGGTGGTCGCGCACACGATGTTTGACGCCATGGTCAAGCGTGACTTGGCGGGCAACTTCGTACCCGGCCTGGCAACATCGTGGGAGAACCCGGACCCGTTGACGTGGATTTTCTCACTGCGCGAAGGTGTAAGTTTTCACAACGGCGAAGAGTTCACCTCTGAGTCGGTGGCGTTCACTATCAATCGAATCCTTGATCCGGAGAGCACGACGCCGGCATTGAAGCCGCTGCTTGTAGATATTGACACGGTGGAGACACCGGACGCGATGACGGCGGTGATTAGGACCAAGGAGCCCTTCGGGCCGATGCTGAACAATCTGTCGATGTTGATGATGTTGCCGCCGGAGTATGCGCAGACCGATGAGTACCTGGAGAAGCCGGTCGGCACCGGCCCATTCCAACTTGAGGAGTGGGTTAAGGGCAACAAGTTTGTGGTCGAGGCCAATCCCAATTACTGGCAGGAAGGGAAGCCGAAACTGCAACGAGTTTCGATCGTGGAGGTCCCGGAGCCAGCCACTCGCCTCGTTGCACTGGAGCGAGGCGAGCTAGATTTCGTCCATGGGATTCAGCCGGAAGACATTGAGCGGCTGGAGGCGAACCCGGACGTCAACCTGGTGCGGGGTCCAACATACACTTTCCGTCAGTTTCTGATGAACGGCGGACGGCCGCCCTTCAACGATCCTCTGGTGCGCCAGGCCGTCTATCATGCGATTGACGTGGACGCCATGGTGAACGACATCATGGGCGGAACAGTGGAGCGGGCCACGTCGTACATCAACACGAACGTTTGGGGCTTCGCGGCGCAGACACCTTATCCGTATGATCCCGACCGGGCGAGGGAGATTCTGGCCGATGCCGGCCTGGGTGACGGCGTCGACATGGAGTTGAAGTGGACGCCGCGCGATGTGAAGGCCAAGGAGCTGGTGGAGTTTTCGATCGCGCAACTTGAAGAGGTGGGCATCAGGGGCAAGAGCATCGAGCAGGAACATACGGTCTGGCTGGAAGACCTGCTGGCGCTTGACTGGGACGTACAGCTGGTCTCGGGCGCCACGTCGACAGGGGACGCCGACTACACGTTGCGCAGGATCTACTTCTCCGGCAACAACCGGACCGGCTGGGTCAACGAGGCCTATGACGATCTGGTAACGCAGGCGGCGCGCACAACGGACCTGCAGGAGCGCAAGGATCTGTATGCCCAGGCGCAGAAGATTGCTTGGGACGATGGTCCAAACGTAATGCTGTTCGAGGACATTGCAACGTACGGCCTGAACGCGCGCGTGCAGGGATTCGAGCCGTGGCCGGACGAACCGCCCCGTTTCGCCGACTTGTGGGTGTCCAGCTAGGGGAGCATTGCCGGCCGATCATTCGAATCGGCCGGCAACTTTCGGCCCAAGGGAATGGCTGCCTATCTTATCAGGCGATTGGCGCTGGCCGTCTTCGTTGTATGGGGCGTGGTGACGATGGTGTTCGTCGTCATGCGCCTGGTTCCCGGGGACCCGGCGAATGCCTTCCTGGGGGTGGACGCCACCCAGGAAGAGGTCGAGCAGCTTCGAGAGCGGCTTGGCCTTGACCGCAGCATTCCGGAACAATACGTGATATTTCTGCGCCAGGCTGCCGGAGGCGATTTGGGCAGATCGACCTACTCCGGGCAGCCGGCGCTTGAAATGATCATGGAGCGGTTGCCGGCAACGATCAGGCTGGCGGCTGCGGCGCTGGCATTGGCGCTGGTAACCGCTTTTGTTTTGGGCGTGGTGGCCGCCTTGCGCGCCAATTCGACGTTGGACCAGTTGATCAGCGTCGTCACGGTCATGGGGCAGAGTCTGCCGGATTTCTGGATTGGGCTCATGCTGATCCTGGTCTTCGCGGGCATACTGCGTCTGCTACCGACATTTGGAAGCGACACGCTGGCCCATCTGGTTTTGCCGGCGGTGACGCTGGGGCTGCCTTTGATGGGCGCTACCACCCGGCTTGTGCGCTCAGGCATGCTGGAGATTCTGGGCCAGGACTATATCCGCACGGCGCGGGCCAAGGGCCTGAAGCCGTCGGTCGTAGTACGACGGCATGCCCTGAAGAACATGCTGATTCCGGTGGTAACGGTCTTCGGCCTGCGACTGGGTTATCTTTTGGGCGGTTCGGTGATTGTTGAGACGGTGTTCAGCTGGCCGGGCGTGGGCAACACGATCATCTTTGCCATCAGCTCGCGAGATTATGCGGTCGTCCAGGCGGCGACGCTGGTTGTGGCGATCAGTTTTGTGGCGATCAACTTGGTTATCGATCTAATCTATGTCTTTCTTGATCCGAGGATTCGATTCGCCTGACGGGAGGTCGCGCTCTCGCCGTCTTTCGGGGCCTGGACTGACCGTTGGGAGACGAGAATGAGGGGGACGTCTAAGTCGGCGCGGCGTGAGGTTCCCGGGCGATCGCGCCGACGTCTTGGCAGCGGGAACCAGCGACGCGACCGGGAAGCGTCGGACACAGCGGGGCTGTGATGTGGGTGAACATGCATAGGCTGGTGCGGTCGCGCAGTCAGCGCCGGGTTTTGGTCTTGAGCTGCGCCCTGCTGGCGGTCGTGTTGGCGGGCGTCTTCGCGCCTTTGCTGGTCCCGCGTGATCCAGGGACACAGAAGACTGACGTCCGTTTGGAGGGGCCTGGCCTTGTATTCGAAGAGGGCACAGTAGCCATTCTCGGGACGGACCAACTCGGCCGTGATGTCCTGAGCCGGGCCATCTTCGGCATACGCGCCTCGCTTTTTGTCGGGATTAGCGGTGTGCTGCTGGCCGGCCTTCTGGGAGTGGGCCTTGGCCTGATTGCGGGTTATTTCGGCGGTCCCTGGGACATGGCCATTATGCGCCTGGCGGACATCCAGCTGGCTTTTCCGGGTATACTGATGGCGCTGGCCCTGACGGCGGCTCTGGGCCCAAGCGTACGCAATTTGATTGTCGCCTTGACGGTGACGGGGTGGGTACTCTACGCGCGCCTGGTGCGCGGGGTGGTCCTTTCGGTGAAGGAGCGGGAGTTTGTGGAGAGCGCGCGAGCGCTCGGCGCCAGCAACAGCCGCATTGTTTTGCGGCACGTGCTTCCGAATGTGATCAGCCCGGTTGTCATCGTGGCCGCTCTCGACCTGGGCCGGATGATCCTGGCGGAGTCGTCCTTGAGCTTTCTGGGTCTGGGGATCCAGCCGCCTACGCCGAGCTGGGGCAGCATGATCGCCGATGGGCGCAGCTATCTGTTCAACGCGTGGTGGGTGTCCACGTTTCCGGGCCTGTTTCTGGCGGTGACGGTGATGGTCATCGCATTGCTGGGCGACGCGGTACGGGACAGTCTGGACCCGCATTTCCGCTATTAGCTTCATTTTGTATTGGCGCCTAGGCCCAGGTCGCATTATTGATATGGTGGGCCGTCCGTCCTGCCTTCGAATGGCTGTTGGGCGGCGCCGGCGAGGTGACCCCACAATCTGATCGGAAAACTTTCGGGAAGCCAGAAGAGGAAACTGAGACCATGAAAATCGATCGTGAACAGTTCTTGGAAGACGGCTACGTGATTTTGCGGCAGGTCATTCCGCCTGACCAGCTGGAGGGGTTGCGACAAGCGTATGAGCTGCTGGTGGAGCGGCAAAAGGTGATCTGGGCGCGTGAGCGGGGGCCGGACGACCCGCCCGGCGGCCAGTGGGAAACGAACGCGCAGCCGCGCCTCATGCTGGGCGGCATGGCTGACGAGATCGACGCGCAGACGGCGGCCGCGGTCGAAATCTGGCTGCACGAGAACGTGCAGGGCGTAAGCAGTGAGTTGCTGGGCGTTGAGGACGCCGGCGTCACCGAGATGATGCTGATGTGCAGCCCGGTACGCGACCATGAAACGGGCGGACACCGCGGCTGGCACCGCGATTTCTACCCGCCCCACGCCGCGCCGTTGCAGGGCTACACCGACGATATCCTGGAGAACGGGCCGCGCTACGTGCAGTGGAACCTGCCGCTCTACGACGACAGCGTTCTGTGGGTGGTACCGGGCAGCCACAACCGGTTTAACACTGCGGAAGAAAACGCCGCGCTGAACGCCGATCCGCGCCGACCTCTACCCGGCGCGATCCAGGTCCACTTGAAAGCGGGCGACGGTGTGCCCTACATTCTGCCGCTGCTGCACTGGGGCAGCCGCTACAACGCTCAGATGCGGCGCACGATTCACGGCGGCTTTTCCGAGTTCAGCCACTATGAGGACCTCTCCTATCTCGAACATCTGTCACCAGCGGCGCAGGCGACATTCAGACGCTGGAACGGGCGTAGCGACCAGACTTTCGCGCAGATCGAGGCGGCGTTGCGGGCCGCGATCAGCAAGGACGGCGCGGGCTACCTGGCTGCATTGGAGGGGCTGCACCCGGGACGCGGGGAAAAGGCCAGACTTCTCTCCACGATATTCCTGAGCAAGAGCGCCAAGCGCATCCACCAGCTCAAGAGCCCGAACTTTGACCGCCTGCCGGCGCTGGAGCAGGGCTGGGCGACGCATATTCATCCGATCACGCTGCATTGGGGCAGGCCGATGGCCGACCGTTTCACGGCGGAGGAAGCCGACGCCCTTTGGGCGCGATTCAAATGTGTGGACGACCTCGTGCAGGCCGAGGAGGAGCAGTGGACGCCGGGCTTCCAGGGCGAGACCACGCGCTACTACTTCGAAGAAGTCCCGGAGGCTCTGCGCGTGGAGGGCTTTGTCGCCAGCTTCGGCGATTGAGGCCGGCCCTTCCGGCGCAGGCCAAAGCAGGCGGCTAGACTTCCAAGCTGAAAGCCAGCGATTCCTGGCAAGGATGACGTGCGTGCGGCGAGACACGTGCCCATTCCCGGCTGCCTTGGATTGCCTGCGTTTCACAGCGAAAGAGAATATTTTTGAACTGTTTGACATGGCAGGTCCGGAGTGATATTCTGCCAGAAACTTCGTGGCTGCCCTGCCAATCCACAGTGTATTCCTTTATCTCTATGGAGCCGCTTGGCTCCGCCGGCCCGGTACGGGTTACCAAGGGCGGCGGCTTGCCATTTCGGACTCAATCAGGCCACAGATCAGTGAAAGCGAAAGCGCGGGCGACTTCAGGTCGGCACGACCCCAATGACGCAACTGCATGTCGCCGTGAGAGGGGGTGATTTCCGGGAAGAGATCGGGTAAGAGCTTGACTTTAATGCAATGCCAGACAGACTTATCGGAATCATCTGGACCAGCACAGGAGGGAAACGACAATGAAGACGAAGAATAGAGTCGATGTCTCGCGACGTGAGTTCCTGAAATGGTCGGCACTGGCCGGCACGGGCGCTGTGATCGCCAGCTGCGCGCCGGCTCCCGCGGCCGAACCGGCGGCGGAAGAGGAGTCGATGGCAGGGGGAGAGGCGGCTTCCGAGGCGACTCCGATCCGGTTCAGCACGTGGTGGGGGACGTTCTGGAACGACTACGCCCCGATCATCGAGGAGAAGACGAACACCAAGGCGACGCTCGAGAGCACGCCCTGGAGCGAATACCACGACAAGCTGAAGCTGCAGCTGGCAGGCGGCACCGCGGCCGATGTCATCATGGTCGCCAATGTTTTCCAGGGCGATTTCTGGACATCCGGACAGCTGCATCCCTTTGACGACTACCTGGTGATCCACAATTTCGATGAAAGCAAGTATTACTGGGACGCTGTCGAGGTGGGCGGCTACAAGGGCGAGATTATAGGCCTAGACCAGTATGTGGCGCACCCGTGCATTTTCCACGTCAACAAGTCGCTGACCGATGAGATGGGCCTGACGGATTCACTGCCTGAGTTCGGCGACGACAACTTTGACGAGTGGCAGATCGACGACCTGGTCGCGTTCTGTGAGGCAGCGTCGGAAGCAGGCGCGGGGATGGAAGACCAGGTCTGGCCGATCGCAGGGCCTCTGATGAGCGGCTGGAGCTACTGCACCAAGCACTTTGTCTATGGCAACGGCGGTCAGCAGTTCGACACCTGGTGGTACGAGGGTGACGAGACGACCTGTCTGTTGGACTCGGAGGAATCGCTCGAGGCGATCAGCAAGGTGATCGACCTGACGCTGCAGGGGCATACCTACCTGGAGGCGGTGGCGGGTCCGATCGAGGGCGGCACCTACCGGGCGGGGCGGGCTGCACTGGCGCTGGCGCCGGTCGGGTTGACGCTGTTCCCTTCGGCCTCGTTGGACTTTGAGAAGTCCTACATCCACGCACCGTGGTTCAAGCAGCGGGCGATCCACACAACGGGCGACTTCCTGACGGTGAACAAGTCGTCGGAGGTGCTGGACGCGGCAATGGATTATGCCATCACCCAGATCATTGATGAGGACGTAGGCCGCCAGTTCGTGCAAACGTCGGGGCTATCGCCGGCCTACAACAGCGGACTGTACTATGGCGAGCTGGAGGACGGCAGCGAGATCCAGGCGGTGGCGGGAATTCATCTCTCGCGCTGGGAGGGTTTCTCGGCCTATCCCGAGCAGGCCGAGGCGTCGATCCACTACCCGGGCCACGACGGCTTCAAGGCTGCGGCGTACCTGCGCGATACCCTGCGGACGGCGTTTGAGGCGGCACTGATCGGCGAGAGGGATGCCGCGGAAGCGGTCGTGGAAGCCGTGGCCGACATCAACGCGGAGTTGGAGGCCAAGAGCTAGCGGAGCTTGAGGCGAAAGAAGAGAGGAGTGAGGAGATGGAGCCTCACCCCTCTCTTCGATTTTACGGACCATCAAGGCCAGAGAAGAAGCGCGGTTGAGGCTTCGTTGGAGGCAAAGCCGTCTGCCGGCTACAGCGATAGACGATATTTTTGTCCTGTTTGACAGGGCAGGTGCGGAGTGTTATTTTGTCAGCAATTCCATGGCTGCCCTGCCAATCCTCAGTGCAATCTTCGATCTTACAGGAGTCACCCGGCTGCGCCGACCAGGACCTGCTTACCTTGGACGGCTTCTTGCGAAACCGGACGCTATCAGGCCACCGAACGGCGACTGCAAATGCGCGGGCGACTGCAGGTCAGCATGCCCCGACTGAGGCTACGGCCGATCGCCGCGAGAGGAGGTGATGTCTGGGAAGATTGGGTGAGAGTCTGACTTCGATGCGACGGTAGAGAGACGTATCGGCACCGCCGAGACGAACACAGGAGGGGAATGCTCATGGATCCGACAAAACGAGTCGATGTCTCACGGCGTGAGTTCCTGAAGTGGTCTGCGCTGGCCGGCACAGCCGGTGTGATCGCCAGTTGCGCGCCGGCTCCGGCGGCAGAACCGGCAGCGGAAGAAGCGGCGGCTGATTCGGGTGCCGCGGCTTCCGAGGCGACACCGATCCGGTTCAGCACGTGGTGGGGGACGTTCTGGAACGACTACGCCCCGATCATTGAAGAGAAGACCGACACGCAGGCGACGCTTGAGAGCACGCCCTGGAGCGAATATCACGACAAGTTGAAGCTGCAGCTGGCAGGCGGCACTGCGGCCGACGTCATGATGATCGCCAATGTCTTCCAGGGCGATTTCTGGACGTCCAACCAGCTGCATCCCTTTGACGACTACCTTCCGGTCTACGACTTCAATCCCGACAACTATTACTGGGACGCGGTTGAGGTCGGCGGCTACAAGGGCGAGGTCCTCGGCCTCGACCAGTATGTCGCCCATCCGGTCGTCTTCCACGGCAACAAGACGCTGACCGACGAACTGGGCGTCACCGATATGCTGCCGCAGTTCGGCCAG
>DAOUHX010000016.1:0-16061 GCA_034428395.1 Caldilineaceae bacterium
AGTCACGGCTACGGCCACCGGCACGCCGGCGCCCAAGCATACGCCGGTGGCCGCATGCCCCCCGGCACCCACGTGCACGCCGCCACCCACACCTACGCCCACAGCGACGGAAACGCCGACGCCAACACCAACGCCCACGCAACTTCCCCAATCAGCCGTCAGGCCGGCAAGGGTAACCGTCTTTCCCAACGTGCCGGAGGAGGCCGTGTGGGGCTTGGTCGTGCGGGTGGCCGACGGCGATACGCTGACCATGCGCTTTGGGGACGGGGTGGAGGAGAGGATCCGGCTGCTGGACGTGGATACGCCGGAGACTGTGCATCCGAACCGGCCGCAGGAGTGCTTCGGCACGCAAGCGTCGGAGTTTACCAAGACGCTGATGGGGCAACGAATCGGGATCGAGCAGATGGGCCGGGACCGGTTCGACCGTGTGTTGGCCTATGTGTGGGTCGAGACGGACGAGGGGGCCCTGCAGTGGAACCTACTCCTGCTCGAGGAGGGGTTGGCGGTCTACAACGACTATGGCAATCCGGGCAAGTACGCGGACATGTCGCGGGAGGCGGCCGAGAACGCGCTGCTGGCCGGCGTCGGGCTGTGGTCTGCCTGTACGCTCACATTTGACCCGACGGCTACGCCCACGCCGCATCCGACGCCGGTCCGGACGAGGTCGGGGCAGGGCGCGCAGGTTGGCTGCCCGCAGGGCTGCGTGAGCCAGCCCGACCCGTCATGCAATATCAAGGGCAATGTGAACACGAGGAACGATACGAAGATCTACCATATTGAGGGAGAATCGCCCTCCTACGCCCGGGTGAACATGAAGGAGAACGAGGGCGACCTCTGGTTCTGCACCGTGGAGGAGGCGGAGGCCAACGGCTTCCGCGCGCCGAAGAATTAGATCGATACGGTCTTCGGCGCGCACAGTCGTTGCGAAATGACAGTGCGATGTGCCGAGAGGAAGAATTTTCTGCTCATGCGTTTGAAGTCGTTGCGACTGCCGCCGATTCTGGCGATCGTACTGGTTGCTGTCGTTGTGCAGTGGGCCCTTACAGATACCCCAACTATGGTCCGAATTGGCCAACGATGGAGCCTGTCGCCGAGGGGGCCGCGAATGCAGGCGCCTATGACGGGCATCAATACGCTTTCGATGCGGCCTGCGGAGACCTGTTCTGGTACGACAACCTTGGCGGCCCGATTCCTGTGGGTCAGGCCGTCGTAGGCGGCGTGGTCTACGTGGCGACAAGCGATGGCCTGCTCGCGTTCCGCTCCGTGGCCGGCGAGTAGCCCCCGTCTTCCATAGGCAGACGAATCCCCTCTATAGCTCCTGAATCATATCTCGGGCTCGCCCTCCCCAGCCAAATTTGCGCGACTTTCGCCGTTTTATCCTACCTGCTATCATAGGCGTACCGTGCCATACCTGTCTGCTATCGTCTCGGGAATGGCAGCGCGCCTGATATGCAAGGAGAATCTTTCGCCGATGCGTAAGAATACGTTGATTGCGCAACTCTTCCGCCAGGCGGGCGCCGGGAAGCCGCTCAGCGCGGCATTGGCGCTCGGCGTGAGCGCGTTTCTGCTGGCCGGCTGCGGTCTTTTCACCGGGCCGGAGCCAACACCGACAGCCACGCGCCAGATGATGGCCACCGTCCCCACCTTTACGCCCGTGCCTCCGGCCGCGCAGGCGGCGGTACAGCAGCCGGCGCAGCAACAGGTTGTCCAGCCCACCGACACGCCGGTCCCACCCGCGCCCACCGACACACCGACGCCGGAGCAGGCTGTGGCCCGCTTTACCGTCAAGCCCGATCTGCAGGCCCCGGCGGTCAATGTGCGCAGCGGACCGAGCACAAGTTTCCCCCAGCTCGGCACCATTCAGAGAGGACAACAGTTTGAGATCAGCGGCAAGAATGTGGAAGGCACCTGGTATGCGTTCACTTTCAATGGCCGGCAGGGTTGGGTCTACATGGGCTTGGTTAACGTCGATAACCCGCAACTGATCGCTCTCGCCCAGAACATCCCTGCCACGCCCGTGCCGCCCACTCCCGTTCCCCCCACGCCCGTGCCTCCGCCTGCCGCGCCGGCACC
The DNA here is from genome assembly GCA_034428395.1 of Caldilineaceae bacterium. Lineage (GTDB taxonomy): Bacteria > Chloroflexota > Anaerolineae > Caldilineales > Caldilineaceae > Bin5. Next base: position 2,074 of record DAOUHX010000016.1, read on the forward strand.
GGCCGATCCCTGCGCCGGCATCGGCGGCGACGGCTGCAAATTCAGGCTGCGAGAAGGGCCGACTTTCCGCCATAACGGCGGAACGGAACTAAAGCTCACACTCGGCTTTGTACGTGTTCTCAGCGGCAACAATTATGAGTGGCAGGGCTCATATTTTGTCGGGCTGATGAAAGATGGAACGCAGGTGATGCCAACGCAGGATCAAGACTGGACGACACGCAGCTTGATTGGCTCACCCGCTCACGGACCGCTTGGTTATCACAACTATGTCTATAATCTTAAACTCGACCGGCTACCCGGCGGAACGGTGAACGGGAACTACACGATATGGGTGATGGACGGCCACGGTGAGCGCGACAGCCAGAATATCCAGTTTGCGGTGTCAGGAGACCAGGGCGAGGTGTGGATTATTCTCAGTCAGAACTGATCTAGGGAGGCGGGACAATTTCGACCGGCGTAGCGCGGCAGCGGCTGCCCACCTTCACCAAGGTCATCTACGGGCTGGGCGACTGGGGCGCGGCCTCCGCGTCTACGGCCCGCACTCTCTTCTGGTTCTACTTCACCGTCACGGTCGTCGGCGTTGACGTCAGCCTGGCCGGCGTCGCCTTCATCATCGGCCGCTTTTGGGACGGCGTCAACGACCCCCTGATCGGCATCCTCAGCGACCGCTTCCGCAGCCGCTGGGGCCGTCGCCGCCCCTTCATGCTCCTCGGCGCGCTGCCCTTCGGCGTCGGCTTCTTCCTTATGTTCAGCCCGCCGCCATTCGAAGGCGGCCTCGCCGCGGCCCTCTACTACGCGGTCATCTTCATCCTCTACGACACCGCCTTCACCATCGTCAACGCGCCTTACGCCGCGCTTACCGCCGAGCTGACCGAAGATTACGACGAGCGCGCCAGCCTCGCCGGCTGGCGCATGGGAAACTCGATCTTCGTCTCATTGCTGACCGCCGGCCTGTTCAAGCGGCTGGCGGAGACCGTCTTCGCCGGTTGGTTCAGCGGGCCCGACGCCTTGCAATACGGCTTCGCCGTCTCGGGGGCGATCTGGGGGTTGCTGATTGTCGTGACGCCGCTGCTGGTCGTGGCTTTTATTCGCGAGCCGCAAAGGAAGCTGGCGAAACCTGAGGGCCGGCCCGATTATATTCGCATTACCAGAGAGGTCTTCGCCAACCGGCCCTTCCGCATCGGCGCCGCCATCTACGTGCTGGCCTTCAGCGCCGTCGACATCATCACCGCGGTCTTCGTCTGGTTCCTCGTCTACTACATGCAGCTATCGCCGCCGTTCGACAGCTACGTTTTGGCGGCGGTGCTGGGCGTCGCCTTTCTCTCGATGCCGCTGACGGTGCAGCTGATGCGCCGCTGGGGCAAGAGCCGCACATACATCCGCATGATGATCTTCTGGGCCGCGGTCATGGCGGTGATCAGCCTGCTGCCGCCGGGGAACCCCGCACTCGTCCTGAGCGTGGCCGCGATCGCCGGCATCGGCTACGGCGCGGCCAACGTCATACCCTGGGCGATCGTGGCCGACATCATGGAAGAGGACGAATGGCACAGCGGGGAACGGAGAGAGGGCGTCTACTCCGCCTATCTGGTCACCTTCCGCAAAATCGCCACCGCCTTCGTCGTCGGCCTGATCGTGCCCCAGATCCTCGACGCGGCCGGCTTCCTCGAAGGCGAAGTCGCGTCGCAGCCGCCTGAGGCCGTTTTGGCGCTGCGCATTATTATGGGCGCGGCTCCGGCGGTCCTGCTGCTTCTTTCAATGTGGGCCGCGGCGCGCTATCCTCTCGACCGCGCCGCCCACGATGAGCTGCGGCGCAAACTGGCATTGCGGCGGGCGCAGCAGTCCGCCGCGGCAGGCGGCGGCTGACCGGTTCAGCCGTCGACGCGCTCGATGCGCGCGCCGACCGCGCGCAACTTCTCGTCCACGCGCTGGTATCCCCGGTCGATCTGTTCGCTGTTGCCGATGCGCGTCTCTCCTTCCGCGCTGAGCGCGGCCAGAATCAACGCCATACCCGCGCGGATGTCCGGGCTGCTCACCGTCTGACCGATCAGCCGCGCCGGACCGGTCACAACAGCCCGGTGCGGGTCGCAGACGATGATCTGCGCGCCCATTGCCACCAGTTTGTCGACGAAATAGAGGCGGCTCTCAAACATTTTTTCGTGGATCAGCACGGTGCCCTCCGCCTGGCTGGCGACGACGATTGCAATGCTCATCACATCGGGCGGAAAAGCGGGCCAGGGCGCGTCATCGATCTTCGGAATCGCGCCGCCGAAGTCGGGCCGCACGCGCAACGCCTGCTCGTCCTGCACCACAAGCGTATGGCCCGTCAGCGTCGCCTGCGGGTCCGCCTCCAGCTCCATGCGAACGCCCAGACGCTGACGGAAGACCAGCTCGAACATGCGCAGATGCTGCGGCTCGACGTTGGCGATTCGCAGAGCCCCGCGTGTGATCGCGCCCAGGCCGATAAAACTGCCCACCTCCATATAGTCCGGGCCGACCGTAGCCTGCGCCCCGTGCAGCCGCTCCTGCCCGTGCACGACGAGTGTATTGCTGCCGATCCCCTCGATCGGGCAACCCATCGCCACCAGCAGCCGGCAAAGCTCCTGCACGTGCGGTTCGCTGGCCGTGTTGCGTAGGACGGTCGTCCCCCTGGCCAGCGAGGCGGCCATGACCGCATTCTGCGTCGCGGTCACAGAGGCCTCGTCGAGAAGAATGTCAGCGCCGTGCAGCCGGCCGCCCGCGCGCAATTCGAACGGCCCGCCGCCGGAACGGGCGAAGGAAGCCCCCAAATGCTCGAAGGCGAGCAGATGTGTGTCGATGCGCCGCCGCCCGATGTCGTCGCCGCCGGCCGCGCCTCCGACCTGGAAGGCGCCCCGCCGCGCCAGCAGCGGCCCCATCAGGTTCAGACCGCCGCGGATTCGGCTGAAAAGCCGCGCATCAGGTGCATGCCCGTTCAGACCTTGCGCACACAGCCTCAACCGGCCGCCCTCCCTGCTAACCGAGACGCCCAGCCCCGCCAGAATCTCCAGCATCGTGTCAACATCGTCGATCTGCGGCACATTTTCCAGGGTAAGTGTTTCATCGGTGAGCAAAGATGCGGCGATCAGCGGAAAAGCGGCGTTCTTGTTGCCGCTGACGCTGACAGTTCCTTCGATTGGATGGCCGCCCTCGATGGCAAATGAGGCCATGCTGACTCCTTGGGTCGTCTGGTAGCCGGGACGCTTCGCTGCACTCGGTCTCCTGATTGTAGACGGCTCCGGCCCTCCCGTCTAATCGGTTTCCGCGGCGAAGTCGTAGCGTCCCCTAACGGGATCGCAGGCCGCGACCGTTCGGCCCGAAGTGGCGGGTATGGTAAAATGAGTTAGTTAGACTTTGCGGCAATTTACCGTCTGGCGACCGTGTTCTGGAAGTGTCTCGCAGCCGCGATCGGAAGGCGTTCGTGGGAGTCATCGACAGCATATCAACCGGCTACCGCTTTGTCGGCCAGCGCCCCGGCCTGCTGCTGTTGCCGCTTCTTCTGGACGCGCTTTTGTGGCTCATGCCCCGCTGGAGCATCGGTCCGCTCCTGGAGCAGCTGGCCGACCTCTTCAGGACGATGACGGCCGGCGCAAACATGATGGAAGGGAACCCGTTCGCCTCTCCGCAGACCGGCGACCTGCTGGTCGCGGTCGGTCAGACCAGCAACCTGGCCCACTTTCTTGTCAACGGTCTGCTCTATCGTGTGCCCAGTCTGCTCGCCGTCCTGCCAGGAATCAAGGGCGGCCATCCCAGTGTCGAGATCGACTCGCTCGCCACCGCGATTCTGCTTTCTCTGCTCTTTGGGCTCGCCGGTCTCCTGATTGGCGCGACCTATATGAATCTGCTGGCCAGGAGCTTGCCGATCGGCGAAGGCCAGAAGACGCTTTCAATAAACAGCTTGGCGGGGCGCGTCGTCCGCCACTGGCTGCGCACGATTGGCTTTCTGGTCATTATCTCTTTCGGCCTGTTGATGATCTACATTCCCGGCATGTTGGGCATCACTGTGTTGACGCTGATAAGCCCGGCGCTCGGTTCCGGCGCGCTCCTGCTTTTCGGCAGTTTTTTCGGCGGTTTGATCATCGTGATCCTGCTCTTCCTGTACTTTGTGACCACCGCGATGGTGCTGGACGACCTGGCCATAGGACACGCAGTCCGCCGCAGCATCCATCTGGTGCGCCATAATTTCTGGCATACGCTTGGATTCATTCTGCTGACCAGTCTGATCTCTCTGGGCATGGGGCTGCTGTTCCGTCAGATCACGCAGCTGCACGATCTGGGCGTGGCCCTCGCCACCCTGGGAAATACCTTTATTGGCACGGGCTTGGCAATGTCTTTGCTCGTCTTTTACCGGACCCGCATCCTGGCGATGCAACAGGGTGAGCCGGAGGCGTCAGCCTGACTCTTGGCGGGCGTGCGCGGAGACATTCTAGCGGGGCTGACTGTGCTTTTCTCAGCAGCCTCTAACTGTCGGAGGACTCTGTGGCTGAAAAGATGAACAAACAGGATTTCGTCTACGGCGCCGATCAGATTCAGGTGCTCGAAGGCTTGGAGGCCGTGCGCAAACGGCCCGGCATGTACATCGGCGGCACCGACGACAAGGCGCTGCATCACATGGTCTACGAGGTCGTCGACAACGCGATCGACGAGGCGATGCAGGGCCGCTGCGACAAGATCGTGGTGACGATCCACAAGGACGAAAGCGTAACCGTCGAAGATAACGGCGCCGGCATTCCCGTCGGCACCCAGAAACAGACCGGTCTGCCCGCGTTGACCGTCGTGATGACCAAGCTGCACGCGGGCGGAAAGTTTGGCGGCGTCGGCTACAAGGTCTCCGGCGGACTCCACGGCGTCGGCGTCAGCGCAGTCAACGCGCTCAGCGAGTGGATGGTGACGCAAGTAAAGCGCAACGGCAAGATCTGGGAGCAGGAATTCAGGCGCGGCGTGCCGGTGACCGACTTGAAGGAGGTCGGAAAGTGCCCCCGTGACGAGACCGGCACCATCCAGCGTTTTTTGCGTGACGACACCATTTTCGACGTACTCGAATATGACTGGCACGCACTGGTGACCCGTTTCCGCGAGATGGCCTTTCTGACGCGCGGCGTCGATATCCATTTCATCGACGAACGCGGCGACGAGCCGCGCGAGATCAGCTTCTATTTCGAGGGCGGCGTGCAGACGTTTGTGCGTTATCTCAACAAGAATCGTACGGTCCTGCACCAACCGATCTACGTCGACATGCAGATCGAATCGACCCATGTCGAGGCCGCCATCCAGTACACCGACGGCTACAACGAGTCGATCTTCGCCTTTGCCAACACCATCAATACGCCCGACGGCGGCTCACATCTGACCGGCCTGCGCGCCGCGCTCACCCGCCAGATCAACGACTACGCGCGCAAACAGGGCATCCTCAAGGACAACGACCCCAACTTCAGCGGCGACGACACCCGCCAGGGCATGACAGCCATCGTCAGCGTCAAGGTCCTGGAGCCCCAGTTCGAAGGCCAGAACAAGCTCAAACTGCTCAACAACGAGGTCCGTTACCACGTGGAGACGGCTGTGGCCGAGGGCATCAACAGCTGGATGGAGGAGAACCCGCGCGAGGCCAAACGCATAACCGACAAATGCCAGGTCGCCTTCCGCGCCAGAGAGGCCGCGCGCAAGGCCCGCGAGCTGGTCATCCGCAAGAGCGCGCTCGAGAGCCTGACCCTGCCGGGCAAGCTGGCCGACTGCTCCAGCCGCGACCCAAACGAGAGCGAACTCTACATCGTTGAGGGTGACAGCGCCGGCGGCAGCGCCAAGCAGGGCCGCGACCGCCGCTTTCAGGCCGTCCTGCCGTTGCGCGGCAAGATCCTCAACGTCGAGCGCACCAGCCTCGACAAGATCCTGAGCAACAAGGAGATCCAGTCGCTGATCACCGCGCTTGGAACAGGCGTCGCCGATGACTTCACCGTCGAAAACCTGCGCTACAACCGCATTATCGTCATGACCGACGCCGACGTCGACGGCGCGCACATCCGCACGCTGCTGCTCACGCTTTTCTTCCGCTACATGGAGCCGCTGGTCGAAAACGGCCATCTTTACATCGCCCAGCCGCCGCTCTACAAGGTGCAGATCACCGAGCGACAAAACGGCAAATCGAAGCGGTCGGAACAGTATGTCTACAACGACAACGCCCTCTCGGAGATCCGGCAGGAGATGGGCGCCGACAATATCAAGTTGGAGCAGCGTTACAAAGGGCTGGGTGAGATGAACCCGGAGCAGCTGTGGGAGACGACCATGAACCCGGACCACCGGACCCTGCTGCAGGTGCAGGTCGAGGACGCGGCCGAGGCCGACCGCACCTTCGATATGCTGATGGGCAGCAGCGTCCCGCCCCGCCGCCGATTCATTCAGACGCACGCCCACGAGGTGCGCAATCTGGACGTATAGCCGCCTCCGTGCCGAGCACAAGGCCCGACTGAACGGTCGGGCTTTTTTTGTATTGTTAATCCTGGGCCGCCCGCAAGCGAAGACACACTGCACACGTCAGCGAAGGAAACAGGCATGGAGAGGATCGATTTCGAGCGCTATCAAAGCGAGTCCCGCAAGACCTGGAGCCTGGTCAGCACCGACCACGCCATCGTCTATCCGACGCTGGGCCTTGTGAACGAGGCCGGCGAAGTGGCGGGTAAAATCAAGAAGATCTTCCGCGACAAAGGCGGTGTTATCAGCGAAGACGACCGCGCCGCCTTGAAAGACGAACTGGGCGACGTGCTCTGGTATCTGACCCAGATCTGCACGGAACTCGACCTGCCGCTCGAGGAAGTGGCCGCGCAGAACCTCTCTAAGCTTTTCGACCGGTTGGAACGCGGTGTAATTCGCGGGGAAGGGGATGTACGCTGAGGGCATGCAACGGCCGGCGGCCAGTGGTTTCCTCAATCCACCAGTCGCCGGCCGCGATTCAGTTACAGCACTTCAGTTACAGATAGTCCCGCAGTCTGCGGCTGCGGCTGGGATGGCGCAAGCGGCTCAGGGCCTGCGCCTCGATCTGGCGAATCCGCTCACGCGTGACGCCGAACTTCCTCCCGACCTCTTCGAGCGTGTAGTTGTAGCCGTCCACCAGTCCGAAACGCAGTTGCAGAATGCGTACCTCGCGCGGCGAAAGGCTCTGGAAGATCTCGTCGATCACCTCACGTAGTATTTGGCGGCCGGCCGAGTCCTGCGGACTGTCCGCGTCTTCGTCTTCGATGAAGTCGCCCAGGTAGCTGTCCTCTTCCTCTCCGACCGGCATCTCCAGGCTCAGCGGACGCTGGCTCACGCGCATGATGTGCTCGACCTTGCGCGGCGTCACCCCCAGCTCATCTGCGATCTCTTCCGTTGTCGGATCGCGACCCAGTTCCTGCACAAGCTGGCGGCTCGTGCGCGTCAGCCGGTTAATCTGCTCGTACATATGCACCGGCACACGAATCGTCCGCCCCTGGTCCGCAATCGCCCGTGTAACCGCCTGCCGGATCCACCACGTCGCGTAGGTGCTGAACTTATATCCCCGGCAGTAGTCGAACTTCTTGACCGCGCGAATCAGCCCGATATTGCCCTCCTGGATCAGGTCCAGAAACGGCACACCGCGCCCCACATACTTTTTGGCCACGCTTACCACCAAGCGGCTGTTGGCCTTGATCAGGTGCTCCTGCGCTGCCCGCCCATCGCGCACGAGCCACAGCAGCTGCTCCCGTTCCTCCCAATCAACTTCCTCCTGGTTCAGACGGTGCCGCGAATCGCGCCCAGCCTCCATCCGCTTGGCCAGATCGACCTCCTCGGCCGCCGTCAGCAGCGGCACGCGGCCAATCTCCTTGAGATAGAGGCTGATCGAGTCGTCAATCTCGATCTGGCTGAGATCAAACTCGTCCTCGCCCGCGCTTTCGGGTGACTCCCGTTTCTCCTCCGGGTGAATGTCCTCTTTCGCCTCGCCGACGGAGATACCCTGGTCGAGCAGGGAAGCGAAAATGTCATCCAGTTGCTCTATGTCGTTTTCGGCTTCGGGCATGACATGCAGCACTTCATCGTAGCTGACAAAGCCCTTTTCGCGACCGACCTTCAGCAGATGGGTCAGGGTCTCTTGCGGGCTGGAAACCTGCACCGCAGGTTGCACCGCGCCGTTTTCCAGCGCGGTCCCGTTCAACGCCTCACTGCGCTCGTTAGTCTGGTCTTGCGTCAAAAGCATCTCTTCAGCCATCGTCACCTCTTCCTTCCTGAATGGGCGTTCACAATCCCCTGCCGTTCGGCCCTTGTGGACCGGCGCTTCGCCCTGCAAGCATCATCAATACCGTCGCGTTTCATCTGCCTTGCGGCGCCGTAACTCTACCGTAGAGTCTGTCATACATGACGCGGATTTGGTCCCGTCCAGAGCGGACGGAGTGTGGCTATGCCGGCAACTTGAAGTCCCAGATGCCCTCCCTTTGCACGTACTTGCGGGCGCAAGACGGGCACTGGAGTTCAACCGGGTTGAGCGCAGACAGAGGATGCGCTCCACATGCCGGACAACGAAAAAGCTCTGAATGCGCGGCAGACGCGGCCGACGCTTCTGTCTGCGGACGCCTCGGCGCGTCCGGTGCATGCACCTGAACGAAGACGCTGGGCGCGAGCGGGAATCTGCCGCCGATATCAAACAGCCAGCTGTCCACGCGGGCGAGAGCCTGCGCCGGCAAACTTCTCTTCAACGTCCGCAGCCGGAAATGGGAAGCGCCGAAGCGTTGATGCACGTTCAGGCCGGCATCTTTCAGTTTTGCGCCCATCCAGCCGGGATGAAAATCGAAGTTCATCGCCACAAACTCCAGCGGCGCCGGGTCGAAGGGTGACCACGACTGCCGGCGCGTCAGCCAGCGCAGGACCGCCTTCAGGTTGCGCTTGCTGGCATATTCGAGTACGGCCGTGCTGTCTTTGTGCAGCAGCGTTTGCAACCGGGCCAGCGCTGCTGGTACATCCGCCAGGTGATGCATCACCCGCACCATCACGAGTGCGTCGAGCGACTGGTCGGCCAGCGGCATCTGATACAGATTTCCGGCGACAAAGACAAAGCGTTCGTCAACTCCCCATCGCCGCACCGCGTCGCTCAGCATCGTGCGGCTGTAGTCGAAAAGAACGATCTGCTCGTAACCGAGATAAAGATCGGCTAAGCGCCCGAACCCGGCTCCGATTTCGGCGATGCGGCCTCCTCGCGTCGGCAGGAGGCGGCGCAGTGCAATTCGTTCGACCGCGTCCTCGTATTCGCGCCCTTGTCCTTCCCAGAAGTCCTGACGATAGCCGCTGCCCTCGTAGTCGATCACCGGGACGGCCGGGCCTGAGCCTGCCTGTTTGTTTGGCTGCTTGATGGTTCCGCTATCGGCTGCCATCAGGTTTTCTGCCGACACTCGGGCCGCTCCTCCGCAGTCCTAATAGATGTTTCACGTGAAACACGAACAATCTCTGGTAACAGTAACGATCTCTGGTAACAGTACAGTGCGAATTCGACTCAAGCCGCGGGTAGCCGACCTAGTATAGCACGCGGGCGGATCAATTTCAATACCTTTCCTGCTTTTTTCATCTTCAATTCCTGATCAATCCCCCAATGTGCTCCATCCGGGGCATTAAAGCAGGATCATGCCCCGTACGCCCTGCCAGGTCCACCTCCCTCCATTTGTTGTCTGGAAGGAAAGCGTCTAAAATGCGCCACTGAAGAACGCCGCCAGAGTACGCCACTCAGGTGGCTGGACCGCATCAACATGTTAGCGAAAGCCTCCCTTCTGATCTAGACGAATCCGGTAGGCGGAAGGTTTCATTTCGAGGAGGAAGATGATGGCAGATGTCGCATATCGCTCTAAGACCCGCATAGAGCGCGTGAAAGGGCCGTTGCGCAGAGCATTTCTGCCGGCCGAGGAAGGCCACACTCTGTTCGGCGTCCATTCGGAAGTGGCCGAGCACTACGGCGTCGATACCGCCGTCCACGAGCCCCACGCCACCACGCTTGACTATATCAATGCGGCCACAGGCGGCTGACTGACCGGCACCTTCGGCGGCGCGCTGGAAGCGCGCGATATACCCGCGGGTGACGGCTTCCTGTCAGCCGACGTAGAGGCGGAAATCGAAAAAGATGGCAATGTCCTCGTCATCAAGCGTATTCACGCCACCTACACCTTGAAAGTGGCGCCCGAAAACCGGGATACAGCCCAACGCGTACACGGATTCCATGCCGACTTCTGCCCTGTGGCACGCAGTCTGAAAGGCAGCATCGACATCTCCACCGAACTGCGTATGATCGATCTCGAATAGTTCTTCGACGACCGCGCCCGTACACTACAGTGACGCTACAGTGACGCTACAGTGACGCTACAGTGACGCTACTGCGAGGCTGCAGTGAGGCTGCAGCCTCGCGCTCCTCATCGGAGTACACCAGCCTTTTCCCGAGTTTGACAGCCCACACAGCGTGTGTTAGACTGCCGTTCAATCAGGTCATGTCGTCTGAGGCACAAGCATGAATCCATCTGATTCCGGCAAGATTCAGTCGAGGAGGCGTCGCGAGCAATAACCAGACTGCCGTCTGGGCATTTGCGCGTGGGCCGGATTCCCTGGTAGGAAATCACCCGATTGCAAAGCTCCCTGGACGGGGGGCTTTTTTTGTACCGCTGTTTTCCGGCGCCGTGTCAGCCCGTCGAGCGAAAGGGACAGAGCGAGTCCTCCCCGAAGCAGGGATTAGTTCCAGAATGGGCAGCCACCGGAAACGAGCAGTTGAAATTGAGTTGCAAAAGCAATTGGAAACTTGAGGAGTCATATAATGCATAAGGCAGGCATCGCCGGCGCAACCGGCTACATCGGTTACGAACTGATCAGACTGATTCACCGCCATCCACAGCTTGAAATCGCCTGGCTGACGAGCGAGCGCAATGCCGGCAAATGCTTCAATCAGGTTTTCAGCACGCCGTGGGACTACCCGCTGATTACCCTCGCCGATGCCTACCTGCGCACAGATGAGGTCGATGTCGTCTTCCTCTGTCTGCCCCATGCCGAGTCGATGGAGGCGGTCGGCCGCTTTTACGCAGCCGGCGTGCGCGTTATCGATCTCAGCGCCGATTTTCGCCTCAAGGACGTCAACACCTACAAGCGCTGGTACGGCGCCGAGCACACAGCGCCGCAGCTGTGCGCCGAGGCACGCTACGGCCTGTCCGAGCTCTTCCGCGGCGAACTGAGCGGCGCCAAGCTGATCGCCAACCCCGGCTGCTATCCCACCAGCGTCAACCTTGGCCTGTACCCGCTCGCCAGAGCCGGCTGGCTGGGCGAACGCGTCATCGTTGACAGCAAGAGCGGCGTTTCCGGCGCGGGCCGCAAGACCAATCTGACCTACCAGTTCGTCGAGGCCAACGAGAATATCACTCCGTACAGTGTCGGCCACCGTCACCGGCACATCGCCGAGATGGAGCAGGTCCTCGGCGCGGCCAACGGCGGCGGACTGGGGCGTTCCTTGCGCTTCTTGTTCACGCCGCATCTGCTGCCGGTCAATCGAGGCATTCTCAGCACAATGTACGTCGACGTGTCCGCCGGTGTGACCGAGGAGCGCATCCGAGAGCTGTACGCCGAAAACTACGCCGGTGAGCCGTTTATCCATCTGCTGCCCCCCGGTGAGCTGGCCAGCCTCGCCCACACCGTCGGCACCAATCGCTGCGCCATCGGAATCACACAGGCGGACCCGTCACAGCCCGAGGGAAGCGAATATAGCGAATATATTGTCACCGCCTCCATTGACAATCTGGTCAAAGGCGGCAGCGGGCAAGCGATCCAGAACTACAACATCGCCGCCGGCCTGGATGAGACCGCGGGCCTCATCTGACCGCGTTCCCTGGTTGTCGGTTTTGATCTTTTCGAGAACAACGCCTTGTCAGAAGGCTGGAACCAATGGGACCGAGCCGGGATTCCAGCGAACAGGAGTCAGCGACCACCTTGCTGGAGGGCAAAATATCGGTGGCGGCTGCGCTGCGCTCCCCATATCGCACCGTCCACCGCGTCCTGTTGCGGGCCGACCGGCAGGACCGGGCGATGCGCTGGCTGCAACACCGCGCACACGAGGCCAACGTGCCGGTCGAGCAGGTCGCCGCGGCCGAGATCGACGCCGTCACCCAAGGGAACTCGCACGGCGGCGTCGCCGCGGTGGCAGGGCAACGCAGGTTCGTCGATATGGCATCCTTGCTGCCCCAGGGGGACTCGCCGGCCTTTGTCGTGATGTTGGACGGCATCGAGGACCCCTTCAACTTCGGCCACGCGCTGCGCGCGCTCTACGCCATGGGCGCGCACGGGCTGGTTCTGCGGCCGCGCAACTGGATGAGCGCGGCCGCAACCGTAGCCAGGGCCTCCGCGGGCGCATCGGAGCTGATCCCGATCGCAGTTGCTGGGACCGTTGACGAGGCCGCGCACTTTTGCCGCCAGCAGGGGTTGACAGTAGCCTGCGCGCAGAAGGAGAACGCAGTTCCTGTCGATCAGGCCGACCTGACGGCCCCGCTCCTTCTGCTGGTCGGCGGCGAAAAGCGGGGCGTGACGCGCTCGTTCACTGGCCAGGCCGACCTGCGCCTGCAGATTCCGTATAACAGAGACGACTTTGCGCCGTCACTAGGCACAACAGCCGCCGCCGCCGCGCTGGCCTACGAGGTGATGCGGCAACGAAAAACTTCGCACAGTGCAGGCCGCAATCGCGTGGCCGGGTGAACGCAATACGACCGGCCAGGAGCCGCTGGCAGCCGACCGCCATCTCGCACGAGGCAACGCAATGAATTCGAGCGAATCAGATCCACTGCCCGCCGTCGACCCGCCTGAAAGCAGTCGTTTTGTTATCATCCTGAAAATTGGCGGCAATGAACTCGACGACGACGATTTTCTGTTCGGACTGGTGCAGGCTGTCAAAAGTTTGCAACGGGACGGCAAACGCCCGATTATCGTGCATGGCGGCGGCAAAACGATCGCCGACTACCAGCAACGGCTCGGGCTGGAGACCCGCTTCATCGAGGGTCTGCGAGTGACCGATGAAGCAAGCCTGGACGTGGCCGAGATGGTGCTGAGCGGCCTGATGAACAAACGCATCGTGCGCCAGCTCGTCAATGAAGACGTGCGCGCTATCGGTATCAGCGGCATCGATGACGGCACTGTCTACGTCGAAAAGATGTGGCACCCGCTCGGCGACCTGGGCCGTGTCGGCGAAGTGCAGGACGTCGACACCGGGCTGCTGAACGCCCTGCTCGAAGCCGGAATCGTGCCGGTCGTCAGCCCCATCAGCATCGGCGCCTTCGATGGCCTCAGCTACAACGTCAACGCAGACCACGTCGCAGCCGCGATCGCGGCCGCAGTCGCCGCCATCAAGCTGATCTTCGTCAGCAATGTCCCCGGCGTCCTCATCGCAGGGCGCGTCGTGCGCGGCATCACCGCCGACCAGTGCGAGGAGTGGATCGCAGACGGCAGCATCAGCGGCGGCATGGTGCCCAAGGTCAGGAGCGCGGTCGACGCCATCAGGCGCGGCGTAACCCAGGCCGTCATCACCAATCTCGCCGGTGTTCAGGAGGACGGCGGCACCGGTATCATTGCATCAGCATAATTCACGGTTCCTTCCATAGGTCAGGTTCAAAGCACGCAACGGGAAGTTGTACTTCAGCGAAAACTCGACGCGATATAACAATTCTCAGGAGGAGAAAGTGAACGCAGAGGAGATTATTCAGAACGAAAAGGACTATGTGCTCGGCGTATTCGGACGGCCGCCCTTCGTGCTGACCGAAGGCAAGGGCACCACCGTCTACGACAGCGCCGGCAACGGCTATCTCGACCTGGTGGCAGGCATCGCCGTAAACGTGCTCGGCTATGGCGACGCCGAAGTCGAGCAGGCGATCAAAGAGGCCGCCTCCACCGGCATGTACCACACCAGCAACCTCTACCACACTGAGCCGCATACCAAGCTGGCAAAGAAGCTGTGCGAGACCAGCTTC
>DAOUHX010000017.1:0-15820 GCA_034428395.1 Caldilineaceae bacterium
TTGTTTGCCGAGTCGATGATGCCCTGCATCGAGCCCCAATCGTAATTTCCTTGATTATGTTCGAAGACCTTCCATTCAATCTGCTGCTTAACCCAATTGAAGCCCAGCTCGCGGGTCTTCTGCATCACCAGGCCAGCTTGGTTGTTATGAACCATGTGGGCCTGGACGCCGTAACCGAAATTGCCGCCCCCGGCAGGGGCGGGTGCGGCCACCGCGGGTGCGGCAGCAGGAGGCGGATCAGGGATGTCGGTGATCAATGCGACATCGTCCAGGGAGCCGACCGCCTTAACCAGCTGTCCAATTACCCATCCCTTTGTGCCATTGCCAATGTCGATCTGCCACCAATTTCCGGCCTGATTCTTGCCGAAAATGAGGTAGGGCTGACCGGCTTTGAGTTGTCCGACGACACGGTAGTTGGTGCCCGGACCCTCGCGCACGTTGACGACTTGCGTGCTTGCCAGCGTCGGGACTTCAGGCGTTGGCGTCGGCACAGGCGTGGCAGTCGCGACCGGCGTCGGTGTCGCCATGGGCATGGCAACCACGTTCCCCGGGCTGGCCATCTGGCGGTTCCCCAGGTTGGAGACCTGCACAACCTGGGCCTCGACGCGCACGTCACCATCGCCGGCCGGCGCCTGGAAGGTGTGGACCGGATTGTCGATCGGATATGCGACCTGCTCCAGTATCGTGCCATCGGGACGGAAAATCGTATAGGCGACCTCCAGCCGCGTGGGGCTGGGATCGACGTTGCCCCCGGTCTGGAACTGGCGCGCGACCTCCCACAGGTCCGGGTCGACGTCCCCACTGTCGGCGTCGCGTACCATCACCTGGGTGACACCGTACAGGTTCAGCAGGGTCAGCTTGTGGGCAAAGCTGCTGCTGTTCTCGATCGTTACCGTGCGCTCCATCTGCTGGTCGTCGATGTAGCTGTACATGTAGGCGCCGGTGGCGCCGTCATAGGCCAGTGGTCGGGAGATGCGGGGGTTTTCAACCGAGAGCTGAACGGGTTGACCGGGCTGGATTATGCCGTCCTCTCCGCCAAGGCGGATCTGGGCGACAAGCGGCTGGAGCACCTGTCGAAAGCCCTTCAGCCACAATTGGCCTTCGCTGCGCTCGACCGACATGCCCGGCAACTCCAACTGCACCTTGCGGCGGTCGATCTGGTCGGTCGCAAAGGCCAGCAGCGAGCCCAGCGCGCCTCCCATCTGATAGGCCGCCGGGTCTGCCGGGCCCGGGATCAGGACGCGGTCAGCGACCCTGCCAAGAGCCTGCCAGTCGTAGCCGCGCGTATTCCAGTCAACTGGTGACACCTGGTGCGGCGACTCCACCCGTACGGCCAGCCAGCGGTTCACTTCCGGCGCGTGCAGCCGTTCGGCCAGGCGCTCTATGAAATGGTTGAACTCGGCCTCACCGGCCATCGCAGCATCAATGCCGCGGTAGTCGACAATGACACCAGGATAGTTGTACTGCATTAGCAAGTCCGCCACCGCATTGAGCTGGTTATGCAGCTGGCCCGCTTCGACCAGCATATTGTGCAGCAGGTCGCTGCGCGGCGGCTCCATGCCCCGCCAGTTGCGCAAGACCGGAACGACGGCGTAGTTGCCGACCGGAAGGTCGACGCGTTCAATGTCCAGAGCGCCGTCCCCGCGCAGATAGAAGCCGGCGATGGCAAGCGATGTGATGCCCGCATTGGCCAGCGTGGCCGGCACCTGCTCGCCAACGCCAATGTTAGTCTCTACCCGCGGCGGCGGCGCGCCGGTCTGCATCACGACGAAATTCGACGGCGGCCACCCGGAAATACGGGCTTCGATGCGATCATCCATCGACAGGACCGAACTGGGCACGAACTCCCAAATGTCTCCGTCCCAGGTGTAAAGTTCCAGCGTTTCGTAAGGTTGGCTGTCATTCGGAATCGGGATCTGCACGATGCTTTGGTCGACACGACCGCCGCGCACGGCCACCTCATAGATCGGGCTTCTGGCTTCCAGGCCGGTATTGGACAGGGCGTCCCGGGCTGCTAACCAGTCCTGTCCTGCGTTGCCGTCCAGGAATTCCATGCGCGGGATGCTTTCGAGATTGACCTGAAAGGATTCCATCACGCTTTCCGGAGGAAATACGATCGTCGTCCCGTCCGGGTCCATCAGCGAGCCGCCGTTTCTGTCGATCGTCGTATAGGAGAGGTACTGGATTCGATCGATCAGGCTGATCGGTGGCAGAAGCAGCGCGATGATGATCAGGGCAGGCAGAACGAGCGACAGAAGGGCGCCGAGGATTTTCCTCGTCCCTGAGCCTCCTCGCCGGCGCGGCTCTTCATAGTCGTAAGAGGAGCGTCGCATTTATGATATCCTCCATTCCGAGCCCCTTGCGAGCAGGAGCGGATTGGATGCGCATTCGCTGTCCGGATGTGTTCCTGTCGGCAGCGGCAGACGCCCTGCCAATCTCCGACGCACTCCGGCCTTCGTTTGCATCCGAAGAATTCCCTACATGCGCCTGTCGCCAACTTTCCAGAATCTGTGGCACGGACAGATGGACATTCGACCATGAAGAGGCGTTCAACGAACGCCTCTTCATGGTCAATTTCGGGTTAAACCACCTGCTTGGCGCGTTTTGTTATCTGACTATCTTAGCACAAGGAAAAACCTCAACAAAAACGGGTATATTCCTGGCAAAGAAGAGTACGCGCAGGCTGGGGCACGGCATCGTATTTGCCGCCCGTCTTCCCCCCGCGGTGCGCAAACCAAACTGAGCCTGAAATGATTGCCGAAACGTTTGCCACTGCATTATACTGTTGGCGTAGTTGTCCATAGCATCTTCCACCCTTTTTCGGCGCTTCGCACTTTGCGCGCCATGGCGCGGGCGAACGCTATTGAAGGGAAGGCTCTGATGTACCGCAGAATCGTCGTCAAGCTGGGGACCGGTGTGCTCACCAAGGGCACCCGTTTCCTGAATCAGCCGCAGATGGTCGAGCTGACGCGTCAGATCGCCTCGCTCCATCACGAGGATAAGGAGTTGATCGTCTGCACTTCTGGCGCGCAGGCTGCCGGCCGGGCGCTTCTGGACTTTCCCTCGCTGCCTTCCAGTCTTTCCAGCCGTCAGATGCTCGCCGCTGTGGGCCAGAGCAGGCTCATGCTCCTGTGGGGGCGCTTTTTTGAAATCTATGGCATTCTCGTCGGCCAGATCCTGTTGACCAGGGCGGATACCGAAAATCGCCAGCGTTTCCTGAACGCGCGCGACACCTTCAACGATCTGATCAAGCACGGGATCGTACCTGTCGTCAACGAGAACGACGCCGTTGCCGTCGAGGAGATCAAGGTCGGCGACAACGATAACCTTTCTGCACTGGTGGCTGTGTTGACCGATGCCGATCTGCTGTTGATGTTGACCGATCAACAGGGGCTGTTCACTGCTGATCCACGCACCGACCCGAACGCACGACTGATCCCTGAAGTTCAGGAGATCGACGACTCATTGCGCGCCTCGGCCGGTAGCAGTCAGTCCGGCCTCGGGATCGGCGGCATGAGCACAAAGCTGGAGGCGGCCGATATTGCCCGCCGCGCCGGAACCGAAGTAGTCATTGCCGCGGGGAGCGCGCCTGACGTAATTCTCCGGGCCGTTGCCGGAGAGCAGGTCGGCACACGCTTTCCCGCGCAGGAGGCGCCGTTGGAGAACCGCAAACGCTGGATTCTGGCCGGTCCAGCGCCGTCGGGCCGCTTGACGGTGGACTCAGGCGCGGCCAAGGCATTGCGCCGCGACGGAAACAGCTTGCTGCCTGTCGGAATCACCGCTGTGGAAGGCGAATTTGAGAGGGGTGACGCCGTATTTGTACGCGAGACGAACGGCCCGGACTTGGCGCGCGGCATCACACGGTACAGCAGCAACGACCTGAATCGAATTCGCGGCTGTCAGTCCCATGCGATTAGCGAGCAACTGGGCTACGACTACGGGCCGGTGGTGCTTCACCGCAACGATATGATCGTATTGGAGAAGAGGTTGGGAGAGGAGCAATGACGACTGCTGTAAGGCAATCAGACGTCCGTCAGGAGAGTTCGTCAGGAAACGGAAAGGGAGCGCCGCAACCAATTGACCTGGAGGCGATGGGAAAGGCCGCGCGGCAGGCAAGCCGCAAACTGGCCGGGCTGTCGTCAACGCGCAAAAATGAGGCGCTTCACGCCATCGCCGACGCCTTGGAACTACACAGCGCCGAGGTCCTGGCGCAAAACGAACTGGACATCGCCGACGGCCGCGCCAGCGGACTCAGCGACGCCCTGCTCGATCGCCTCCTGCTGACGCCTGAACGGATACGAGGTCTGGCCGACGACACGCGCAAGGTTGCCGCCCTGCCCGACCCGGTCGGCGCCGAGCTCGAAAGCCGCTTGCTGCCCAACGGGCTGCGCCTCAGCCGTCGCCGCATTCCCATCGGCGTCCTCGGCGTCATCTACGAGGCCCGCCCCAATACAACCATCGATATCGCCGTCCTCAGCCTCAAGACCGGCAACGCCGTCATCCTGCGCGGCGGCAAAGAGACCTTGCGCAGCAACCTGGCGCTCGTCTCCGTAATCGCCGGCGCGCTGCAAGCCCAGGGCCTGCCCAGCGAGGCCATCCAATACATCGGCAACCCGGACAGAGCCTTGGTCTCCCAGTTCCTGCGCATGGACGAGTACGTCGATATGCTCATCCCCCGCGGCGGCAACAGCCTCCACCGCCTCTGCCGCGACCAGAGCACCATCCCGGTCATCACCGGCGGCATCGGCATCTGCCACTACTACGTCGATATCAGCGCCGATCAGGAGCGGGGAATGGACGTCATCGTTAACGCCCGTACGCAGCGCCCCTCCGTCTGCAACGCCCTCGATACGCTCCTCGTGAACCGCCAAGTCGCGCCCGAGTTTCTACCCAAACTGGCGCAACGCATGGCCGAGTGTGGTGTCGAGATACGCGCCACACCCGACGCCATGCCGTTTCTCACAGACCAGGGCGCAAAAGTCATCCCTGCCGGGCCCGACGACTGGGACACGGAATGGATGACACTGATCCTGGGCGTCAAACTGGTGGACTCACTCGACGAGGCCATCGCGCATATTCAAGAGCACAGCCAGGACCACTCCGACGGCATCCTCACCCAGGATTGGCACAACGCCCAACGCTTCGTCGACGCCGTCAACTCTTCAGCCGTCTTCGTAAACGCCAGTACCCGCTTCAACGACGGCGGCCAGTTCGGCCTCGGCGCCGAAGTTGCGATCAGCACGCAGAAGCTCCACGCCCGCGGCCCGATGGGGCTGGAGGAGTTGACCACCTACAAGTGGATTGTCCTGGGTGACATGCACGTGCGGGAGTAGCTCTTAGGCGAAGATCTTTCGACCGGGGTCGCGCGACCCCGGTTTCTCCAGCTACGGTTCGACTGTGTCCGCGTAGTCCAGTAACGCAGCCGCGGCCGTCTCCAGATCCCCGAACATGCCCAATCCAACCGCCGCCGCCACCGCCGCGCCGACCGCCGCCTCTTCAGCATGGCTCGGGATCAGCAGCGGCTTCCCGAATCGCCGCGCCAGGATTTTGGCCAGCAGCCGGTTCTGCCGCACGCCGTTGCCCGCCCCCACCAGGAGCGGCGGCGTACCCACAACCGGCTTCATTTGCTCGAAGAAGGCGAAGAAGCCCTCGGCCATGCCCTCGAGCAAAGCGCGCGCGAAGTGGGCAGGCGTAAAGTTGTCCGGTGACAGCCCGCTGAACGAGGCCCGCAGCCCCGGGTCCGTGCGGCTACCGGTGAAGAAAGGTTCACAGCGCAGCCCATCGCTTCCGGCTGGTACTGTCGCCGCAAGTTCCGTCATTCGTTGGTAAAGGTCCTCTGGCACATCCGCAGCCAAGAGCTCGGCGCCCACCTGCTGGAAAAAACTCTGCAGGTATGCATAGGAACGACCCCCAAACAGCCCTCCTCCTATCAGCAAGTACTGTCTCCCGGGGAAAGGGCGGTTTTCCAGACCGGGAATAAAATGAAACCCGTCGGTGCGGGCAGATATCTGGCCGCCTGTTCCGACGTTCAGGAGCAGACTCCGGCCCGGCTCCGGCGCACTGCCGATGAAACTGGCCTGATTGTCACCCAGCGCAACCGTCACCGGCGTGCCCGGCTCGAGCCCAACGGCTTCAGCCAGCTTGCGCCGCAACCCCCCCACCACATCCCCGGCATTCCCGACAGACGGGAAGAGTCCCGCCGGCAGCTCCAAGCGCTCCAACAATGTCGTATCCCAACAGTTTGCCCGGATGTCGAAGATCCCGGAGCTGCCCGCTAACGTCGGCTCACAGACTACCGCTGTGCCGGTCAGGAACGAGACCACCGCATCCGGGACAAAGCAGGCTATCACCGGGGGATCAGGCAGAGCATCCTGCAAATTAAGCCAGTAGAGGCTGGGGCCCAGAAATCCCGCCGCCGGCAGGCAGCCGGTGTTGCGAAAGGCCTCACGCCCTCCCGCAGCCGAGATGAACCGGTCCAGCACCGGTCTGTCGGAACCAGGTAGTGGCTCCTGCACACGCAGGTCCTGCCAAGTGATAGCGGGTGCAGCCGGCAAAGCGTCCGGTCCAATGAGCGCAACGCCATGCTGCTGGCCGGTAACACCTATGCCTTGGATGGCGGTATGGGCCAATTCTGTCAGCGCCACCACTTCGGCCAGGCACTGCACCGTCAGTTCGTACAGTCGTGACAGATCCAGTTCAGTGCGGCCGGGTCCGGGAGACGAACCAGCGCGATTGGCAACAGTCCGGTGCGCCACTTGGCGGCCGGTCGCCGGGTCCAGCGCGATGGCGCTCAGCGATGTCGTGCCGATGTCGAGTCCGATCAGCATGGCAATTGCCCCTGATTGTGTGAAGAGAGGCTTGACACACGAAATGCATCCCGGCAGGAGTGAACTGATTGTACCGCAGAACGACGCCTGGATCCATACATACTTCGCTTTGCCAGAATGGAAAGCCGCCACTCTCTCTGTTACAATAGAGTCGGTCGTGAAAGCAGGGCTTTCAGTCCGATCAATTCTCTCTGCAATTCGTGCCGGTCGGCGTACGTAACGCCGCTTCGTGCTACACTTACGAGAGAGGGAACAGTGTGACGACAATCGTCAGCGCCCAGGAAAAGCGGGCCCAATTGATCCGTGAAGGCTACTGCGTCTTCGAGCAGGTGCTGTCTCCCGAAATGTTGGCTCGCGTGCGCGCCGCGAGCAACGGCCTCATCGAGGTGCAGACCGCCGAGCACTTCGAGGAACAGAAGTCCACCGGCAGCATGATCAGTGTCTATGATGATCCCTTCTTCGCCGAACTGGTGGCCTATCAACCAGCTCTCGATGCGCTGACTGCACTCGGCTATCCAAAGCCGCGCTGGTCCTCCGGCTTTGTCATCAGCAAACCCGGCCACTCGCCGCCCCTCTTCTGGCATCAGGACTGGTGGGGATGGAATGATCCCATTAGCTACACTGATATTCCGATGCAACTCTTTCTGATGTACTATCTGGTGGACACCCGCATCGAGAATGGCTGCCTGCGGGTCATCTCCGGCTCCCATCGCAGGCGCCATCGCATGCACGACGTCGTTCATACTGCCCATACCGATGAGTTGCGGCGTGCCACCGACCCGACCCATCCGGCCTATCAGCCGATGCCCGAAGATCAGGCTGTGCCTGTGCGCGCCGGCGATCTGGTGATCGGTGATTCCAGGCTTCTCCATGGCTCTTACGCCAACCGGACCGATGAACGGCGCACAGTCATAACGATCTGGTACCATCCCAATTTCGACATCGCCTCGCCCCGCATCCAGTCCAATCTGAGCCGTACCCAGACACGGGTAGTCGACTGGCCGCCGCAGGCGCAGAAACTCGTCCGGAGATTGGTTCCCACTTACGAGGGCGACGAAGAGCCGCTGGCGTGGAACCGCGTGCCCGGACCTGAATTGAAGTGAAATTCGCCGCTGCAATTTGCGCGGCGACAATTCATATAACTTCGCAACCGACCAGAAAAGATTCCGACATCAAGGAGAACAGTTCGATGAAAATGCACATTGGCGGGCAATGGGTCGACAAGTCCGAGAAGATTGAAGTGTTGCACCCGTTTGACGGCTCCGTCGTCGACACGATCCCCAGGGGGGATGCCGCGGACGTGGAGCTGGCTCTGGCAACCGCCGAACGCGGTGCCAAGGCGATGGCGAAGCTGACCGGCTATGAACGCTATGAGATCCTGCGCAGAGCCGCCGACCTGATGCTGGAACGCAATGAGGACCTTGCCCGTACGATCACCTTGGAAGAGGGCAAGATTATCGCCGAGGGCCGAATTGAAGCGTCGCGCGCGGTCGAGATTGTTGCGCTCTCCGCGGAAGAGGCCAAACGTCTTGGCGGCGAGGTCGTGCCGCTCGACGGCGCGCCAGGCGCCGCGGGCAAGTTCGGTTTCACGGTACGCGTGCCGTGCGGCGTCATCGTCGGCATCAGCCCTTTCAACTTCCCCCTGCATCTGGTCTGCCACAAGATTGGCCCGGCGTTGGCCGCGGGCAATGCCATCATCCTGAAGCCGGCGACCGACACGCCGTTGTCCGCGCTCAAACTGGTCGAGATCTTCCTCGAAGCAGGCACGCCGCCGGAGGCGCTGCAATGTCTCACCGGTTCCGGCGCAACCATTGGCGACGCCCTTTGCGCCGATTCCCGCGTGCGCAAGATCACCTTCACCGGCAGCCGCGATATCGGCGAGCATATCTGCCGCACGGCCGGACTCAAGCGTGTGACGATGGAGCTCGGCTCGAACGCTCCCCTGATCGTCATGCCCGACGCCGACCCCGAGCGCGTGGCAGCAGCAGCAGCGATGTCAGGTTACTCGAACGCCGGCCAAGTCTGTATCTCCACCCAACGTGTCGTCACGCATGAGAAGATTTACGGCGACTTCCTCGACGCTTTCAAGGCGACGGTCGAGAACATCAACACCGGCAACCCGCTGGAGGAATCGACCAAGATGGGACCGATGATCCGCGAGGACGACGCCGTGCGGGTGAACCAGTGGGTTGAAGAGGCTGTGAGCGGAGGCGCAGAGCTCGTCCTTGGCGGCGAGCGCAACGGCCAGATGTATCAGCCGACGATTGTGTCAAACGTGAGCCCGGAGATGAAGATCTCCTGCGACGAGGTCTTCGGCCCGGTGGTGGGCGTGACCCGTGTGAGCGACATCGACGAGGCGATTGCGCTCGCCAACGACACCAACTACGGCCTGAGCGCGGCGATCTTCACCCAGAATATCGACTGGGCGATGAGGTTCGTGCAGGAGGTCGAATCGGGCAACCTGCACATCAACTGGGGCACGCAGTGGCGCGCCGACCTGATGCCGTACGGCGGCGTCAAGGAGAGCGGCATGGGCAAGGAAGGCCCGAAATATGCCATTGAGGAGATGACCGAGACCAAGATGGCGGTCTTCCATCTGAGCAGCTGATTAGGGGTACAGCGGTCAGTTCCGGCCAAAAATCCTTTCAACAACGGCAGGCATTGGCGCGGGCGGGTTCCCGGGTCGATGCCTGCCGTTTCGTTATGCTCCCGCGGCTGTGAAAGATAGCCAGCCGGAATTCGTGGTTCATATCCGGTTCCTCGATCGTCAGCCAGTTTTCGGCGGCGATCGGTTCGGTACTGGGGCCGAAGGAACATATCGTTAGCTGCCGCGCTTTCGCCTCGTCGCGCAGTCTCTTGAGGACGGTCTGCAGCATCTGCCCGCGAAATGGGGAAAAGAGAAAGTAGACCGTACCTCTGCAGAGGTCGGCGCTGCGTGCGTCACCAAGTTCGAATGTTACGCCGTTGATGCACAGCACGCCGGCCTCCCGCTTCGCCTGCTCCACGTAGGCCGACATCACCTCCAGCCCGACCGCCTCCACGCCGGTAAGCAGATGCACCAGGAGCACGACCTGGCCCAATCCGGACCCGATATCGACAAATCTGTCTGCAGATGTCATGGGGACCCGGTCAACCAGTTCGAGAAGAGCGCTCACCGGGGCCGGCTCGTAGTGGATCATTTCGCTATCGCCGCCGTTCCACTGCTGCGCCGGGCGGTCACTGCGGAACAGACCCGCGGCCAGTTCGTCCGCTGCCTCTCCACCCCAGTGCAGGCAGGCCGAATTGCCGCGTCGGTAGCTGGTATTGTTCAGGAGCAGAGTCAGCAGTTGACGCGAGGTGAAAGCGCCGGCGCCGATGCCGGAGCGAACTCTCTGAAAGAGCGCCTGGTTCCGCCGGAACAGACCGGCCTGCAGCGCACGAATCCGCCGCAACTGGTCCGAGGCCGGCTGTCCGGCGGCGCGTAACTGGTGCGCTTCCTCAAGGAAGTCGAGCCTCTTCAGCGCCAGGAAGCGCGCGGCCAGGTTGTCGTCATCGTTGAGGGATTGGTCCAGCTCCAGCGCGCCCAAATCCCGCTCCCACCGCGCCAGGTCGGGCATTGTGGACTCCGCGCTTGGGCGTCTATTTGAATTCCACCGTCAACTCATTGCGGCTCGAATAGGTCTCCGCGAGCAGCGGCTCTCCGACCAGATCATACTCCAGCGCGCCGTTGATGTGGACCTCCAGCATGGTACCCGCGGGTGCGTTGGCGATGCCCGGCACAAGCACGAGACCGTCCACCTCCGGAGCGTCGCGATAACTGCGCCCCAAAATCAGGGGGTCGGCGGTCTCTGCCACCTCGCCCTCGCCCTCGACCAGGATGTCGAGTACTTTACCGACCTGCGCCTGATTCATGCGCAGGCTGATTGGCTGCTGCGCTTCCATGAGGCGGGCATATCGTTCGGCCTTCGTTTCTTCAGAGACTGGATCGGGCAGCTCGGCCGCGGGCGTGCCCGGCTCCGGGCTGAAGGGAAACACGCCGACCTTGTCGAATCTGATCTCCTGCACGAAAGACAGCAGTCCCTGGAACTCCTCTTCGGTCTCGCCCGGGTAGCCGACGATGAAGGTCGTTCGCAACGCGACATCCGGCATCGCGGCGCGCAGCTTGTCGACATGGTCGAAGACCATTTCGAGCCGGGAGGGACGTCTCATGCGGCGCAGGGTGCGCGGGTCTCCGTGCTGCAGGGGCATATCCAGGTAGGGCACGATTTTGTCCTGGCTCGCCATCACCTCGATCAGGGCATCGCTCACGTGTCCCGGATAGGCATACATTAGCCGGACCCATTTCAGCGCATCGCTCGTTCGATTGCAGAGGGCGCTGAGCAGGCGCGGCAGACTGTCCGGTTCGCCCTGGTCGCGTCCAAAGTCGGTCGTGTCCTGGGCGACGATCACCAGTTCTCTGGCCCCTGCTTCCACAAGCGCATTGGCCTCGTCTACGATCGCCTCGATCGGACGGCTGCGCAGCTTGCCTTTGAAGCTGGGAATCGTGCAGAAGGCGCAGGGCGCGTTACAGCCGTCGGAGATTTTGAGATAGGCGCTTCCTCCGACCACAGGTGGACGCGGTACCGGCTGCTCGAATGACTCGTCCGGCTCGCCCAGCAGGCTGTAGCGTTGCAGACGGCGTTGCTGCGGCCCGCCCCGCACCCGCTTGATCAGCTCCACCACGTCCATCCAGCGGCGCGTGCCCAGCAGGCCGTCTACCTCCGGCACCCGTTTCAGGACCTCATCGCCGTTGCGCTGCGCCAGGCAGCCGGCCGCGATCAGCATCTGCTGCCGCCGTTTGCCGCCGGCCAGCTCCTGCAGGACGCCGATAGACTCCTCTTTGGCCGCCTCCAGAAAGCCGCAGGTGTTCACGATGAGCACGTCGGCGCTGCCGGCGTCCGCGTTCTCAACGATATTCGCCTGCTGCAACAGCATCTCCATGCCGTCGCTGTCGACCTTGTTTTTTGGGCATCCGAGCGTGATCAGATGATAAGTCTGCTTACCGGTCATTTCGCTGCTGTACTGCGTGTAGAAGGTCTTCCACGAGTTCAATCATCTGTTCGTGCGAATCCTCAACTCTACTTACGATGACGATGAGTTTCGCCTCATCAATCAGAAAGCCATAAATCTTGGTTGCAACATGACGAAATGCCATAAGCTCTAGACAGATCTGCAGAGTATGTGGATCCAGATCTACCTCATATTCCCCTGCAATGACTTCGAGCGTTCTCAGAGTATCTCGATGCGAAAATGCGCCAGACGGTTGCTTTCTGCCAATGAATTTTATAAATCGGAGAAACAGGTGCTCAAGAGCACTCTAGTAACCAAGGCACTCATATGTTAGGGCAGATAACCGAACAACACTGTCACCATTCTGAGACAAGATGTGCAAAACGTTCGAGCGAACCCGCGTGAGATTCTCCAAACCGAAACGAACTTCCCGCTCAAACTCGCTGACGTTCATACAAGACCAAGCCTTCCCGCAATATTCGGTCTCTCAGGACGCCATAACTGCTTTGCAGATCGATCACACTGATGGAGTGTTCCGAGTGAAGGAGACATTCTCCCAGCGCCTTGAAAAAGAGTTCATTGGGCAAACCCTCCACGCAGATATCAAGGTCGGAGCCGGCGTGCGCGTTTCCCCGTGCCAGCGAGCCATATAGAATTACGCGATCCGCTCCGTAACGCCGAAGGGTCCTAACAGCGACGGCAACATCTTTCTGGAAGTCGCGAGGTAGGGTTTCAATCTGGGCGTTCTTCATAGTCTTCTCTATAGAACGGCTTCGGAAGCCTTTGCTCAACAGTCTGCGATGCAGCGTACGGCTTGAGAGTCTCCGCCGAGAAACCAGCCGCCGCTCAATCATTGATGGCGAGCCCGTGCATCGCCAAGCCATTCTAGCACAGAAAACGATAGTGTTTTAGTCGGTCGGTGATGCAAAACGTCCACATTGGGGATGCATGTGGGGTAGCCGGCTAAGGGGGACGTATCCGATCCAGCAGGGCGTCCATCTCCTTCTGACCTGCGATCGGCCCGACGACGACTTCAACAATTTTGCCTTCGGGGCTGATAAAGAATGTCTCCGGCACGCCTTGGATACCGTAGCGTCGCGCCGCCCGGCTGCGCAGGTCCGGGCCGTTGGGGTAGGTTACATCAAACTCCGCCAGATAGGCGAGCGCGGCCGGCTCCTGGTCCAGATAGTCGAGTCCGAGGAAGACGATGCCGTTTTCCTTTTCGCGGCGCCAGGTCTGCTCCAGTAGCGCGGCTTCCTCGCGGCAGGGGGCGCACCAGCTGGCCCAGAAATTGAC
Organism: Caldilineaceae bacterium; assembly: GCA_034428395.1. Lineage (GTDB taxonomy): Bacteria > Chloroflexota > Anaerolineae > Caldilineales > Caldilineaceae > Bin5. Next base: position 13,152 of record DAOUHX010000017.1, read on the forward strand.
GACAACGCCCTTTCCCCGCAGATCGCGTAGGACGATGCCTTCGCCGCCAAAAGTGGTAAAGCTCAACTGCGGAGCCTCGCCCGCGGCCCGCTGCCCCTGGATATTTGTCTGCCAAAGCCGCACGGCCAGCAGAGCAATAAATGCCAGGCCGACGCCGACAAAGAGGATGCGCCAGACTTTCACCGCGCGCGCCGAAGGCGGAAATGTCTGTGCCGCAGGCTCCGAAGGGGCTTCACCCGCGTAGCGCTCAGTCAGTTCAGTCATAGCGCGCTAGTTCCTCATCCAGCCGCCGCTCATGCTCATTGACTTCAGCGCCTCCTGCCCTTGCCGAAGATAGCCGCAGCGGCCGCGCCATCTGCTGCATGCGCAACCAGAGGAAGAGACCGCCTCCTGCAACCGCCACCACCGGCACTATCCACGCTAGCCAGTTAAACCCCTGCCGCGGCGGCTCGCCCAGAATCTGCGGCCCATACTGCTCCAAAAAGTAGTCTCGAATCGACTGTGCGTCCTCGCCTTCGGCCAGCTTGATGGCAATGACCTCCCTCATCTGCGCACACGCTTTCAACTCGCAACTATCCAGCCGCAGCCTGCCCCCGCACAGTGGGCACCACAGCTGGCGGGCCACCCTGTTCACTTCGTCGGCTGTGATCTCAGGTGATTCACTCTGCGCCCACAGTGGTGGGCTGCCGCCGATGGCGAGCAGTAACCACGCCGTCACTATCGCGACGCTTAGAATGGTCGAATGCGTTTTTGCTTTGTAGATGAAGTTTGCTTTTAGGGGAGAGGACATGCGTGTACTGCGCAGAAGGATGCGCGGCTACGCGGCAGGCTGCTCAGCCAACTTCACGAAGAGGCGTTTGGCCAAAGAGCGGCCAATGATTTTGACGAGGCTTTCCGGGTCGGTCTGCGGGGAATCGTCCTCTACTTGCACGATGCTCGGCCCGTCAAAGGGTTCGACGTTCAGCACCTTGATCTGGTAACCCGGCACCAGGTTCAGCTGCGACAGATAGCGCAGCATCGGCGCGTTGTGGTTGGCCACCCGGCGCAGTTCGCCCGTTTGCCCCGGCCGCAGTTCCGCCAGGCTGATCAGGTCCTCCTTCTTGACCTGACCGTCTTCGTTCGGAACGGGGTCGCCGTGCGGACAGTGGGTTGGGAAACCGCAGATAATCTCCATGCGCTTTTCGAACTCTGCGCTGATGGCGTGCTCCAGCCGCATGGCCTCCGCCTTCACCTGGTCCCAGGTAAAGCCCATCACCTCGATGAGGAAAACTTCCAACAGCCGGTGTCTGCGCAGGAGTTGCAATGCAGCCAGGCGGCCCTGGTCGGTCAACCGGATGCCGGTAGCCGCCGAGCGGACCACGTGGCCCGATTCGGTCAGCCGTTTGGTCATGCTGCTCGCCGCGGCCGGCGACACTTCCATCTTTTTTGCCAGTACGGTGGTGGAGATCCTATCGCTGGTCTCGTCCAACTCGTAGATCGCCACCAGATAGTCGAGCATCCCATCGGTGATGATGTTGCAGAACGTGCGCATAGTCGCCCTCGGCCAACCGCTGGGGCTGCGAAACTCAGACTTGGTACTTCCAAAATTATAGATGGTCGGTTGTAGGCTGTCAACACATGGAAATGACGATCTGCGCTGCGTATTCTGCCGTGATTGTCAGCGTCTTCCTGGGTGGATTTTTCTCTCCGGGCAGTAACGAAGCAGTATTCATTTTGAGACATCCGGTTGTTGCCTTGCGATTACGCCATGTTCTGATACGGATTGATGATTCCGGGGCCGTCTGATACAATTCGCTTGCCCCGATGAACCTTGGCCAGCATAATGTGCGCACGCGATCCGTAGGTTGTACAGTTAAATCAGGTTGCCGCCGCGCATCCCCTTCATTGGGCATCGGAGCCGGGTGGATTGCCGGGTAGTTCAGTTGGCGTCCGCTCGTTGAGGCAATGACTCAGCCGTTTGATGTGAAATGAAGAAACTGAGGAGAGAAACCGGTTGAGATACAGCCATCTGCAGCGAGACGCGCCGCTTGAATTGAAAGGAGGCGCCTAACGACGATCTAGACCGCGTTCAGCTGTTGTTTCGCCGGAAAAGTTGGCATCAGGTTGCAGTGCGAGTTCATCACAGAGCGGCACGAATATCGAAAGGGGGACGACAGATGGCAAGCGAGAGTTTTTCGAGGCGTCAGTTTCTGAAAGGCCTTACGGCGACTTCCGCAGGAGCTTTGGTCCTCAGCGCCTGCGCTGCACCTGCAGCCGCGCCCGCGGCAGAGGCGCCGTCAGAGTCAGCTGCGCAGCCTGAGGCGGTGACCATCAGAGCGTTGTGGTCCCCAGGGGGCATTGACAACTACATGCGTGCTCTCATCGATCTCTACAAGGAGCAGGAGCCCAATGTAGAGTTTGAGATTACTGTGATTGAGCAGGAACAGAAACGGGCCACCGAAGTCACCATCATGTCCAATGATGGCGCACCCGACTTCGCCTGGATCAATTTCGGTTCCGGGCTTACCGACAGGCTGGCTGACGCGGGCGTGATTACGCCGCTGAACGACTATTACGAACAGTACGGCTGGTGGGACTACCTCCCCGACCATCTTCACACGCACGAGTACAACGACCAGATATACCACTTCTCGGTCGCTTCAGTCACGGTCCCTCTGATGTGGTACAAC
>DAOUHX010000018.1:0-10852 GCA_034428395.1 Caldilineaceae bacterium
TATGGTGATGGGGCTTGCATCGGCGATGGCCGCTTCGAGCCCGGTTGTGGCCGTCTTTGGCGGCGTGATTTCCCGCTGGGTTGGCCGCGGGCAGCTGCAGGAGACCAGCCCTTTCTACGGTTTGCCCGACCAGAGCTTCGTGCAGATGCTCCAGCCGGTTGTCAAAAAGGTCTGGCAGGTGCAGCATCCGGACCTGGTCCCGGAGGTTGTGCGGAAGGCCTGCGCGCTGGCCCGCAGCGGCAACCCGGGGCCGGTCGCCATCGAGATTCCCTGGGACCTGCAGGCCGCCTACCACGACTACCCTGAGATTCCCAGCCCGGAGCAGTACCGCTACGCCGGACGCGTGCGGGCGGACGCGCAGGCCGTCGGGAAAGCTGCCGCAGCACTTCACGGAGCCACGCATCCCGTTATCGTGGCCGGATACGGGGCGGTTCTGGCCGATGCAGGGCCGGAGATCGAGGCGCTTTCAGAGCTGTTGGGCGCGCCGGTGGCAACTTCGTATGCGGCCAAGGGCATTTTGCCTGAGGACCGCGTCCTGAGCGCCGGCAACCTGGGCTGGCTCGGACATCCCAGCGCGCACGAGCTGATCCGCGAACACGCTGACGTCGTTCTGGTTGTCGGATTCAGTTTTTCCGACCTCTCCACATGCTGGTGGACCGAAGGAATGCCATTTGTCGAGCAGAACCGGTTCATACAGATCGACATCGACGCCAATCAGATCGGGCGGACTTATCCGGTAGAGTTAGGATTGCTAGGGGACGCCAAGGCCACCCTGCAGGAGGTGCTGGCCGCGCTGTCAGCTAAGGAGCCGCCGCCCGGCAGGCAGGGGAACAAGACGCTCGTTGCGCAGGTCAAAGACTCCTTCCGACTGGAGGTTCCCGGCGACGGGAGCGACAGCGAAGGGATGGAGCCGCTGCGGGTAGTGGAAGAGCTGCGGCGCGTGCTGCCTCGAGAGATTCTCTTCTCCCTGGACACCGGTGACCACAACCACTACTTCGGCGCGTTCTTCCCCGTATTCGGACCCCGCCGCCTGCTCTACCCGGGCGGATGGACGCCAATGGGTTTCGGTCCGACCTCGATCATCGGCGGCAAGTTGGCCCGCCCCGATTTGCCCGCTGTCTGCGTGACCGGCGACGGCGGTTTCCTGATGGTGTGCCAGGAGGTCATCACTGCAGTAGAGTGGGACGCGCCTGTGGTGTGGGCAGTGTTCAACAACGGGACGTTGGGGGCGATTCGCGGCGGTCAGCAGGCCAGCTACGGGGGTCGCGTCATCGGTACCGAGTTCAGCCAGGACACAGACTATGCGGCTTTGGGCAGGGCGCTTAGTGCCGAAGGTCTGACTGTCACCCGCCACTGTGAGATTGGCGACGCCATGGAGCATGCCCTCGGCTGCGGGCGGCCCTGCGTCGTCGACATGCGCATCGCGCGCGACCCTGTCCCACCGCCGGTTGCCGGCCTCTGGTACGAGCCGGAGAGGGATGAGATTCCGCCAAGACCGCGAAGTTGAGAGTTGAAGACCTCTTTTGGGTCAACGAGGAGCTATCTTCACACGGGCCGGAAATGGCCCGTTTCCATTCTGATCAGGGGGAACAAAAATGCAACTCGGTAGCGGGCAGTTTGTCTATGAGGAGGACGACGGCTGGGGAGAGGTCCCCGCCGGTTGGGAGATCGCCGAGGTACCGGGCGTGGCGGTTGACTCGCAGGACAGGGTCTACGCATTCTGCCGCAGCGAACACCCAATCATCGTCTTTGACCGGGAAGGGCGCTTCATTCGATCCTGGGGAGAAGGGCTGATCAAACGCGCCCACGACATTATTGTAGGGCCGGACGATGCCGTCTACTGCGTGGACGACTGGGGCCATGCGGTGCACAAATTCACGACCGAGGGCGAGCTGTTGCTGACGATCGAGACGGCCGACAGCCCGGCGGACACGGGCTACGACTGGGACGATCACCGCATTGTGGAGCGCGCCGGCCCACCATTCAACTACCCGACCGGTATCGCGCTGACGTCCGATGGAGGTTTCTACGTGTCGGACGGTTACGGCAACGCGCGCGTACACAAGTTCACAGCCGAAGGCGAGCTGCTGTTTTCCTGGGGCGAGCCCGGCAGCGACGCGGGGCAGTTCGTGACGCCGCACAACGTCTGCGTAGACAGCGAGGGCACCCTATACGTAGCCGACCGGCAGAATCGGCGGATGCAGCTGTTCAACCCCGATGGCGAGTTCATTCGGCAGTGGGATGACATCTGGTGGCCGTGCGACATGTGCATCGACGCGAACGACAACATGTACATTGCCGAGGTGGGCGGGATCTTCATGGGCGATACCAAGGACCCCCAGTTGGACAACCCACCCGCGCGAATCACAGTGCGCGATCTGAATGGCGCGATCCTGAGCGAGTGGGGGATGGCTGATCCGCTGGGCAAGGGGCGCTTTTTCAGCCCGCACAACATTGCATTCGACTCGCGCGGCGACCTGTACGTCGGCGAGGTTGCCTTATCGTACCCGGGCGGAGCGGCGCCCGCGGACTGGCGCGTACTGCGCAAGTATGTGCGGGCGAGTTGATTGGAAGCGGAGGAGATATGGCTTTACAACAGGCAGAGAACGCTGGCGGAACGACGGTGCCTTTGGGGCTGACCTTTCAGGGGAGACCGCTCGATATGTCACCCGAACAGTTCGGCACTCTGCGCGCTTCGGCGGACGCGCTGGAGGATGTGGCCGAACTGCGACGGCGTTTCGAGGCTGACGGATACCTCTACTTGCCAGGCATGCTCGATCGGGAAACGCTGCTGGCCGCGCGGCGCAGGATGCTGGAAGACTTGGCCCAGATGGATTTCGTCGACCCGGGCTTCCCGCTGATGGACGGCGTCGCCAAGCGCGAGGCCGCGGTCTCGGCTCTTAGCATGCAGGGGCTCACCAAGAACAATGAGCCGTTGCGTCAGGCGCTCTTCGCTGGCCCCATGATCGGCTTCTACGAGCGCTTCCTCGAAGGGGACATTCGCCACCTGGACTTTACCTGGTGTCGGGTCAAGACTTCGGGCAATGAAACGGCGACCAGCCCCCACTACGACATCGTTTTCATGGGCCGCGGCACGCGAAAGCTCTATACAAGCTGGACGCCGCTCGGCGACATCCCAAAGCAAATGGGCGGCCTGATGATTCTGGAAAACTCCCACCGCCAGGAGGAGATCAAAGCCGACTACGGCCGCAAAGACGTGGATATCTACTGCACCAATAAGCCTGACGCGGCGGAGATCGAGTCGGGGCAGAAACGCTGGCACCACGACGACACCGGCCTTTATGCCAAAGATGCAGTTGCCGTCGGCCTGGACTTGAAGAGCCGCTGGCTCACGACCGACTATCAGTTGGGCGATCTGCTGGTATTCGGCATGTACACGATGCACGCCAGCATGGACAATCACACGAACCGCCTGCGCCTGTCGACCGATACGCGCTATCAACTTGCGTCCGAGCCGGTCGATGAACGATGGATTGGCGAAGATCCGATCGCCCATGGGCCAGAAGCGAAGAAAGGGATAATCTGCTGAGGGGATAGGCGGTTGGCCTAGGAGAGACTGGTCACACTGCAGCGTGCATCGAGCCAGTCGATCACTGCGGCTAGCGGGCGCTCTCGGCCCAGATCGTTGTGTAGTTCGTGAAAGTAGCCCTCGTACAGACGAAGTGTCTTGTCTGCCGAAGAGGTGTGAGAGAAGAACGCCTGCGTGGCGGCGGGCGAGACGACCGCATCGGCCAGCCCCTGCATCATCAGAATCGGCAGTTTAACCTCGGCGGCCCTCTCCCTTACCTCCTGCGTGGCTCGGAAGAACTCGACAACCCAGCGCGCGCTGCGGTGCCGCACACCGAGCGAGTCCTTCAACGCTCGCTGCACCTCCTCCCAGTCGCGCGAGAGGACGTCGAGGCTGCCCTGTTGTTGAAAAGTCAGCGTGGGCTTGGCGTGGTGGAGCGTAACCAGGATCAGCTTGAGAAGCCGGTTGACGGGCGAGAGACTTCGTGGCTGCAACGAAGGCGAAGCGATGACCGCCAGATCGGCGGCGCCGGGCGTCTCCATCAGGTAAAGCAGGCCAAGCAGCCCGCCCATTGAATGGCCATAGAGACAACAGGTCAAGCCGGGATCCTGGCGGCGAGCCATGGACAGGACCTGCGAAATGTCGAACAGGTAGTCATGAAAGCCGTCAACGTAGGCGCGCGCGCCGCCGGAGCGTCCGAAGCCGTGATGGTCGTGCGCGTAGACTGCGTAGCCGGCCTGCACCAACCCCGCGACCAGATGCCGGTAGCGCCCTCCATGTTCTCCCAATCCGTGTAAAATCAGCACTATCCCCCGCGGGTGTTCATCTGGTCGCCAGCGGTTGTAAAATATTGGGTGGCCGCTTGCGCCGCGAATATAGCCGGTGGAGTGACCGCGGCTTCCGTTCGGCAGGCTTGCCTGTGGGTGGCTTGGCGGCCCCGCCAAATCGTCTTCCGCTGGGCTGAGGTGCACGTATCGGCTGTCGCAGGGTGGCGTTGAGGCGTGCGGAGCGCGCTTCTTCACGGCGAGAATCTCGGTCTCGTACGGGCGAGTGGCCGCGCCTTCACTTCGTTCTACCATCGTTGCTATCGCTTTCCTGCTGTTCGTCTTCGGCTGAACTGTTTGACGGGTCGCCGCCGGGACCGCGCTGCGCCGCGTGCGGGGCCTGCGGCGGCCAGATCGTGCCATGGCTGCTGTACCTGCTCTCCGGCTGTTCCGTCCCGTTCTCCTCTTCCGCTTGTTCCTGTCCCGGCTCAAGCGCGACGACCCATCGCTGCCAGGGCGACTCTTCCCACGTGAGTCCCAGTGATGACATGGAGTCTCTCGCCGCTGCCAAATGGTCCTTGCTGAATGTTCGCAGGCGCAGACGCTGGTTGCTTCCCTGCATGGCCTGGGCCATATAGGCGACGAGTTGCCTCTCCGTTTCGCTTCCCCACAGCCGGACGGGCAGCGCCAAAAGAATGCGCAACTCATCGCGCCAGCGAAACTGCTGGACGAATCCGACCTCCTTTTCTCCTTCTGTGACCAGAAATATTTTCGAGGAACGAATTGTGTTGGTGTGAATGGCGGCGAGCATCTCGATCTCTTCTGCCGGCGCGTCCTGGTAGAGCATTGGTAGGAATTCGGCCAGACGGGGCCCGAACCGGGCGGTGAACTGCGGGGAAAGCCGGAAACCGTCAGGAATGGAAGGCGACTCCTCGAGCGGCAGCGCGCCGACCATCTGGGTTGTCTGATAGTCCGCAGGACTCAAGCCGATTTCCTCAAGGACCTGCCTGACCTCCGGCGGAGAGTCCGTGGCGAATCCGAAATAGAAGTATGGATGAATACCCTGTCCTTCGACCAGGTCCAGGGCGGCGTCGATGAGGTCGGCGAACTCGGCCCTGTTTCTCTCTTCTGCGAGAGGCTTGACATAGGCCCAGTCAAAGGTCCCGGCGGCGTCTCCGTCATACTGGACGATGACAAATCCGATGATACGTTCGTCGGCTGTGGCGACAAACGTATCCATCTGTCTGCCAAGAAAACGCGGTCCGAACCAGTATAAGAACAGAGGCCTACGCCACCAGCTGCCGGCGATCGCCTCCATACTGCTGACGTCACTCGAAACGCCGTCGAGCAACATTCTCAGCACGTCGCGGACCTGGCGGGGGGAGGCCTTCGAGATCTCAGTGACCATGCAAGAGTTCCATGGCAAGCCTTATGCAGTCGCGTTCGCCTTCGTAGGCGAGACGCCCTAGCGCTTCCTCGGTTGCTACCCACTCCACCTTTTCTACTTCTATGCTTGCGTCGGAGAGGCGACCGCCAACAACACGCAGCAGGTAAAAGTCAACCCTCTTGTGCACTCTCTCGGGCACGACACGGGCATAGGTGTCGAGGTAGGCATAGCGGACCGTCTTCAGGAACGAATCGTACTCGGTCTCCAGCCCCGTTTCCTCTTCCACTTCCCGTAGGGCTGCGGCCAACGGCTCTTCGGACGGGTAGAGACGGCCCTTCGGCAGCTGCCAGCGGCGTCCGGCGGGATCGGTTGCGATCAGGGCAACTTCGAAGACCCTGCCGGCATCCCCCGCGCGCTGGCGGTAGGCAACGCCGCCCGCCGAGTGACTGTGCCGGACCGTGTAGGGGCCGCCTTCCACGTGCTCGGACTGTCCCGATTTTGAAGCGGCCCATTCACCGCCTTGCGCGGCTGCCGCGTCGCTATCAGTCCTTGTATCCTTACTATCCGGCCCGATCTTCATCGACGATACCCATTCGGCGCGATGACCGATTCGAAGGTTTTCGGGCATGCTGTGTATGCAGATTCTGTCACGGGATCCCGGTATTGTCCTCGCAACTGTTCCGACCACAGATCTCGTTCAGGTGGCTCTCTCGTTCAAGGCCGGAGAGCTGTCCAACACGATGGCGGCCAAGCCGCGGGCAACCTCCTCCCAATTGTCAGGCGGTAACTGCGCGAGGGGACGCGGCAGCATACAGGGAGAAAGGAACGGCAGGGCGGCGGCCAGCTCCGGCTTTGACCAGACAGAGCGGGCGCGGGCAAGCACGACGTAGGTCTCCATCCACTTGGTGAGCAGCACAAACCACTGCGCAAGCTCTTCGCCCGCGCCGACTTCAGGCAGCCGGCCAGGCGCGCCAGTTGCAATTCGCACCGCCACAAGGCCGGATTGATCGATCCACAGGCGATGCGGGAGGACGGGGCCGGTCGAGAGCCGGGCTTCGGTCCAGCGGGCAAAACTCTTGTGCAGGTCAGAGATAAGCTCAGGGCGAATCCACTCGACCGCCGCGGCGATGGGCCGGCTCTGCGGCGGATGGCTGGGCGATACAATCTGCTCCCCGTTGACGTCGAACCAATACCAGTGGGCCATTGCTTGCGTTCAATGCCTTGACCAGATTCCGAACGGACCTTCCGCGCGAGCGCGGGTTGGCTCGCCGATATATTATCATAGCGCGCGGGATATGGCAGACCTGGTGGGCGGGCGTGGCCCTGTGGGGCGCGGTGCGCCGGCCGGCCTGCCAGCCAGTTGAAGAGACGGACAGCACTGGAAAAGGTAGTCGGCCCTGGAGTTGGCGCGGCGCGACGGTTGGGTTATGATGCAGCCGTCGAGAGCAGCTGAAGCGGAATTGGCGACTTGGGATGAAAGACTTCGATGACGCACGTAAGGAAAAGTAGCGCCGGATCGGGACGGCCTTCGGGGGGGCCCGCAGGGGCGGCCCTTGCCAGGGCCTTGATGGTGGATTCCGTAGCAGAATTCGACCGTATGGTGAGTTATCTTGACGGTCAGCCCTGGGTTGCGCTGGATACGGAGAGCGACAGCCTATTCCGCTATACGCCGCGGGTCTGTCTGATCCAGGTTTCGGCACCTGCAACAAGAAGAGCGAATACCAAGGCGGCCGATGCGGCGAATGTGCGCGACTTTCTGGTCGATCCGCTCAAGCTGAATAACCTCGCAGAATTGGGCGCAATTCTGGCGAACGACGAGACCGATGTGATCCTCCACGCGGCGGAAAACGATATCTTGACGTTGCAGCGAGACTTCGGTTTCAGAATTCGGCGCTTGTACGATACGCAGCTTGCTGCCCGGATCATGGGGCGCTCGGGTGTAGGGCTCGCGCAGGTGTTGCTGGAGGAGTTTGAAGTGGTCAGCGATAAGCGGATGCAGCGCACCAATTGGGGGCAGCGTCCGCTTACGGCCCAACAGATGGCATACGCGCAGGTCGATACGCACTTCCTGCCGGCCCTGCGCGTGCGTCAAACTCAACAGCTCAAGGCCGCAGGTCGCTGGGATGAAGCGCAGGACGCCTTTCGCTTCCTCGAAACGATAGAGTATACGCCGCCTGAGCCGCGTACCTTTTGGCAATTGAAGCAGATCCGTTCCGTGGACGAAGAAAATCTCAACGTTCTTGAGACGATTTGGGACTGGCGAGAACGGCTTTCGCAGCGAACGGAGCGGCCGCCATTTAAGGTGCTGGGGGAGATTACACTGGTCGCCTTGGCGCAACACAGGCCTCGATCGGTGGAGGAGCTGCGAAAGATTCCAGGACTGAGCGCGCGGCAGGTCGAGAGGTTTGGCAGGGAATTGCTGGAAGCCGTGCGCCAAGGGGAGCGGCGGCCTGTACCGCGGCGCCGGGCCGCGGCGAGGAGGTCCGATTTAACGCTGTCGGCGGAAGGGCGGAGACGGTTCGATGCGCTGCGGCGATGGAGGACTGAAACAGCCGCCGCGCGCGGGGTCGACCCTGACATTGTGTTCAGCAATGAGACGCTCTTACAGATAAGCGCCGGCAAGCCGGATACGGTTGCCGCCCTCGCGGAGTTTCCGGCGATTGGACGGTGGAAGGCGCAGACGTACGGTCCGGCGGTCCTGAAGATGCTGAAAAGTCGGGGTAAGATGTAAACGGCGGCGGCAGTCTGCGCACCACGTTTCGAAAGCGAGGCGCAGGCGGTTACGCGGGATGGAGTGCGAGCGGGTCAGGAAGGTCATCCGTGGCCACACGGCCCTCAAAGACTTCGACAAACTCCTCTCTATCCAACGTTTCCCGCTTTTGCAGAGCCGCCGCGACATCGTTCAGTTGCTGGCGATGGTTGGTGAGAATCTGGCGGACGCGCTGGTGCTGCTCGCCTACAATTGCCTGCACCTCGCTGTCCAAAGCTTCGGCGACCTCCTCGCTGAAGTCCCGCTGATCTGTCAGTTCGCGGCCGAGGAAGGGGTTCTCCTCTTGGTGGCCGATCTGCAGCGGACCCATTTTTGTGCTCATTCCGTACTTCGTCACCATGTCGCGTGCCAGGCGGGTGATGATCTGAATGTCGCCGGATGCGCCGGTGGAGATATCTCCGAAGACAATTTCTTCTGCGACGCGACCCCCCAACCCAATTGCGATGCTGTCGACAAAATAGGCGCGCTTGGCCAGGTACCGGTCCCGCTCAGGCACCATCAGGACGAAGCCGCCAGCCGCTCCTCGCGGTATGATCGTGACCTTGACCAAGGGATCGGCGTCCTTCACAAGGTGGGAGACGATGGCATGTCCGGCTTCGTGGTAGGCTATCCTTTCCTTTTCCTTTGGCAACATGATACGGCTGCGCCGCTCAGGACCACCCATTGCGATTCGCTCGATTGACTCCTGCATTTCGCTCATTGCGATTGTTCGCCGGTTGCGGCGGGCGGCCAGGATGGCGGCCTCGTTGACCAGATTTTCGATGTCCGCGCCGACAAATCCGGGCGTCTGACGGGCGATCAGGTCCAGGTCTACGCTTGGGTCCAGTGGCTTGCCCTTGACGTGGACGTCGAGGATTGCACGCCGGCCCTGCAGGTCAGGACGGTCCATTGTAACCCGACGGTCGAAGCGGCCGGGGCGCAGCAGCGCGGGATCGAGGATGTCTGGGCGGTTGGTCGCCGCGACCAGAATGACATTGGTGTCGGTGCCGAACCCGTCCATCTCAACCAGTATCTGATTCAGGGTCTGTTCGCGCTCATCGTGGGACCCGCCGAGGCCGGTGCCCCGGTAGCGTCCGACCGCGTCGATTTCGTCGATGAAGACGATGCAGGGGCTGTTGCGTTTGGCCTGTTCAAAAAGGTCGCGCACGCGGCTGGCGCCGACGCCGACAAACATCTCGACGAACTCAGAGCCGCTAATACTGAAAAAGGGCACGCCGGCCTCGCCTGATACGGCCTTGGCCATCAAGGTCTTGCCGGTTCCGGGCGGGCCGACCAGCAGCACACCCTTGGGAATGCGGGCGCCGAGGGCGACGAATTTCTGCGGTTCCTTGAGGAACTCAACGATCTCCTCCAACTCCAGTTTGGCTTCGTCAGCGCCGGCAACGTCACCAAAAGTGACGGTAGGCCTGTCGCCAACGAACATGCGGGCCTTGCTCTTGCCGAAGGAAAGGGCTTGGTTGCTGCCGCTCTGGCTCTGGCGAAAGAGGAAGAGAAATAGGCCGGCGATCAGAATCAGGGGGAGAAGGTTGATTACCAGAGCGAACCAGTTGCCCGAATTGGAAGGCGGCTGGACGTTGATCTTGACACGCGAAAGGCTTTCTTCTGAGACGCCCATCCCGTGCAGTGTTCGCGTGAGGGCGACGCCCTCTTCTTTGCGGCTGGCCAGGGGCTGGCTGTTGTCTCCGGCAAAGACCTGGAGTCTTTCCCCGCGCACTTCGATGCGGGTCACTTCCCCGCGTTCAACCTGACGCGCCACATTGCTCAGGCTGACTTTCTTGGGCGTCTCGCCGGGCCCATACACGTTAAGAAAAAGGGCGGCCGCAGCCACCAGAATCAGCAGATATACAAATGCGTTACGCGTCCAATTCCCGGTCACCTGCTCTCCTCACACATCCCTATCAGAACGCACGAATTATAGCATGGAGTGCGCAATTTGGCGAACAGCTGCCATCTATCGAAACGGTCCTGCAACGGTACTCTGGCCGGTCCGCAGGGGCCGTCCTGTTACAAATATATTGTCTACACATTGCGCTTTCTGTATCGAAGATTCCAACTCTCGCCGGAGGGCAGGCGTCCCGATTCAGGGTTTCAGTTCAGTGAAAGCAACTTGCAGTTCGCCCAGCGACCTTTCGTCCTGCGACACGAACTCGGCGACCGGGCTCTCGACTCGACCGTAGCCGCTCCAAATCTTGAAGCCGAGCAGGGCAAGAAGCTCAGGCGAGGCCTCGGCAAGGACTTCTGGCCGCGTACCAATCGTAAAGTTTTCCTGTGGGCGAAACTGTGGACCGCAAAATGTGGAGAGGAGGCCGTACCTGCTGACATCGCTGACATTGGCCCCGGTCCCATGCCACAGCCTGCCATCGAAGACCATGGCCGTGCCCGCCGGTCCTTCCGCGGCCAGC
>DAOUHX010000019.1:0-11029 GCA_034428395.1 Caldilineaceae bacterium
CTTTCTCGGCTTCGGCGAGTTGGACCGGTCCGGCAACGTCAATGTTTCGCGGCTGGCCGGAACGACGGTCGGGCCGGGCGGCTTCATCGATATCGCCCAGAATGCGCGCAAGGTCGTCTTTTGCGGGACGTTCGAGACCAAGGGTGCGGAATATGCCATTGACGAGAGTCGAATCTCAGTCAAGCGCTACGGCAATGTACGAAAGCTGGTCGGGGCCGTCGATCAGATCACTTTCAGTGGGCAGGAGGCGCACGCAAGCGGTCAGCAAGCACTCTATGTCACGGAACGCGCCGTCTTTGAACTGACGGAAGAGGGCGTGCTTCTGAAGGAACTTGCTCCCGGTATCGATCTGCAGGCGGACGTCCTCGACCGAATGGGATTCACGCCAGTCCTGCCGCCCGAGATTGCGCGGATGCCGCTCCTGACCGGCGCGTGAGTGCGAGCGCAAGGAGCGGTGAGTTCAAGACCGATTCAGTTACCAGGGTAAGGACAATACAGTGAATTCCTTTTCCGAATCTCTTTCGAAATCCGATAACGATGCTGGCGCTCTTGGCAGTCTGCCGCCCCGGCCCGGGTTCGATGACGTAATGAAGGCGCAAAAGGTGCTGCGCCGCTTCCTAGATCCCACGCCGCTCTTCAACTACCCTGCGCTCGACGCCGTAGCTGGGGCCGAGGTCTGGGTCAAACATGAGAACTACCTGCCCATCGGCGCGTTCAAGCTGCGGGGCGGCATCAATTTCATGGCCCAGTTGTCGGCAGGGCAGCGCGACCAGGGCGTCGTTACCGCGTCCACGGGCAACCACGGCCAGTCCGTCGCCTACGCCTCGCGTCTCTTCGGGGCCAGGGCGGTGATCGTCGTGCCGGAAAATGCCAATCCTGTGAAGCTGGAAGCGATGCGGGCAAACGGGGCTGACGTGCGTCTACTGGGCGAGGACTTTGAAGCGGCGAAGGGGCATGGAGAGCGGGTTGCGTTGGAAGAGGGGCTGCGGTTTGTCTCTTCGGGCGACGAACCGGCGCTGATCGCCGGCGTGGCGACACACACGCTCGAACTGCTGCAGCAGAAGCCCGATATTGAGGCCGTAATCGTGCCGCTGGGCGGGGGTAGCGGGGCTTCGGGCGCATCGCTTGTCGCCAAGACGGTAAATTCGCGGATTCGTACGATCGCGGTCTGTGCCGAAGAGTCTCCAGCCGGATATCTGACGTGGCGCGACCGGGCGCGGCGGGAGGCACCCAACCGGACGGCGGCGGAGGGGTTGGCCACCGGGGCACCTTTCATGCTGCCGCAGACGATCCTGTGGGAGATGCTGGACGACTTTGTAACGGTTTCCGAGGAGGAGATGTTTGCAGCTGTACGGACCTACCTTGAGAGTGCCAAAACGCTAGCCGAACCGGCGGGCGCGTCGCCCCTCGCCGCCCTGTTGAAGCTCGGCGGCGAGCTGGCCGGCAAGAAGGTCGCGCTTATCCTCAGCGGCGGCAATATATCGCCGCAACAGTTGGGCATGGTGCTGGACCGCGGCTGAGGTCCAGCCCGTCAGAAAAGCGGCCAATTGCGCGGTTGGCGGGAACGGGGTTGCTACTCGCTGACAGGCAGCGAATCCGCGCCTTCGGCGTCCTCGCCGCTGTCGTCGAACGCCCGCAGCAGCTGCTGCAAGGCTTCCCTATCTCTTTCCCCTACGATCCCGGGCAGCGAGCGCGCGTTTTCCAGAAGGGTTTGCCCGAACTGGCTCTGGGCGAACATGCGCAGGTCCTCTTCGAGCGGGTCGGTGATGCGGTGGTCGGATACGATTCTGCCGTCCTGCATACGCAAGATGCGTTGAGTCGTCTGGGCAACGCGCCGGTCATGCGTGACAACCACGATCGAGGTCTGTTGGCTGCGGTTGAGGTCGGAAAGAAGCGCCATGATCTCCTCACTGCTCTGGCTGTCGAGCGCGCCGCTCGGTTCATCAGCCAGAATGAGGACGGGGTCGTTTGCCAGAGAACGCGCGATCGCGACGCGCTGACGTTGTCCTCCAGACAGCTGGCTTGGGAGATGGCCGTAGCGGTCTCCGAGGCCTACGATGTCCAATAGATGTGCGGCCCTTTCTTTGCGCTTGCGTCGCTTACCCAGCTGGCCCTGCAAGGGGACCTCTACGTTTTCGAGCGCCGTCATCGTTGGCAACAGGTTGTGTAGCTGGAAGACAAACCCCACCGTGCGCGCGCGAAATTTGTCCACGTCCTTCAAATTGGACAGGTCCTCACCGGCCACGCAAACAGTGCCCTCGGTCGGCTGGTCGAGCGCACCGAGCAGGTTGAGGAGCGTGCTTTTGCCGCAGCCACTCGGGCCCATGACGGCGACGAACTCCCCTGTCTGCACCTCGACCGAGAGCCGGTCGAGCGCACGCACTGCCGTCTCGCCGCTTCCGTATATCTTGGTTACGTTTTCCACGCGGATGATCGGTTCGGTCACTACCTGCTTCCAGATACCGGCTGCAAGTCGAAGCTGTCCTGGCGGCACCGGCCGGAACTGCAAGGGCGGCCTGGCTCCTGACCTGGCGCAGGCCGGCGCTATTCCTGCTGCGACACGAGAATATTGACAAAGGCTGTCATGCCCCAGCGCAAGCCGTCGGCCAGTTGGGGCACTTCCACGTGGACGGTGAAATTGGTGCTGCCCCTGTCACTTGTGCTGACGGGGGCAATGTGGGTAATGATTCCGGCGAAGACCTGATCCGGCAGGGAGTCGAACGTCACCTCGACGTCCTGGCCGTCAATCAGATGAATGACGTCGGTTTCGCGCAGGTCGGTCGTTTCGACGTGCATTTCGTTGGTATCGCCAAGCAAAACGAGCGTCTGCCCCGCTGTGACCAGCTCCCCGGTCCGTGCGTGCACTTCGCCGACGCGTCCGTCGAAGGGAGCGACAATCTGGCCCAACTCAACCTGGGCCATGGCGCTGGCCAGCTGTGCCTTTGTCGTTCGTATGCGGGCTTCGGATACGGCGATCTCTTCCGGTAGCGCGCCTTCCCTCAGTGTGCGCAGGCTCGCCTGGGCGCTGGACAGCGCAGCTTGCGCCGATGCAACCCCGGCTTCGGCAGCCGGCAACCGGCTCTCGGCCATGGCAACGCGGGCCTGGGCCTCCTGTACGCGGGCCTCGGCTACGGCTAACTGCTGTTCGGTGGCGCCCTGGGTCGCGACGGCGTACTCGGCCTGGGCGGCCTCCAACGATTTGGTTGCCTGTTGCAGCTGCAGGGCCTCGAGTCGCGTGCTGCCGATGCTTGGGTCGCCCAGTACGGCGTTGTAAGCGGCCTGGGCGTGGTCCAGGGCCGCCTGCGCGACTTCGACGCGTGCGGCGGCGGCGGCCCGCTCAGCCGCGGTAGGGCCGCCCGCAAGCTCGTTGAACAGCTCCAGGGCAATGAGCACTTCAACCTCGGAAAACTCGACAGTCTTCTGCGCTTCCAGCAGCCTGCCGGCGGCCAACGAGACCTGTGCCACGGCCGTTGCGACCCCGGCCTCGGCGGCAGCGATTTCAGCCTCGCTCGCACCGGCCAGCAGCTTGGCGTGGCTTGCTTCGGCCTCGGCCACCGACGCAGCCGCGATCTCGACCTGGCTCCTGGCTGTCGGGCTGTCGAGCTGGACCAGCACGTCGCCCGCTTCCACCCAGTCTCCGTCCCTGACCCGCAGCTCCCGGACGAGGCCGCCCTGGAGGGGCGCCAGGTTAGCCCATCTTGTCGGCAGCAGGTTGCCCGAGGCCCAGATGACAGAATCCAGGTCGGCGCCGACCTCTTCCGCGGTCTCGGATTGCGCGATTTCGGCCGTTGAATTTGAATTCCGGGCGAGGAGCGAGGGGTCAACAAATGTTACGTAGGCCCAACCGCCGGCGGCCAGAACGGCCACCAACAAGAGAGAAATCCAAACTGGTCTCATAGTTCACCCCGCAATGCAACAGGTCGCGAGAGAAAGGCGGGGACTCCCAGGGCGACCGCGTTCACTCGTAGCGCAGCGCTTCGACGGGCTGTAGGCGGCTCGCGCGCCAGGCCGGGTAGAGTCCACCCAACAGGCCGAGCACGATGGTCAACGAGATGGCGCCGACGAAGGTGCCAGGCTCCCATGCCGGCCTCAGCATGAACCCGCCGGCAAAGGGGATTGCGGCCAGGCCGCTGAGCAAGGCGACCGCACCGACGCAGCCAAACAGCGCCGAAAGCAGGCAGAGCAGCACGCTCTCCTGCATGACCTGCGACAGAATTCGCTTGCCCGTCCATCCCAGCGCTCGCAACGTACCGATCTCGCGCGTGCGCTCATAGATCGACATGACCATGGTGTTGGCAACAACGATGCCCCCAACGATCAGCGCCAGCAAGCCAATGCCGGCAGCGGCGCCCTGCATCGATGCAATGTCATCGGTGTTCTGGGCAAATTCGCTGCTGATGCTGGCGCGAACCTTGGGAAAGCGGCGGTTGATGGCATCCTGAACGGCCTGGGCCATGGATGGCTCTTTGACGTCGACAAAGAGAAAGCTGACGTTGCGCGGGCGGTTCAACAGCCGCTGCGACTCTCTCAGCGCCAGCATCCCTCCGCTGTCCTCCCAGGCGACGCCGGTCTCATAGATTCCGACCACCTTGTAGCGGTTGTTGTAGAGTGTCAGCGTATCCCCTACGCCAAGGTCGTAGGAGGCAGCTGCGCTGCTACCGATGGTGACCTCCGAAGGGCGCTGCACGCGGCGCCCGGCAAGCAGGTTGTAGTGCGCCATCGCCGTGCTGTTGGGGTCTAGCCCCTGGACAATAAACATGGGCAGCTCCGGCGTGAAGACGAAACCGAGCACCATTGGACTGACCGAGTCGACCTCGGGCATGGCCTGAATCTGGCGCACCACCAGTTCGTCTACGCTGCTGAGCGACATATCGGGCACGTCGCGTTGCATGACCGTGATATTGCCGGGGCTGCCGCTGCCCGCGAGGTTGTTCATCTGTCCGATCAGGCCCGCGGTTATGCCCCCCAGCATGACCAGCGTGCCCACGCCGATGCCGATACCGGCTGCGGCGAGCAGCGTGCGATTGCGTCTACGCCAAAGGTTGCGCAGGCTCTGGCTGCCGACCCTGCTCAAAACGCCGCCCTTGAAGTCAGAAGCGGAGCCGCCCTCATAGGAAAGCGCCTCGACCGGTCGCAGGCCGGCCGCCCGCCAGGCGGGATATACGCCGCCGACCAGCCCCAGAACGAGGGCTGTGATCATGCCCTGCATGAAGATTTCAGGCGTAAACACACCGTCCAGGAGTACGCCCATGCCAGGTATTGCACCGGTCAGTTTGGCCAGCCCGATACCCAGAAAGATACCGACGACACCGCCGGCCGCGCTGAGCGCGACCGATTCACCCAGAATGATGCGCAGAACGCGCCACCGGCTCCAGCCAAGCGCGCGCAAGGTTCCGATTTCGCGCGTGCGTTCCAGGACGCTCATCACCATTGCGTTCATCATGCCAAGGCCGCCGATGAAGATGGCGATGGCCGCAACGCCCCAGGCGAAGCCCTGCAACATCTGCTCGTACTGCTGATTCGTCTCGCGCTCGCTGGTCTTGCTCACTTTCAGATCGAGGTCAAGCAGTTCTATGCGTTCGATAACCGAGTCGACGTCGTCGCCGCGGCGCAGACCGATTTCGTACAGGCTGACTTTGCGCTCGAATTGGGCTACTGCCTGGGCATCTTCCAACAGGAGGACGCCGCCGGACTCCTCCACGCCGTGGCCTGTCTCGTAAATGCCTACGACTCGATAGGGCGTTCCATAGAAACGCAAGTTGTCGCCGACAGTGACATCGATCGATTCGGTTGCGCGGCGGCCAACGATGATCTGCCCGGGTCCGCTGAGCGGCTTGCCTTCGACGATTCGGTAGTGATCCATGGCAGCAGTGCCGAGTTCGTAACCGAACAGGACGAAGAAGGGAAGATCGGCAGTGGTGACCCAGGTATAGACGCCCGGCTCCACCCGTTCTATGCCGGGGACGGCCAGGAGGCGTTCACCGATCGTGTCCTCGAGGCTGCTGAGCCCCGGGTCGATGGCGTCTGCTTGCGTGATCAGCAGGTCGTTGTTGCCGCCGCCGACGGCTGTGGCGAAGTTTGACGAGATGCCCTCGGCGATCGAGCCAAGGGCCACAACCGCCGCGACGCCGATCGAGATTCCCAAAAGAGTCAGGCCGCTGCGGACCGACCGTCGCATCAGGTTCTTGACAATCATAGCCGGGAAACCTTCGAGTCGAACTCCTTGAAACAGTTGCGGCAGAGCACGGAGGATGACAGCTAACGGGCCCGCGCAATCCGGTCGACCAGCGGCGCTACTCTACCGGCAGTGGCGCAACTTGCAGCAGCCCTGCCATATCGAAGGCCAAGGCATGCGCCACCCCCGCCACGACGATCAACACTGGGCCTTCGAACGGCGCTCTCTCCTGCAGATGGATCTCGACATCCGGATGCAGGCCGAGCGTGCCCAAGTAGGCTAGCCGTTCGCTGTCATGGCTCAGCACCTGGACCAGTCTGTATGTGCTCCCCGTCTCGGCGCGGGAAAGAGGAAGGCTGGGCGTGTGGTTGATTTCCCCGCTCTTTGAAGGAATCGGGTCACCGTGCGGGTCTACTTTGGGGTAACCCAGAGAGGCGGCGATTGCATCTTCCAGGGACTCACTGATTACATGCTCGAGGCGTTCGGCCTCATCGTGCACGCGGTCCCAGGGAATGTCGAGGGTCTTGTGCAAGAACAGCTCCAGCAGGCGGTGATGTCGCAGGACTTCGAGCGCTACGCGCCTACCCGTGTCGGTCAGTGTGACGCCCTGGTAGCGCTCGTACAAAACCAGGTCCATTTGCGCCAGTTTCTTGACCATGTTGGTGGCCGAAGCCGGGGTAAGACCGATGTACTCGGATAGCGCGGAGTTGGTGACTTTCTGCCCGCGCGTCTCGAGCAGGTAGATTGCTTTTAGGTAATCCTCGTGGTTCGAGGAGAGAGGGTTGCTGATCTCCGACGCGTAATTTTTAGTCATGGCTAAATTGTAGGCGATGCGGGGCTTTCTGTCAAGATCTGGCGAACCCAACTTCGGGCGGCGGGAAATCGGGGTTCGTTGGTGGGAGGCGGAACCTGTCCCGGGGCCGCGCTATGGGTTGAGCCATTTGCCGCGGGAACGCGCGGCCGGTCTGATTGAGGGGTAGACAAACAGGAGAAGAGAACTTTACAACTGCCCCAAGCTATACTTGGTCCAGTCCATGAGCGCCTGCTGGGAGCCGTAGATTCGGGCAGCCTCTTCGATGCCGTTCTGGACGCGGGAAGCGGCAGTGTCGAGCTGGCCCAGGGCCTGCGGCGGGTCACCGTCCATCTGGCCCGCGGCGAGGCCGTTGGAGATTTCTGGCTCCTCCCGCCGGCGGTAGAGCCCGTCTTCCCCCAAGAGCCAGGACTGGCGACGGTCCTCGAGGCAGGCGTCGAGGATGCGCTGGAGCTGTTCCTGCAGGGCCAGGTCCTCCACCGGCGCGATGGCCTCCACGCGTGCGGTCAAATTGCGCGTCATCCAGTCGGCGCTGCCAATGAAGTAGAGGGGCGACCCGTCATTCGTGAAGCTGTAGATACGATGATGCTCAAGAAAGCGGCCAATGACGCTGACGACTTCGATGTTTTCGCTGATGCCGGGTATGCCCGCCTGGACGCGGCAATTTCCGCGTACGATCAGGCGAATTGGCACGCCGGCCTGGCTTGCCCGGTAGAGAGCGTGCGCGATGACCGGGTCGTCAAGCCCGTTCATTTTGGCGATGATGCCTGCAGGACGGCCGGCCAGGGCGTTTGCGGCCTCGGTGTCGATCAGCTCAACGAATCGATCGCGCATGTTGACCGGGGCGACGAGCAGGCGGCGAAAGTGGCGCTGCCTGCTGTATCCCGTCAGAAAATTGAAGAGGTCCATCAAATCCGCGCCAATCTCCGGCCGTGCCGTAAGGAGCCCCAGGTCAGTGTAGAGCCCTGCTGTTTTGGGGTTGTAGTTGCCGGTGCCGATATGGGCGTAGACCTGCAGTCCATCCTCCTCCTCGCGCACGACAAGTGTTGTCTTGGTGTGCGTTTTCAACCCGACGAGGCCGTATGCCACGTGGACGCCGGCATCTTCCAGCGTGCGGGCCCATTCGATGTTCCGTTCCTCATCGAAGCGGGCCTTCAGTTCAACCAGGACCGCAACCTGCTTGCCGCGCTCGGCGGCCTGGATGAGCGCCCTTCCGACCGGGGAATCAGCGCTCGTCCGGTAGAGCGTCTGCTTGATGGCCAGGACCTGGGGATCCCTGGCCGCCGCCTCGATGAAGGCCTGCGTGCTGGTGGCGAAACTGTGGTAGGGGTGATGGAGCAGCACGTCACCTTTGCGGATGATCGAGAAGATGTCAGCGGGGCGGGTCTGGCTGCCGACGCCTGCGAAGGCGGGATGCGTCTGCGGCGTCCAGGGTTCGTTCTTGAGATGAGGGAGGTTGACGTCGCCCAGCGGAAGCAGATCGGCAACCCCCAGCGGTCCCTTGTGGTGGAAGACATCCGTATGGTGCAGCTCCATCTCCTGCATCAGGATATTGCGGATGTCCTCGGGCATCGATTCGGCAATCTCCAGCCGCACAATCGGGGCAAAGCGGCGCTCGCGCAGCTCTTCGCTGATCATTTCCAGCAGGTCTTCGGCCTCTTCCTCGCTGCGGGCGATGTCGGCGTTGCGCGTCACCCGGAACGGGTAGGCGGCGACCAGTTCCATCCCGGGAAACAGCGCGGCAAGATTGTGGGTGATCACTTGTTCCAAGGGCACGAAGTCGAGCGAATCGTCAACGGTGACCCAGCGGGCGCGGTTTGACGGCACTTTGACACGGGCGAAACGGTGCTCGCGGCTGACCGGGTCCCGCATTTCTACGGCCAGGCTCAGGCTCAGGTTGCTGATAAATGGAAATGGATGCCCGGGGTCGACGGCCAGAGGCGTCAGTATGGGGTAGATTTCGCGCTGGAAAAATGCGGCCAGCTCCTCCTGTTTCGGGGCGGGCAGCTCGTCGTAGGCGACGATGCGCATCCCTTCCTGGCGCAGCGCGGGCAGTATTTCCTCCAGGAGGGCCTGCGTCTGGCACTGCACCATCGCATGGACGTGCCGCGCAATCAGCCGGATCTGATAGTCCGGCGTCCAGCCGTGAATTGTAAGGTTTGCGACGCCGGCCGCCTGCTGCCGTTTCAGCCCGCCGACGCGCTTGAGGAAAAACTCATCGAGATTGCTGCTGGTGATGGCGATAAACTTGAGCCGTTCCAGAAGCGGGTTGCGAGAATCGAGGGCCTCGTAGAGGACCCGCCAGTTGAAATCGAGCCAGCTCAGCTCCCGGTTGTAGACTGTCGGTGAATTCGCCAGCTCTTCCAGCGCGAAGTTGGTCAAAGGCTTCGGGTAGGGGGGATAGGCCGAGACCGGAGGCATGCGGGTCGGAGCGTCAGGCTGGGCGCTCCAGTCGTAAGCACGAAGAGATTCGCTCTCGGCATTGCCGCCGCTTATCAGCTGTTCGACTTTAGCCGGGCGCTCCTCCTCTTCGTCAAATCGATAGGTGTAACTGTTCATCTGGTCTGCCTCCGACTTGCTTTTCGGAAAGCGTTGCGCTACACATGGTGCTAGACTGAGTGACGCGCGGTTTCTGCCCGTCGTTGACTTTTCTGGTGCGGCCTTGGTTCAAACTCGATGAATTGCTTCAATTCTAGGGAAAACCTGCCGAATTGCCAAATGCGCGCGTGGGAGGCCCCGCTCGACTCTGACTCCAGGTCGGTTATTCGGCCGCACGCGTTAGGCGCTGCAGCCATGGGGCAGGCCACCCGGTTGCAGGAAGAACAATGTCTGAAAGTTTACTGATTGTAGCTCTTTTCGTACCCTTTATCCTGATTCTCCTCTTGGCGAATCTAGCCGACAAGCGGAGGCTGAGCGGAGAAGACAGGAGCTCTCTGGCCGGCCTGGCCTATCTGCTGCACATTGTCGTCTTCGGAGTTTTGACCGCGGTCGGCGTGGCGCTTCACGCACTTGGGCTGCTCTTTCGCCTGAACGACCAGCTTTTAACCGAGATGATCGGCGCTGTACGCGAAAGCGGGCTGGGGTCGCCCGGTGCGATTGAGGCTCAGCTAGGCAACCTTGAACCCGTCGGCATCGCACTTTGGGCGCCGGCCTTGGTTGCGCCGCTCCTCCTGCTTCCACCGATTCGAAGATTACTGGCCAGGCTAATCCCGATCGATCCTCGCAGCAGTGTCCACGCGGTCGCGGTCTCTTATGTTATGCTGATCGTCATCAATCTGACCTTCACCTTGGCCATTGGATTGGAGACGCTGGCGGATATCTCCGAGGAGTCGCCGACGGGAACAGGGTCTCTGATCTTTTCGCTATGGGTCCAGCAGTTGACATTTGCCGTATGGGCCCTGGTTGGCGTGGGGTGGCTGACTCGCCGCAGATGGCTGCAGTCATTGGAACGGCTTGCCATCGTCTTCCCGCGTCCGATCGAGATAGCCATCGGTATCGGTGTAGCGCTTGTGTTGGTCCCGGTCATTTTGTTACTGGAAAACTTAGCGGCCCAGTATGGAATGGGCGTTAGTGAGGATGTGCAGCGGCTTTCGGAAGCTCTTCTCGGCCCGCTGGCCGGCTCTTTTCTTGGGATTCTCACCCTGGGGCTAGCGGCCGGCATCGGGGAAGAGACGCTGTTCCGAGGTGCGTTGCAGCCTCGATTCGGGCTTCTCTTTACCAGTATCTTGTTTGCCGTAGTCCACAGCCAGTACGGCATCACATTTTCAACGGTTGCCGTGTTTCTCGTGGGCATTATTCTGGGCCTACTGCGCCAACGTTTCAACACGACCACCTGTGCGATCACGCACGCAGCCTACAACATCATCCTGGGCGTGTACGCCTCCTACGGACCGGGCTTTTAAAGAGGGTCAATCGGGGTGCATCCCAGATTAGGGGATTGGAATGTCAGATAGGGATTTCGTGCCAGCGTTCGCTGCGAAGTCGTGCGCGGAGGGCGAGCATAGCTTGAGCGCCATCACGAGACCAGCGCATGCCTGCCTGTT
>DAOUHX010000020.1:0-55695 GCA_034428395.1 Caldilineaceae bacterium
GCCGTACCTGCTGACATCGCTGACATTGGCCCCGGTCCCATGCCACAGCCTGCCATCGAAGACCATGGCCGTGCCCGCCGGTCCTTCCGCGGCCAGCGTCTCCTCCTCAGCATCCTGCTCTCCCGGAGGTCGGCCGCGCAGGTGGCTGCCGGGGACGAAACGCGTGCCGCCGTTCTCGGCACTGAAGTCACAGAGCATCCACATGACATTCACGCAAACGCAGGGCGCGATCATGGCGGGCGTTTTTGCCTCCCCGAGATTGGTATGCTGGCGTGTAATCGAGCCCGCTGGCAGGGGAGAAGGGCCGCGCTCGATGGGGTTGGGCATCCACCATTGGTCGGTATGCAGATTCATGGCGACCCCGCCGGGCTTGGCAATGTTGGCGGAGTAGCTGGAGAGCTGGTAGTCACGGCCGAGGAGATGGTCGACGACGGCGCGGGCGCTGGCTGTAGAGAGGATTTGGCGAAAGATCCGCCCTTTGTTGACCAGCATCCAAACACGCTGATTTACGCCTCCGGCCTTGGCGGTATAAGCCTGCTGTCGGAGGCGTCCGCGGCCGTCCGTAAACGCGCCCCACTGCTGTTTCGGGCCCCCGTCCTCGAAGGCCATGCCCTGTTCGAGTTCTGCGGCGGCCTGCTCTATCAGGCGATCGCGCGCTGCCTCCACTACGTCCTTTTCCAGGGCGTTGGCGATCAGACAGTAGCCGAACCGATCGATATCCTGTTTGGCCTGCTCTATATCCTCGGTCGCGCCTGGCAAGCTTTGGTTGGATGCCATCGCGTTCCTCCTGTTAGGCTGATGAAGCAACTCTACTTCAATTCGGCCATTTCGGCAATGATCCCTGTGGGGCCGCAGGAGCAAATACAGCGATGGAGTGTCTTCGCGCCCGGCGGGCGGACAGACGGGATCTGGCGCTTCAACCCGATTTCCGCCCTCTGTTTCGGGCGCGGGATTTGCTGTGCTAGAATTGACGATGATGACTGTCGAAACAGCAGTTTTTCCGCTGCTCGCCTCTCCTGTCGGCCCTCCTCTTGTGCTGGCGCTGGGGAGCATAACCGTGTGGCTCATGGGCAGACTTATGCGGCCGCTTTTGCGCGGGCGGGCTGCAGACGGTGCGACCAATGCTTTGAGCGCGGTTGCGCTGCTATTCTGGGGCGCCGCGGCTGCGCTGACGGTTGCGCTCAGGCTGCAGACAGTTGCTCCCGTTTTCAGTATTCCCTGGCAGCCCTTCTTTGCGACAGGCGCGGACCTTCTCTGGGTGAGCAATGGCTGGAACTGGTATGTCTCCTGCTTGATTCTGCTGTTGGGCGGCGGGGGACTGCTCTTTAGTGGATTCGGCGGTCAGAGCATGGGGCGAGCTTCAGATGAAAGACAACAGGACGCTGGTCTCACGCTTTCTCTGTCACTGATTGCCATCGCCAGCGCCCTGTTCTTCACGAGCAGCGACAATCTCCTCACGCTGACCCTGATGTGGGTCGTAATGGACCTATTCATTGTCGGGCGCAACGCCATTGTACCGACTGTGCACGGTCCTTCACCCACGCGGCAGTTTCAAGGCTTGAGTATGGTCGGCGCGCTCTTACTGCTGATTGGCCTTCTTCCCGCCGGACCGAGCGGCCCTGCGGAGACTTTGGCCGGGGGCCAGCTTCCCCAAGAGACAGTAATCCTGATGCTGCTGGCCGGGGTAATCAGGGCGGGCGTTTACCCGCTGCACTTGTGGCTCCTGCCGCACCGGGGCGAGCGCTTGTACATGCCGGACCGGCTTATCGACCAGATGCCTCCGGCCTTGTGCGGTCTGTGGCTGCTGGGCTGGTCAAGTGGCCTCGCCGCAGAAGGTCTGCTGGCACGGCCTGAAGTGATAGCGCTGGCCATTCTGGGGCTGCTTGGCTCTGCGATCGCGACCTTTACCACGACTACGAGACAGGAACACACTACGTTTGTATTGATCACGTCGGTTGGCGTTGCCGGGCTGGCCAGCATTTTGTCGGAAGTCCGCGGACCGGCGGCGGTCCTTTGGCCGACCACGACTTTCGCCCTGGGAGGGGGGCTGTGGCTGATCGGAGAACGAATTTGGCGCACTTGGCACTGGCAGATACCGATCAGTGTGGGCGTCCTGGCGCTTGTGGGCGTTCCGTTTACGCCTGGGTTTCTGACACAAGGGGCGGTTGCCCAGTTGCTTATGGGTGCCAGCTGCCCGGACGAAGCGGCACCCTGCAGCAGATTCGTCGGGGTAATGTGGCCCTATTTTGTCGCCTATACGTTTACGCAGATGATTTATGTTTCCTCTCTTCTGCGCATCTGGGAGACGGAGCCGGGTGACAACCCAGGGCCGGACGAGGCGCCGGACACCTGGATGGTGGGGCGCCTGCTGATCTACGTCGTCGTGCTGGCGATTCCGTTGACCGTAGCGGGCGTTTTTCCGCAGATAATCACAGGCATTACCAATTTGGCAGACGCGATTCCACGCAGCGCAGGCGACCCGCCCAGCGCGGTGGCCAGCTGGCAGGTCTGGCTTACGCTGGCTGGTCCGCTGGCGCTGGGAATCGGCCTCGCAGTGCTGCGTTCGCAGATCAGTGCCAGGCTGAATGCCATTGGGGAGGCAACGGGGACGACGCCGGCGCTCAGGGCCTGGTCGCGGCGGGTGGCGCGGTTCACGGCACTGGACTGGTTTTCACGCATAACGAGATGGGGGACGAGCAGCGCGGGCCATGTCTGGGATGCCGGCTTCGAGATTGTCGAGGGGGCCGGCCACGTGGGCTGGGTCCTTGTTTTCGGCATTCTGGGCTACTTTCTGCTCAATGTGTAAACGCGGATGTAACACTACATAGTTCCGGAGAGGGCGGTCGCTGCGGCGATTCAAGCTCGCTGGCTGAGATAAGCGGGCGGCTTTGTGTTCGCCGACAGAGCGAGCTCGTTCACAGGGTGACGTTCATAGAACTAGACAATGGATGAATTCTGGTCTTCGTCGGCATTTCACCTCTTTCTCGGGCTTGCCGCGGCGCTGCCGATCATCTTTTGGGATTGGCGGTTTGCCCTACCCGGCCTGCTGGTTGTGCAACTTGGGACAGGGGCGATATTTGGGTCCGCTTACACGTTGCCAGCGCCGTGGCCGGCAGTGCATCTGGGCGTGCTGGTCTTTTCTAGCCTCATTCTGCTACTCTCTATATTGCAGACCCGGACCGTTCAAGTCGATCAGGCGGGCGAATTCAGCTCGATTCTTTTTCGAACACTGGTCCTTGGCATCGCTGCGCTTCTGGTTTGGAGGGCGAGCGGTAGCATTCCGTTGCCGCTTCTGGATGATTCGACGAAGCATTTGATGCTTTGGCTTGCTGTCCTGGCGCTGGTCACACTTGGATTGGCGGAGACGGCCCTATTCGGCGGCATAGCCCTCCTCCTCTGGCTGATTCCGGTCCAGTCATTCTTTTCGGCGCTGTTTCCCTCGCCGGCCGTTATCGTGCCACTGGGAATCTTGGAACTATTGGTAGCTCTGTCTTGCAGTTACCTGCTCTTGGTGGATGACAACGTCATGTGGCCCGATGAGATTGCTGCGACCGATCCGGGCCTGCCTTTGGGGGTCCAGCGGCGACTCAGCATCGCGGCCGGTGCGCGAGTCCTCTGGTATGGCCTCACTTACTGGGTCTATTCGCGGGTCAACCGGCGCCAGCATCACGCAGCGCGAAAAGGTTAGGTGGGTCCGGACCATGACCAGAACCGCAGCCGATGCGGCGTCAACCAGGCCAGATCGAGAGATTCTCATGGCCCTTGGGCTCCTGCGAGTGGGGCGCCTTCCGGGAGTTGACCCTCTCCTGTTGAAATCGGGCAGCCGCGCGCCATGATTCATATCCCGTTTCCTTCCTTTCTGTTGAGCTTCCTCCTCGCCGCAGCGCTTGGAAGCTTTCTGCTGCGCCGCTGGGAACGCGCCGTACTGTTTGTTTTTGGGAGTCTGTTGACAGCTATGGGCATTGGGGTGTGGCGGCTGCCCTTGGATTCCCCGCCCCTGGTGGCGCCCTACTTTCCAGTTGCACTGGACCTGGACGCCGGCATATGGGAGTACGGCCTTCGCCTCCAGTTGAGGGAATCAAACGAGCCTGTCGTCGTTTCAATTTTTGTACTGTTAGGCGTGGGGATGTTGCTGGCGACGGCGGCAAGCCAGGGCAGGCTGTTCCCCCCATCCGTTTTGCTTGTCGGTCTTGGATATGCCGGGCTGGCTTTAATCGTGGACGCACCCATGCCGCTGGTCCTCCTGGCGCCAATCTTTCTGGGCATGCTGATCACGGTTGGCGTGTTTTCGATCCAGGTGGGCGGTGTCAGGGATTCACTGGGGGCGTTTCGGATCATTCTTCCACCGATCCTGTCTATCCCCTTTGTTTTTCTCGCCGCCTGGAACATGGAGCAGCTGCCGCTCAATCCGCAGGATACACGGATCGCGGCAAACGCGGCGCAACTGCTGGGCGCGGGGATCCTGATACTACTGGCCCCCGTTCCTCTGCACAGCGTGCAACCTCAGCTGGGGGAATCCTCGCCTCCGATTGCGTCGGCGCTGGCGATTCTCTTCTTCCAGACGCTAGTTTTGTACGTCGTCTATCTGGCGGCGACAAGCTACCCTCTGCTGCGGGGAAGTTCGGCATTCAATTTATGGCTTTCATCTGCCGGACTGGTCACCCTGGTGTGGGGGGGCGTCGCCGCGGCGGGGGCAAGCCATCCCGGCCGGCTGTGGGGCTACGCCATGCTGCACGACTGGGGGCTGATACTGTTGCTCTTGGCCGGCCCCGATGATCGGAGCCAGCCTTTCATCGTAACACTATTCGCGGTGCGTGTTCTCAGCACCCTGACTGCTGCAACCGGGCTGGCGCAGATGCGCCGGGCAGCGGGGGATCTGGAATTGGACAGTCTCCATGGTGTGGGAACTCGCCTCCCCTGGAGCACAACCGCCTTCTTGCTGGGCAGTTTGGGGTTGGCCGGTTTTCCCCTGACGGCCGGGTTTCCGGCGCACTGGTCTGCTTTGCAAGCGCTCGCGGAGGTGGACTGGCGCTTCGCTGCGGTTGTTCTCCTTTCCAGCGGTGGGGTCATTTTCGGATTTGTTCGCATGGTCGGTGTTTTCTTCGGGCGACTGGAGAATATACACCTACCGCGGGAGCGCCCGCTGGGCATTGCCTATTCCCTCTTTGCGATACTCCTCGTTTCCAGCATCGCGATCGCCCCGCAGTTGTTCGAGCGGCCAATCGCCAGGACGCTGTTGGCATTGGACTGAACGGAAGCTGCCAAAACCTTTCCAGCTGACATCTGATAGAGAATGATAGGGTCCACGAGGTATGGTTTCCATAGCGCGTCGTGGTTTTGCCCTGAGTTCGGCGCGTAGCGTAGTTGGCAGGAGGCCTTAGTCATCGAGTCGAGCTTGGAAGGACCAACTTCACGACTGCGTGGTTTCTATAAGAGGAGTATGGCGGAACGAGTCGCAATCGTTTCCGATCTGGCGTCGCTCAGTCGTCAGGAGAGCGAGCTGCTGGCCGCCGGCATGGACGTCGAAAAGGCCGACAAGATGGTGGAAAACGTGGTCGGCCGCTACACCTTGCCCCTTGGGGTCGGCGCCAACTTTCTGATCGACGGCCAGCAGCACCTGATTCCCATGGCGATCGAGGAGCCCTCGGTTGTGGCCGCCGTCAGCTCAGGCGCGTTGCTGGCACGGGCGGGGGGCGGATTCCATACGGGCAGTACTGATCCAGTCATGATCGCGCAAATCCAACTGCTTGATGTGCCGGACGCCGAAGCAGCGGAGCGCGCAATCCTTGCGGCCCGACCGCAGATCCTGGCCGCGGCCGACAGGAGCCCGACGTTATCGCGACTTGGCGGAGGACCCAAGGGAATAGAAGTCCGCCATCTGCCGGACACGCAAGCGGGTGCGATGCTTGTCGTGCACCTGTTGATCGACTGTCGCGACGCGATGGGCGCCAACGCGGTGAACACGGCCGCTGAGGCGGCGGCGCCTCTCCTGGTGAAGTTGAGCGGGGGGCGCGCCGGCCTTCGAATTCTCTCAAACCTGAGTGACAGACGGCGTGCATGGGCCGAGGTCGAGATTCCGGCCGAAGCTTTTGACAGTGAAGATGCCCGCGGCGCTGAGACCATTGAAAGGATCGCTGAGGCGAACGCCTTTGCCGCAGCCGATCCCTACCGGGCAGTGACGCACAACAAGGGCATCTTCAACGGCATTGACGCGGTCCTTGTGGCGACAGGCAACGATTGGAGAGCGGTCGAGGCCGGCGCCCACGCATGGGCCGCACGCGATGGCAGGTACCGCGGCCTGACCGAATGGAAGGTGCGGGCTTGCGGCGGCTCCATGTCGCTCTATGGGCGGCTGGAACTGCCGCTAGCTGTTGGCGTGGTTGGCGGCGCGACGCGTAGTCATCCGACGGCGCGACTTGCTCTGAAAATCCTGCAACCTCTCGGCCATGGCCGGAGTTCGGCATACGGAATCGGGGCGGAAAGGCTGGGCAGGATAATCACCGCAGTGGGTCTCGCCCAGAATCTGGCCGCGCAGCGTGCGCTGACAACGACAGGCATCCAGAAGGGGCACATGCAACTCCATGCACGGCAGATGGCTGTGGCGGCAGGCGCAGAGGGTGAATCCGTGGAGCGGATCGCGGCCGCGCTGGTGGCGGATGGAGAGATACGCGTCGAACGGGCCAGAGAGTTGTTGCGGGAAGAAGAGGCCCAAGAGTCGACCGAGAAGGCGGGGGGTCAGAGCCCCTGACAGGAGAGAACAGATGCTGAGTCAACCGAACAAACCGGTCGGACTTGTAGGCTACGGCGCCTATGTGCCGCGTTTCCGCCTACCGGGCGCAGAGATTAACCGAATCTGGAGCGGAGAAATGGGCGTCGAAGAGCCAGCGCCCCACAAGGGTGAGGGCAGGCCCAATGGGCAGAAGGTGGCCAGCCCGATCAAGGAGAAGGCGGTACCGGGATTGGACGAGGACACCGCGACGATGAGTATCGAGGCCGCCCGCAACGCGCTGGCGCGCTCCGAGGTCGATCCACAGCGGATCCGGGCGGTTTGGGTCGGCAGCGAGAGTCATCCCTACGC
The DNA here is from genome assembly GCA_034428395.1 of Caldilineaceae bacterium. Classification (GTDB taxonomy): domain Bacteria; phylum Chloroflexota; class Anaerolineae; order Caldilineales; family Caldilineaceae; genus Bin5. Next base: position 7,079 of record DAOUHX010000020.1, read on the forward strand.
GGTCAAGCCAACGGGTACCATAGTCGCCGAAGCGATCGGCGCCACGCCGGCTACGCAGGCGGCGGACTTGCAGTTCGCGTGTAAGGCGGGAACGGAGGCGATGCAAGCCGCCATTGGCTTCGTGGGCAGCGGAATGGCGCCGTATGCGCTTGCGATAGGTATGGACACCGCCCAGGGGCGCCCGGGAGACGCTCTCGAGTACACCGCCGGCGCCGGCGGCGCGGCCATGCTGATCGGCGCGGCAGAGGAGTCCGTCGCGGTCATCGAGCGCAGCCTGAGCTTCGTGTCGGACACAACTGACTTCTGGCGCAGGCCGCGCCAAAGCTACCCCAGCCATGCCGAGCGCTTCAGCGGGGACCCCGGCTACTTCAGCCATCTCATTTCGGCTGCGGAGCAGATGATGGATGAGCTGGGCGTGACGGCTGCGGCATTCGACCACGTTGTTGTGCATCAGCCCAACGTAAAGTTCCCTGTCCGGGCGATGCGGGCGTTGGGATTCAGACAGGACCAGTGGGAATGCGGGCTGCTGGTGGGAGAAATCGGCAACACTTATGCCGGGTCCGCGATCGTCGGACTGACCGCGATTCTGGACGAAGCCGAACCGGGACAACGCGTGCTCGTTGTCAGTTACGGAAGCGGGGCCGGTTCCGACGTATTCGCTCTGCGCCTGACGGAACGCCTGCTGGAATCACGGAATCGTGCGCCCGGCACGCGCGACTACATCCGTCGGCGCGTAGAAATCGACTATGCACAGTACGCACGTTTGCGGGGAAAACTGGCGCTGCAGTAGGAGCGCAAAAGAGGAGAGACTGGCCTAAGGAGTGAGGGATCTTGTCGGCAGACCCGGCCTGTCCAGCGATAGGGCCTCCAGGACGTGTAGCAGCAGCGATCGCCAACCGCTGGCCTCGTCAATGGGAATGTAAATGGCCTCCCGCCCGACATGGATTGCGTTTTCCGGTGCGAAGACGCCCTCTTCGGTTGTCGAGCCAAGTGCCATGCGCAGCGAGCGCTGGAGTTTGCGCCTGGCACCGTCCGACAACTCGCCTTGAAGCTTGCCCTCGCCGGCAATTGAGTGAAACGAAACTCCCTGTGGGATGCGGACGGCAATCTGATCCCGCCGGCGCCCGATACTTTGGATGCCTGCCTTCAATGCCTCCATCTTTACCCGGATCTGGTAGAAGAGATTCTCCAGCTCCAGCGGTACAGATCGAGTTTCCGAATCAACCCCGAAGCGGTCCACCATTTCCTTGCGCATTTCTTCCAATTGCGGCGGCGTGGTCAAGCCGGCGATGCGTCGGTACAGCTGCAGCCGCAGACCCTCTTCCTCGACGTAAATGGCCGGAATCTCGGCGCGCAAGGGAAGGTCGAGCGTGACAGGGGGCGCCAGCGGGTCATCCAACGCGACCGGGGATTGATCGACTTCGTCTCGCGCCGGTAGAACGCTTGCCCCTCGATCCCAATCGGCGGGGAGGGACGTGCTGCCATCTTCTCCTTGTTGCTCCGCGGCAACGATCCGCTGCCGCTTCTCTCTTAGCTCATTGACTGACTGCGCGAGCAGGCGCGTATAGAGATCGAACCCGACGCTGACGATCTGACCGTGCTGGCGCGCTCCCAGGAGCTCTCCGGCACCGCGGATCTCCAGATCGCGCATGGCGATACGGAAACCGGCGCCGAGTTCGTCGCTGCTTTCGAGCAGGGCTTCAAGTCGCCTCCGCGCGTCGAATGACAGAGTACTGTGTCGATCATAAAAGAGATAGCAGTATCCCCGCACCGCGCCGCGCCCGACGCGCCCGCGCAGTTGGTACAGCTGTGCCAGTCCAAAATGGTCGGCGCGATTGACGATCATCGTGTTGGCCCGCCTGATGTCCAGCCCGTTTTCTACGATCGTGGTACAGACGAGGACGTCAATTTCGCCGTCGGCGAATCTCAACATGGTCTCTTCAAGCTCCCGTTCCGCCATCTGGCCGTGGGCGATTGCCACGACGGCGTCGGGCACTTGGCGCTGGACGCGCGACGCCAGCGTTTTTAGGCCGCGTACGCGGTTGTGCACGAAGAAGACCTGGCCGTCGCGGTCCAGCTCACGTTGGATGGCCTGCCGGACGAGCGAGTTATCGAATTCCGACAGGATCGTGCGCACGGGCACACGCTCTCTGGGCGGTGTGTTGATGGTGCTCATATCTCGGGCACCGCTGAGGCTCATGTGAAGCGTGCGGGGAATCGGGGTGGCACTGAGGGTCAGCACATCCATCTGCGAGCGCATCTGCTTGAGGCGCTCTTTGTGGGCAACGCCGAACCGCTGCTCCTCGTCGATGACCAACAGCCCCAGGGACTGGAAGCTGACGTCTTTCGAGAGCAGGCGGTGCGTTCCAATAACAATGTCAACAGTGCCTTCCTGCATTTTGCGCAGCACTTTTTCCTGCTGTGCCGGTGTGCGGAATCGAGAGAGCATCTCCACCAGGACCGGGAACTGGCCCAGCCGTTGGCTGAAGACGCGAAAATGCTGCTGGGCGAGGACGGTGGTTGGCACTAGCACTGCGGCCTGCTTCCCGTCCATCACAGCCTTGAAGGCGGCACGAATGGCGACTTCGGTCTTGCCGTAGCCGACGTCGCCGATGATGATGCGGTCCATCGGTTTGCCGGTCTCCATGTCGCGCTTGACATCGTCGATGGCGTCGATCTGGTCGGCGGTCTCACGGAATGGAAAGGCCGCTTCCATCTCTTCCTGCCAGGGCCCGTCGGGGCTGAACGCGTAGCCAGGGATAACCTCTCTCTCCGCATACAGTTTCAGGAGGTCTTCGGCAATGTCCTCGACCGCTCTTTTGGCTCGGGCCTTGACTGTCTGCCAGTCGGCCGTGCCAAGCCGCGTGACCGCCGGCGGGATCCCGGCGTCGCCCGCGCCCACATAGCGGCTCAGCCGGTCGGCCTGGTGCACGGGGACATAGAGTCGGTCCCCCCTGGCGTAGTTGACCTTCAGGTATTCTCGCTCCACGCCTCCCAGTTCGATTTTGGTGAGCCCCTCGTAGACGCCGATGCCGTGCTCGAGGTGAACAACATAATCATTGGGGCTGACGTCAGCGAAGAACAGCTCGGGCGCCACGGTCGACTGTGCGGCGCGCCTCTCGCGACCCGACTGCCTTGTCCAGCCGAAAAGCTCGGTGTCGGTCAGAAGGCGCAGGTCGGCATCCATGGCTGGCTTGCCGCCTGCCTGTGGGGCCTCGGACCACTTCATCACGAAGCCTTCGGACAGCACACCTTGAAGTAAGGTGATCCCGGCAGGCGGAGGTGCGTCGAGTTCAGCGCGCACTGTGGCTGTGAGCCGAGCCTCGCTTAGCTCCTCCTGCATCCGGGCCGCCTGGCGGGAGACCAGGACGACGCGGTCAGAGGCGTTGGCGTACTTGCGCAAATCCTCAAGAATTCGTTTGCTCTGGCCGGCAAAGTGGGGACTCGGTGTAAACGAGCGGGCCAGGGCTGAGCCGCCGCCTTCCTGGGCGTTTCCGGGTGCTTGAATTGAATGTGTTCCCAGTTGGAGCGGATTTCGCTGCGCGACCTTGTCCAGGATCGTCTCCGGGCTGAAGATGCTGGACTGAAATTCGCTTGGCAGTTCGCGGCCCCGCAGCAGCTCGTGCCTTGTGCTGTCGGCCTCCTGCGCGCATGCCTGGAGTCCGGCCCTTACATCGGCGGCTTCGTCGACGACGAGCAGGCCATCTGCAGGAAGGTGTTCCAGGAGCGATGCCGGGTGCGGGTAGGCGTAGGGCAGATACCATTCGATGCCGCGGAAGGCACGACCCTCCTCCAAATCTCCAATCTCGCGTCCGATCTCTTCACGGATGACAAGGACGAGGTCCGGGTCCGCCAGCAGAGATTTGCGCAGCCGTTCGATGTCTGTGCCGGCACTTTGCGCCAGGCCCAGAGCTTCGCTGCCTGGACCGATCAACACGCGCTGCAGCTCGATGTCGCTCCGCTGTGTTGCCGGATCAAAGGCGCGGATCGACTCTACTTCGTCGCCAAAGAGGTCGACGCGAACAGGATGGGAGAGATTCGGTGGCCAGATGTCGATGATGCCGCCGCGGCGGGCAAAGGTACCCGGCTCCTCAACGACGTTGACCGGCTCGTACCCGGTTTTAGCCCAGCGCCCGGTCAGCTCGTCGAGCTGGACGAAGCTACCGGCGTTAAGCGGCCGCAAAGCCAGTCGGAATGTTCTGGCCGGCAAAGTCTTCTGCATCAGCGCGCGTGCCGAGGCGACGACGATCTTTGGATGGCTTCCCTTTTGCTGCAGCGCGGCAAGCGCTGTCAGGCGGCGCTGCCGCGTCCCTCCCGTCCAGGGGATGCGCTCGAATGGCAAGGCATCGGGATCGGCATAGAGCGAGACCGGGGACGGGCCGTCAGCGGGCGACAGGAAGAGCTGCAGCTTTTCCATCCAGCGCTCAGCTTGCTCCGAGGTGCCTGTCAACACGAGTACGGGTCCTGCGCGGTCGGTTGCGGCACAAGCGACGACCAACGCTCGCGCTGCAGAATAGAGCTTCTGCGGCGTGCCATCGTGGCCCTTCAACAACTGCTGGTAGGCGGGCAGATTTCTGAGAATTGGCAAAAGCCCGGACAAGTTCATATGTTTCGAATGTGAGACTGGCTGGTCGAGAGTTGGGCCCACGATTAGGTCGCGTTTCAGCCGTTGAAGCGGTTCATCGCGTTGTCGATTCCCTGAAAGAGCCAGCTCTCAATGGCATCGGCGATGCGCGGACGGAGCGGCCCGAACTCAGACTCCTCTTCTTCGCTGAAATTCTGCAGGACGAAGGCTGCAGGGTCCATCGGCTCCGACGGGCGCCCGATGCCCACACGGGCGCGCGGAAACCGGTCCGTGCCCAGCTGCTGGATCAGTGACTTCATACCATTGTGGCCGCCGGCCCCGCCGAAGGGCCGAAGTCTCAACCTGCCGCTGGGTAGATCGAGTTCGTCATAAATGACGAAAATATCCTGCGGCTCGATGGCGAAATAGCGAGCCATCGGTGCGACTGCGCTGCCGCTGCGGTTCATGAATGTGAGCGGCCGGGCCAGCAAGACCTTTTGACGAAGCGACGCCTCGCCGGCGGAAGAAGCCCGCTCTAGGATGCGCGGATGCGCGATCCAGCCCTCGCCGTAAAGCGCATTGAACTTGGACCGGGAGAGCGGAACTTGGTGGCGGCGGGCCAGGAGATCCAGCACCTGAAAGCCGATGTTGTGCCGGTTGCGCGCGTAGCGGGGCCCGGGATTCCCCAGACCCACAATCATCTTCATATTCCGGTGACTACTTTTCCGGCCTCTGCAGGCCGACTACTCATCTACCGTGAGCTGCAACCGAGTCTGACCGATGCCCTGCGAGCGTTTCCCTTTCGGCGCCTACCAAGCATTTGCGAATAGATGCCCCATGTTACTAGATTTTGCCGGTCATCCACTGCATCAACCGCTTGGCCGCGAATACCGCGCCAAGCAGCAGGAATAGGCCCGCGCTCCAGCGAACGCCGGTCAAAAAGCGTTCGCGCAGTCGATTCAAGGAAAGGGCCTCGGTCAGGTTGCCAATACCGCCAGGCGCGCCCGGGACAATCGACTGACCTTCGGAGGCCGTCTGCCCTTGTGCTGTGCCACCGCCGTTGCCCTGTGCGGGCGCCGCTGGCGAGGGTGTGACCTCGGCCGTAGGCTCCTCGATCTTCGGCTGGTCGACTTCGACAGGAGGGACGGTCGGCTGTGGGACAGGAGTGGGCGTGTCGATCGGGATTGGTGTCGGCGTGGGGCCGTCCGGCGTCGGTGTCGGCGCCTCCTGGTTCACGCTGATACTGCGCGCGAAGAATTCGCCGTAGTTGCCATCAGGGCGAACAACCCGAAGCCGCAAGGAATAGATTCCCGGCGCAAGATTGCCGGTATGCCAGACGCCCAATTGGCCGTTGTTCACTTCAAATGTTTCGCCCGCGAACCAGACGAAGGATTCTTCTCCGCTCGACTCCAACTTGAAATAGAGTTCATAGCGGGCAAACGGGGGGCCGACAGCGGTACCGAGAACCGGGACCGATCCGCTGACGCTACTGCCCGTGGCCGGCGAAGTAATGCCGGACTGGCCGGACTGTTCACTCGGGGCGTTCACCCTGTCCAAGCGAATGTCCCTGCCCGAGCCGGATTCGGCGGCGCCCCGAACGGGAACAGCTGAAGGCGAGGCGAGAGCCAGCAATCCCAAGCCGACCAGAATAGCGGCGAGGACCCTCCTGAGAACTGTAGGCTTTCGACCAAAGGGGAACGGTCCTTGGTTGGTTACCTGGCTAGAATCGAACATGTAGACATCGACCTTGTTCGGGCATTGAAAAGCGGCCCAGACGCGCAAGAAGGGTGATACGATGCCTGACGCGACGCATCGTACCCTGGCGTCGGACCGCATTTACTGCCAGTCCCGGATGACGAGTATGATGTATCCTATCTGTTCGTCGCTCAACTCCGACTGGCCGCCGCGCGCCGGCATGGCAAGGCCGGTGCGGTTGTCTTCAGCGTCTGCCGCCCGCCCGTCTCGGATCAGCGCGAGCATCTCGTCATCAGATAGATCGGAGACATAGGGGGAGTCGGCCAGCGCAGTGCCCAAACCCTCGACTCCTTCGCCCTGGGCCCCATGGCAGGACGCGCACGCCTGGGCGTAAAGAGACTCACCCTTTTGCTGGCTGGTCGGTGTTGCTGTCGGCTCTGGCGTTGCCGTCGAGTCGGCCGAGACTTCCAGAAAGGGTATTGAGGATGGGATCGAAATCTGAATGTCAGGCAGCGAGACCTCCATCTCCCCCGCGCGCACTGCCTCCGCGACGTAGAGTGCGAGGGCGATGACTACGATGATTGGAACGGGCCAACGCGGCCAACGATAGGCGCCGACCAGATTTGGCTTGCTATCGCCACCGGCAATGACCATCAGCATTCCGATCGTGATGGCCATGAAGCCGAGCACGGAGAGAAGCGGAATCGTAACGATGCCGAACCAGTTAATCCAGACCGATGAGCAGGTCACACCGAGCCCGCAGCTCGCAGGCTGGCCGAAGATGGTCGTCTTCTGCAACAGATAGTGGTAGACCGCGACCCCCTGCCCCAGCAGTGAAAAGGGAAGGACCAGGAACGGCAGATGATGGTCTCGGCGGATTATGCCCAAAGCGATCAGGCCGGCCAGCGGATACATCAGGACGCGCTGGAACCAGCAGAGCGTGCAGGGCGTAAACCGCATCACCTCGCTGAAGTAGAGGCTGCCCATCATGGAGACCCAAGCAGCGATAAGGGCGCTGTAAAGGCCGAGACGAACCCAGAATCGCGAACTGTTCATCTTTCGACGTTTCGCCTTGTCATCGGCCCGCCGCCAGGCGGTTGTCAATCGCGGCGGCGACCGCATCGTAGTCGAGCGGGTTGGTAACAGGGATGCCGTCGATCAGTATTGCAGGCGTGCCGCCCAGACCGGCGGCGCGAGCGGCCTGTAAGCTGGCGTTTACGCCGCCCAGATGCGTCTGGTCCAGCAGACAGGATGAGAATGACGCCTCGTTCAACTCCAATTCGACAGCGTATTCGATCAACCTTTCGGCAATGAAAGCCGACGGACCGCTTTGCGTTTCCTGAAAAACGCGATCGTGGTAACTCCAAAACTGCCCCTGGTCGGCGGCACACTCGCTCGCTTGTGCTGCCATCGAGGCGCCAGGCTCGTGCTGCTGCAAGGGAAAGTGGCGGAACTCCAACTTCGCTTGTCCGCCGGCAATGTAGCTTTCGACCAGACGGGGCTTTACCATCTGGTTAAAGGCGGCGCAGGCGGGACAACGAAAATCCTCCCAGGCCTGGACGGTCACAGGCGCTTCCGGGTCGCCCAGGATGTTGCGATTCTGCCATTCAGGGGGAATACCGGCGTAGACGGCAGCCCCGCCCGTGGACTGCTGGTTGCCTGAGACCACGGCCAGTACGAGCGCGATTGCGACCGCCACCAGAGCGATGCCGCCGATCAGGACAACTCCGATCGAGAGCCGTCGCGGTCCTGCCTTCCCTTTAGAAAGCGATCTTACCTTCCTGCGCCGCTTAGACTTCTCCATCTGTCCCGTTCACCCGCCCGGTAAAGAGGCCACTTCTTCAGCAAGCAGGAACAGGCCGCCTACCGCTTTCAGTGCCCGAAAATTGAACGGACCCCGCACAATAAAATATAGCACCGATCGGAAAGGCGCACAAAACCAGCTACATTTCGCGCTCCCCGGACTGAGCGGGCAGCGTATAGGCGCCGCTTACGTCTCTTGTGGATTGTTCTGGTTATGGAAGCCTGCAATTATTGGGTTGCAAGGCGATGTCACCAGAGGAGTTTGCCATTTGCCGCCCGGTGAGTATGCTAAACTCGATGCTGGCTTGGCAGATGGCGCAAAGGGGAGAGTGAATTGACGACGGACAATGGGCCGGTCTTCAGGGTTGACGAGGGCGGCGCGCTGGCAGGGAAGGTCGCCGTCATCACCGGGGCGAGCAAGGGCATTGGGGCCGCAATCGCGCAATCGCTGGCAGAAGAGGGTTGCCGGCTGGCCCTGGCCGCACGCAGCGTTGAACTGCTGGACAGGGTCGCAGATCAGCTGCGACGGGACTTTGGCACCGACATCCTAACCGTGCCCACCGACGTCGGCGACGAGGGCCAAGCGAGGGCGCTTATCGAGAAGACGGTGTCCCATTTTGGGGCCGTGGATATTCTTGTAAACAACGCGGGCATGGGCATCTACGGCGCCGTCGACGAACTGGACCTGGGCGATTTGCGCCATGTCTTCGAGGTTAATTTCTTCGGCGCGCTGGCAGCGTTGCAGGCGGCCGTGCAGGTTATGCGGCGCCAGGGAGGCGGCACGGTCGTCAACATCAGCAGCATCGTAGGTAAGTTTCCTCAGCCCCTGGGCGGCGGCTACACGGCCACGAAATTCGCGTTGCAAGGGGCGAGCGGCGCGGCGCGTGCCGAGTTGAAACGGGACAATATCGATCTCGTTGTCGTCTGCCCAGGCCTGACGGAGACCGAGTTCTCTCAAAACAGCCGCATCAGCGTGCCGGGCGCCGAGCACCGGCAGGGGGAAAGGCATTCGCTCACACGCGGCGTGGACGCCGCCAGGGTAGGCCGCCGGACTGTAACCGCCATCAAGCGGGGCGAGCGTGAGGCCTACATCACCCTGTTCGACCGTCTGCTGGTCTGGTTTGCACTGCTCTTCCCTGGCTTGTTGCAGTGGCTGCTGATCTATGTGACGCGTTACCGGCGGAAGCGCTTCGAGCAGAGCGCGGCCGGAGAGAACTAGAGAAGGCGGCCGCCGAGTCCCAAGATCTGAAGCTCGAGAGCTCCGCCCGCCAGCCCGGCGCCGGTTTCAAACCGCCCTGAGCAAGACCCACATCGGCTTTTCGCCCACTTCACATACGTGCCTAGGAGCCAATTCGCCGCTCTCCGAGTCAACGGCATAGGAGGCAGCTTTGCCTGTGCCCTGCCCTGCAGCAACCAGGAACTTCCCGCTGGGGTCGATGTTGAAGACGCGGGGAACCGCTTCAGTTTGCTGCCATCCCCGCCGAGAGAGCGCGCCGCTGGCGCTGTCGACAGCAAAGACGGCTAAGCTGTCGTGGCCGCGATTCGAAACGTAGAGCGTGTAACCTGACGGGTGCAGATGGATCTGAGCGCAGGTGTTCTCTCCGGCAAATCCATCAGGCAGGGTCGAGAGTGTCTGGAACGACCGCAGCGCGCCGTCGGCGGCGCCGCCGTCAAAACGGTAAGCGGTAACGCTCGATCCATCCTCGTCCGAAGTGTAGACAAAACGCTGGTCCAATGAGAAGACGAAATGGCGCGGTCCTGCCCCGGCGGGGGCGTCAACAGTGCTGCCGGCCGGGTTCGGCGTGAGGCGGCCGCTACGCTCGTCGAACAGGAACTGAAAGAGACAGTTGGCGTCGAGCGGATGGGGAACAAACGCGTAGCGGTTGGTCAGATCGGTCTCGATACAGTGGGCGCGGGCCGCAGTTGCCGCCGTGCAGACCAGCTCCCCGACCGTTCCATCGGCCCCCAGTCTGTGAACGGTCACCTTGGCCGCGCCGTAATAGGCGGACAGCAGGAAGCGGTCGGTCTTGTCCGGCGCGACATAACAGGCATCGGCATCCAGCGATTTTCGGCCCAGCGGGCGCAGGCTGCCGTCCTGTTCGAACGCAAAGGCAGCCAGCTCGTCGCTGTCCCGCAAGGAGCAGTACAGGAACTGTCCGTTTGCGGCGGACGCCAGCGCGGAGGGGCCGCCATCTACAGCGATGTCATGCAGAAGCGTCAGGTGACCGTACCCATCCATTTCGTAGGCGAGAATCAGGTTGTCGCCGGCCGCAGTGATATATACGAAGGTACTCATTGTAGGCTGTCAATCTCCTGGTTTCGTGCTTGACTTGTGCGAACTGTTTGTCTGTTGTAGGGTTGGCGGGTTGGTCCCACTTTCGCTCCGCCAGAAGAGGTAGATAAGCAATGAAAAAGAAAGTTTGGATGGAATGGCCTCTGCCGCCGGCGTTGATTGCGCGTCTCAGCGCTCTGGCGGAAGTCGTAACCGACGGCGACCTTGACAAGCTGCCAGGCTCCGATGTCATCTCAGGAATCGGCCGCTACTACGACGGCAATATGATGGACCGGGTCGGGCCGAAACTGAAACAGATCGCCAAACCCGGCATCGGCCTGGACAACATAGACTTGGATGCGGCGACGGCGCGGGGCATTCTCGTATGCAACACGCCTGACGCGCCGTCTGAGTCTACCGCGGAGCATGCCGTCGCTCTGCTGATGGCCGTCGCAAAACGGGTGATGGTCGGTGATACACATTTGCGCGCGGGCGAAGGGATAGAGCGGTCAGATCTGCGCGGCACCGAGCTTCTGGGCAGGACTTTAGGCATTGTCGGGTACGGACGCATCGGCCGTCGTGTAGCTGAAATCTGTGGGCAAGGAATTAGAATGAAGGTAATGGTCTACGATCCGATTCTGCCCGACAATTTCGTCCTGCCCGCGGGCGTCGCGCGCGCCGATGAACTGGACACAATCTTTGCCGAAAACCGGTTCGTTACCCTGCATACTCCGCTCCTGCCGTCGACGAGGCACCTCGCCGACGAAAGGCGCCTGCGTCTGATGAGGCCAGGCAGCTACCTGATCAACGCATCGCGCGGCGGCGTGGTCGATGAGGCCGCGCTGATAAAAGTGCTTCGCGAGGGTCACCTTGCCGGCGCGGGACTGGACGTGTTCGATCCGGAGCCGCCGCTGGCCGACAATCCTCTTCTGGGAATGAGAAACGTCGTCGTGACGCCGCACATCGCCTCCAATACCGATGCTGGAATCGATGCGATGCAGGCAGGAACTGTAGAAAACATCGAGCGCGTGCTACAGGGCGAAAGGCCGCCGTGGATCGCCAATCCGCAAGTGTGGCCGGGCCGGATGGAGCAGAACCGCGCGTGAATCAGTTTCGGCGCCGCGGGGAACCGCTTGGCTGAACCGCTGGCGCCGGCCTCGGCAGTAACTCGCGGCAAGCGCTTACCAGCGAATACCGCGCTGGACAGGCGCGGAGTGCTGGTCGGAGCGTTCAGCAATCGGCCAGTTGCGCCACTCTTCAACTACGGCGATCAACCCCTCGACCGCCGCCTCAAAGATGATCTTCCCCTTCTCCGCGGTTGCCTTGGTGGGATCGCCGTGGACGCCCAGCCGTGTCCAGCGTCCCCAGAAATCGTTGAAGCGTACCGGGTTCGTGTACACGCTGTCCGAGCTGACAAAGCGGCCGCGCACGTCATCGTCGGCCTCGGCCTTGTCCATCTGCACGCGCTCAGGCGCCAAATGGAGGTAAAGCGAAGTCTCAAACTCGTCGGCATGGGCCATTACTTCGGTCTCTTTGACCTTGTTGAAGGCTTCCATGGCCAGGCCGAAGTAGCCCAGCGCGCCGCAGATTGAATCGGTCTCCAATACGGTTTTACGCGCCACGAGATCAATCAGCGGCGTGTTTGATCCGTGGCCGTTGACCAATAGAATCTTCTCGAATCCGTGGTAGGCGACGCTCTTTGTGATGTTCAGACAGAAGGCAATGAAGACGTCGGGCTCGATATGTATCGTGCCCGGGAAGTCGATGTGGTGCAGGTTCAAACCGTAGGAGATGGGAGGCAACACGAGAATCTTGTCTGACGCGCGGCGGCCCGCCTCCAGGCAGACCGATTCGCAAAGGAACACATCGACGTCTAGGGGGAGGTGGCGGCCATGCTGTTCCGTGGAGGCAACCGGCAGCAGTACGACCTTCTGCGCTGCGATGGCCTCGTTCATTTCAGCCCATGTCAGGCGGTTGTAACGGTGTTCGGTAAGATGATCCATGGGTGTGTCCAGGCATATCTGGTGGGAAACTGAAGGACGGTCGATGACTCAGGAGGGGGGAAGGCAGGATACTGAGGGCGGCGCTTCAACGGTAGGTCTCGGCCTCATCCTGAGGATCGTAACCGACGACTTCGCGCGCATGGGAGATGTCGCGATAGCCCCACTTGTTCCTGGAAACAGCGTAGAATATATCATACTTCAGCTCCGCTGGCGCTTCGATGCACCGTTCCACCATTTGGCTGATGTCTCGCTGGCTGCACCAGACGGAAAACTGGCGCGCGTCGGTTGGGCGATCCGCCTGGTTGACCAGCCCGATCCGCAAACAGATGACCGACATGTCCGAACTGTCGGTGACATGCCAGGCGAGGGCTTCTCCCCATACCTTGGTCGCGCCGTAGACGCCGGTGGGGCGTACGGGCGTCTCGTGCGTGACCATGGGCCACGGTTTCATCACCATGTCGTAGTCGCCGCTCACCAGCGCGCGGTATGGCTGTACCTGCTCCCATCCGGAGATTGTCGAACCGCTGCTGGCGTAGACCACGCGCCGTACGCCGGCCTGGCGCGCTGCCTCAAAGACATTGTATGTGCCGATCAGATTCGGGTCGCGGACGCGCTCCCACGGATCGCGCCCGCGCGCAGACGCGGCCAGATGGACAACGGTATGCTGATCTTCAAATGCGGATCTGATGGCCTCGAATTCGGCAATGTCGGCCTGGACAGTCGGCACTCCGGGCACAAGGCTGCGGTTGAGCGCGGTCAACTCGTAAAGCCCTTCCAGCCGCTTCCGCACTGCCCCGCCAATAAGACCGCTCATGCCGGTTACGAGAATTCGCTTCGTCATGGTTCGTTTCCCTCCGACCGCCATATTGGCAAGCTACTCTGGCAAGTTGCGGCGTCCCGCAAACGCCCCCACGTCGAACGGACCGTGAGATGTGAAACACCGGACGCCTCGCCGATTGGGAGGATTGTTATTCCGTCAACAGGATTCGACCGCAGGAGGGGCAGTTGAGAAGTTCGTCGCTATAGCGGACGTTGTTGAGGATGCCCACAGCGACCTGCGTGTGGCAGGCGCCGCACACCTCCTCCTCCAATCTGGCCACGGCCACGCCGTTCTTACGCCGACGCAAATGTTCGTAGAGCTCCAGATTGTCTTCGGAAAGATGCTCCGACACCTTTTGCCGCGCCCTCTTCAGGTAGACGTACTCTTTCTTGCGCTGGTCTGTCTCGGCCTCGATTGCAGCCTTGCGTTCGGACCACAGTTGCTCTTTCTCGTCAAGCGTTGCGCGCTTCTCCTGCAATGAACCCTGAAGTGAATCAACCATCACCAGGCGTTCCACGCTCTTGTCTTCAAGTTCAGTTCGCAGCGCCTTCATGGAGTCGATGCTGGACTGAAGAGCCTCTAGCTCTCTGGGATTGCTGAGCTCACCGCTCATCAGGTTTTGCTCGGATTCGCGTATGCGTTCCGTTAGCGTGCGCGACTCCAGTTCCAGGTCCTGCTGTTCAGTACGCGCGGCGTGAAGCTCCTCATCAATTGTTTGGGCCTGCTCACGCAGTGCAATCAGTTCAGCCGAACCTTCGGACTCCCTGCGCAGCAGGAGCAAGCGGCGCCGTATTTTGTCGTACATAGTGTCGATTTCGTGCATCTTGAGCAGTGCGACTTTGGCGTCCACATTCTTCCCCATTGCAGTTCCGTTGTTCGCTAGTGCGCCTCGCGCCCTCTCCTCATTTTGTCGGCAAAGGTGTTTCAAACTTTCGAACAAGACGCCGAGAATTCGACAAAAAGGTTGGCGGCCGCGGATGGCGTAGCCGGTGCGTCTCGAGCCTGTGGTGACGAATGCCGCCTCCGTGCTGAGGCCGAGGGGCTATCGGGTATTCTTTATCATAACATTCCCGCGCCCAATCTGGCAAAAGGAAGCTTACAGTGGGTGCATCGCAAAGTAGAGATGCATACTCCTATACCTTGGGTTGCAACCAAGTCATAGCCGTTCCCTGCTGTTCCTGGCCACTATCCACTGACCACTGGCAACTGACCACTAGCAACTGACCACTGGCAACTGCCGTTGGACGGTCGGGCCGTTCCGGCCCTCCCTTGTGCGGGGGGACACCCCCCGCAACGCCCCCCTGTAGTGATGCCACCGTTCCTGCGCGTCACCAGCTCGTCGCCAGCCGAGACCCGGTTCGACCAGCTCCCACCGTCCCCACCGGTTCCTCGCCACTGTCAACCGGCCACTGGCAACCGGCCACTATCCACCGCAGTACTGAAATCCGCTCCCGCCGTCCCCTGCAAGAATCTCCAAAACGTGCTATACTGCAAGGTCCAGCCCGAACACACCCAGGCTGGACCCGAACGCGCCGCATCGCACAACGGCCCGCCCACCATGCCCAGGCCACAAACCATGTCGACCTGCTCCCAACCGAACGTCCGAATCCTGCCCCAAGCGAACTTCGCTCCGGGCTCTGCCGGTAACAGCTCGAAATGCACAGATCTGCCGTCCGCCGCGCCGCCCACCCACAGTGTAATGACACCCGCCATGCAGCCCATGCCGGCGCTGCCGGCACCCGGCTCTGTATCCTGTCACGAGAAGCACGCAGCTGTCGTTGTTTTGCGCACTTCCTGCGCTCAAAACGACATATTCTGCGCGTTTTCACGACAAAAACGACAGGGAACCGACAGCGGCCGTATCCTGCTACGAGAGTCCATGTCGATATCCTGTCACGAACAGCGAAGAAAATATTTTCAAAACAGGCCTAAACTGGTCACAACAGCGCATTCGATCCCCTTTCGATACCCTGTCGATACCCGATTTCCCAAAAATTCGCAGTCACTTTACGACACAATACGACGCTCTTGGGTCAATTCCGGACAGAATCGGCCGCATTCTTGCCTACATGCGCGGCTTCACCGACAAGGAGACTGGCGCCACGATTGACTTCGACCCTGATTTCGGCTCGCGCAGACGCAACGACCCGCAACGAGGTCCTCTACTCACCCGAAAGGCCGGGTGCACCCATCCCTGCCACCGCCCAATCCGAGGCCGGAACACGCGTTAAGCAACGGATGAAACAAAAGGGTATCTGCCGGTCCTGTGATGGCGCCCATGCGATGCTCGCTCGCCGCGAACTCGTTTCCCGCCCCGCCGGCGGCGCACGGCGGAGTGTCGGAGTTTCAAACTCGGGCCTTCTTGGTTCATTTGGGTCAGTTTGGCGCATCGCACGCGTCCACGTGGTACCATTTTTGCGGAGGATGCGGGAGACAGTCCCAAAAAGAGTTGCTCTTTGACTGGATTTTCGTGACAATAGATTCTAGTTCCCGCGCTGTGCCATATGCTGCACGCGCTGATGCGCGCCCGGTCTGTGGCGGCAAAGGAGGGATTGCAGCTGTGTCGATGTTCAGGCCTTCTTCAGGTCGCGGCGGTCAGAGTTTTGTCGAATATGCGCTCTTGTTGATTCTTGTATCGATTGTCCTGCTCTCGATCCTGCTGATTCTTGGCAACGATCTGCGCACTTTCATCAGCGATCTGCTCCAGCGTTGGTTCCCTGCCACTGCGGAGGCATTTCGGGTGGGGTTGATGCTCTAAACCCTGACCGCCCTTCAGCCGGCAGCCGCCTTCTGCATAGTATACGGACTCAACTTCGTCCCTTGATTGAACGCGTCCATTCATTCCTGCTCGAGTTGCTCTTTCCTCCCCGATGCGTCGGATGCAACCACAGCGGACAATCATTCTGTGACCGATGTGCCCAGGCAGTTCTGCCTGCGGAGCAAGCCCGATACTGTCGCAGTTGTGCATGCCCTCTGCCCTTGGCATTCGTCGCGAGCGGCGCGCCATGTCCGCAATGCCGTAGTCCGCTGGCATTCATTTGCGCGGCGACTCTGCACCTTCCGCCGCTTGTCGAGGCGATCCACACCCTGAAATATGAAGGCGGCGTGGAACTTGCTTTGCTGTTGGCCCGCTATTTGCGCGCAGTAACCCAACTTGAACCCTGGCCAGCAATAATGGCCCGGCTGGATGGAATCGTGCCTGTTCCATTGCATGGGGATAGATTGGCGGAGAGGGGATTCAACCAGTCGCTTTTGCTGGCTGACAGTTTCACGCGGGGCACCGGCATTCCGGTGATCGAAGGGGCCATCGCGCGTGTCAGGAGCACACCATCTCAGGTCGGGCTGCATGCGCGTGAACGCGCCGCCAATGTGAAGGACGCATTCAGCGCCGTTCCCGACCGTGTCCTGGGCAAAGCGTTGCTCCTGGTGGACGACGTCAGCACGACCGGTTCGACGATGTCAGAATGCGCCGGGGCTTTGCGCGCGGCGGGAGCTGGAGCCGTATTCGGCCTGACGCTATCGCGGCCGGCTCGCAAGGAGGTTGAACTGATAGGCGCTTTGAAGGGGTAACGCTTCGTAGGTTTCCCCTGGCGGCCGCCGTTGGAGAACACGCTCAGCAGGCATACAATCGAGTCTGTTTACAACTGTTCACATAGATGGGAGAACGAGATATGAAGCTGACTGTCCACGGGAAAAATGTTGCCATTTCGGAAAGAGTACAGGAGTATGTCGAGAAAAAGGTCGGCAGACTGGACAAGTACCTTCCACAGATAAGAGAAGCCAGGGCTGAGCTGGTGCGCAGCGAAACGCGTGCTTCCTCAGACCGCTACACGGCCCAGTTGACTGTCTGGACGAACCGCCAGATACTGCGCGCGGAGGAGTCGAGCGAGGACCTGTTCGCCTCGATCGATGCGATTGCCGACAAGATGTATCGCCAGATCGAGCGCTTCAAAGGACGGCGCTTCCATAGCCGTAGAAGAGACGCCGCGGCCGCGGCCGCAGCGGTCGATCTGTCGGCCACGCAGCTGCCGGAAGATCCGACGCTTATCGTTCGAACGAAGCAGTTTGTCGCCCAACCCATGCTGCCAGAGGAAGCGGTCGAACAGATGGAGCTTCTGGGCCACGACTTTTTCATCTTTTACAATGTCGATACCAGTTCGTTGAACATCGTCTACGGGCGCAAGGACGGCCAATACGGTCTCCTGCAGCCGCGAGTTGCCTGAGCCCTGTCCAGCAGCCGCCGTAGGCTCGGGCTGCGGTAGCGAGGCTTGCGCGACTCTTCCAGTCTAATCATTCGCCGGACAGGAGATGGCGAAATTGGCTGGGCGCGCGTGTTGGTGCACAATGTTGCGGAGTGTCGTGCACGGGTTGGCGTCCAACTCCGCTGAGGTTCTTGGCCCAAAGGTGCGCGTCACAAGGGGTGGCGCGCTTTTGTGTGCCTGAGTCCAATTGCGGTGCGCCCGCGCAGTAGGGGGAAAGCAGATCGCCGCGATGCGCGTTTCGGTAATCGCCACTGTCTACAATGAGGGAGACAGCGTCCGACCGCTCATGGATTCCCTCTTGGAACAGACGCGCCTGCCCGACGAGACCGTCATTTGTGACGGCGGAAGCCAGGACGGGACGGTCGCCATCTTGCGCGAGTACATAGGCAAATTGCCGGGGCTTAAGATTATCGAAGCCCCGGGTGTGAACATCAGCCAGGGGAGGAACGAGGCCATAGCCGCAGCGGCCGGCCCGATTATTGCCACGACTGACGCGGGCGTTCGACTGGACTGCAAATGGCTGGAGCAGCTGGTGGCGCCTCTGGAAGGCGTTGAAGGCAGATCGCAGGACGGGGCAAACGCGGTCGCAGGGTTCTTCCTGCCGGATGTAACCGGCGCGTTTCAGATGGCGATGGGCGCAACCGTTCTGCCCCGGGTAGAGGATATCGATCCATCCAGGTTTCTACCCAGCAGCCGGTCGATGGCCTACCTGAAAGAGTCATGGCTTCGCGCCGGCGGCTATCCCGAATGGCTCGACTACAGCGAGGACCTCGTGTTCGACCTGCGCCTGAGAGCGGTCTCCGCGAACCAGAGCAGGGCCTTCGCTTGGGCGCCGGACGCGTTTGTTCATTTCCAACCGCGCAAGACGCTCACCGCGTTCTGGAAACAGTACTTCCGCTATGCAAGGGGGGACGGCAAAGCGGACCTATGGCGTCTTCGTCACGCCATTCGCTTCGCCACCTATCTGCTCCTGATTCCTGCGCTGTTGGGCCACGCGCTATGGGGTCAGGAGGCCCGCTGGCTCGGATGGGCCGGCCTGGTCGCTGGCGGTCTCATAAACTGTGCCCGCCCGTGGCAGCGAATGCTGCTGCTGGGCAGGGGGGCGCCGACCGGCGTGGTCTTGCGGGCCGCTCTGCTCGTGCCGGTAATCCGGTTCGTGGGCGATGCGGCGAAGATTTGCGGCTACCCGACCGGTCTGATCTGGCGACGGAAGAACAGGCATCGAAGCGAAATCCATTGGCGAGAAACTGGAGAAGTCGAAGAGGCAACCGGGAGCGGTTGAAAGCGAGACCTGCCGTGCCACTGCTTATTGACGGCCATAATCTGATCGGGTCCGGCATGCTGGAAGGCATCAGCCTGGAGGACGAGGACGACGAACTGCGCCTGGTCACGCGGCTGCGCGTCTGGCGCAGCAATTACAAGGGTGACATGACGGTCGTCTTTGATCGCGGCATCGTTGGCGGTGCATCGCGCGAACTGAGCGGAAGCGGCGTCAAAGTGATATTCGCGCGCGATCCGCAGGATGCCGACGACTGGATCAAGCGGCGGATTCACTCGCGCCAGCCGGGACTGACCGTCGTTACCAACGACTGGGCCTTGCGCCAAGAAGCCAATTTGCACGATGTCGACACATGGCGGCCAGATGAGTTTGTGCGGCGAATGCAGTCGGGGCAAGCAGGGCCGCAAAAAGAGACGGGGTCGAAGGTAGAACCTGGCGCCGAAACTGATGTCAATCTCTCCCCCGTGGAGCTCTCTGAGTGGATGCAGATCTTTGGCCCGCCCCCGACTCCACGGAATCGACCGGACACGGATGTATCCCGGCGCCCGCCTTCGCCGCGCAACGCTGCGTTCAACAGGGACAGGAAAGCCCTGCGCGCCCGTTTGCAGAAAAAGCGCGGCAGGCGTTGAAAGCCCGTTCTGATATCGCCGCGAGGAGAGTGCGTTCAGATGTCGTCGGAAGCCGAGACGAAAGAGTCCCAGCGCCGAGAGGTGCGGGCTCGTCTTGTCGAGATGACCCCTGGCGCGAACGGATTCTTCTACTGGATTCTTTCTGCGCCGATGATCGTCTTTCTCGCTTGGCTTTGGGTCGATCTGATCGAACTCTTCTCGATTGTCTCGCGCCCCGTTGGTCTGACGCTAGGGGCGGCGACCTTCATTGCTCTGATCATACTGCCCTTAGGCTACGGCGCTCACCGCGTCGTAACATCCTTTCCCGGCATTTTTCAACGGGCAGGATGGACGGTCCATCCGCTCGCGCCGCTACGCCCCGCGGAGCAGTACACTGTCAAGTACATCGTCGTTTCACGTGAGCGGGCGCCCACCGACGCGCGGCGGATATTGCTGAGGGTCGCGCAAGGGTGGGTATACCTGGAAATCGCCATTGTGCTCATCGGCGCTGTGGCAATAGCACCGCTCTACTTGAGCGCAGTTGAGTTCGGACTCGGGCGCTAAGGAAAAAACGGCGCTAGCCGGAACCTCGCGGCCGGCGTCGCTCACGTTGCCGTCAGACAGCAGGAGTACTGCATGGACCCCCAACAACTGATCGAATACTACCTGTGCCGGCAGCGTGAAATTCTTGAGACCATCGGCGAATTGGTGGTGGAGGAGACGCCGACCGATGACAAGAGTCGTCTGGACCTCTTTGCTGCAGGATTGGCCGGCCGCTACACAGGTGCCGGGCTGGAAACGGAGATCATCAGCAATGCGACTCGGGGCAACCATCTACGCGCCCGCTTCAGCGACCCCGCCCATGTCGGAGCCCGCGATGCCGCGCCGGCGCTCATCCTCTGCCACTATGACACGGTCTGGCCGGTCGGCTCGCTGGAAACGCACCCGTTTCGGGTCGATGGACAGGGTAAGGCCTACGGCCCCGGCATCTTCGACATGCAGTCGAGTCTGGCACTGGCAGAGTATGTGGTGAGAGGCGTGCAGGCTCTCAATCTACGGCTTCCCCGCCCGGTCACCCTCCTGGTGACCTCAGACGAGGAGGTGGGTAGCCAGACTTCGCGGCAGATGATCGAAGAGGAGGCCGGCCGTGCAGCCTATGTCCTGGTGCTGGAGCCGCCCTTGCCGGGCGGTGTGCTCAAGACGACGCGCAAGGGCGGCGCCCATTTCGCACTGACGATCGTCGGCCGCGCCGCGCACGCGGGCGTCGAACCGGAGAAGGGCGTCAGCGCAGTTCAGGAGCTCGCGCACCAGGTCCTGGCTCTGCATAGCCTTACCGATCTGAAAGTGGGAACGACAGTTAATGTCGGCGTGGTCAGCGGGGGGACACGCTCGAACGTGGTGGCAGCGCACGCTGAGGCTCGCATCGATGTAAGGGCGTGGACCAAGGCGGAAATGGAGCGCGTTGGCGCGGCCATCGGGGCCCTGGAGCCAGCGCTGGAAGGTACGAAAGTAAGAGTGACTGGCGGTGTAGGCCGCCCGCCGTTGGAACGAACAGTAACAGGCAATCTGTTCGGGCAGGCCCAGGCCATCGGCCGCAGGCTAGGACTGAACCTGCAGGAGGGAGGGACCGGGGGCGGCAGCGACGGCAATCTGACCGGCGCGCTTGGCGTTCCTACGCTTGACGGGCTGGGCCTCCCGGGGCACGGCGCCCACGCCGACCATGAACACATCGAGGTTGACAAGATCGGCGAACGCGCGGCGCTCCTGACTGCACTCCTGGTCGAACTCTCTCCTTGAGCAATTTGGGCGCGCGGCATTCACTCGAACGCGACGCGACCTGACTATAACTGGTGAAGAGATATTCTATGGACTTCAGCCGCTATTTCAACAACGAAGAGCTGGACGCAGCTGCCCAAGGTTGGGTCGAGAGTTTCCCGCAGTTGATCGATGTTTCCGAGCTGGGGAAGAGCCACGAGGGCAAGGGAATCCCTCTTCTCACCTTGACCTGCAAGGAGACCGGCGAGCCGGCGGACAAGCCGGCCGTATGGATCGACGCCAACATTCACGCCACGGAGGTTGCCGGAACGACGGTTGCCCTTCACATAGCGCATACACTGTTGAGCGGATACGGCAGCGACGCGCGCTGCACTCGACTGCTCGACAACGCTGTCTTCTACATCGTGCCGCGTCTGAACCCGGACGGCGCGGCATGGGCGCTGGCCGGCGCACCGCGCTACATCAGGTCGGGGACGCGGCCTTTTCCCTACAGCGAGCGGGCTGCAGGGCTGCACGAAGAAGATATCGACGGCGATGGCCGGATTTTGCAGATGCGGATCCCCGACCCCAACGGCGACTGGAAGGTCAGTTCCCTCGAGAGTCGTCTGATGGAAAAGCGGGGTCCGGATGAGCAGGAAGGGACTTTCTACCGGCTCTTGCCGGAAGGACGGCTGGAAGATTACGACGGCGTGAATATCAAGGTTGCCCGGCCCTTGCAGGGGTTGGACTTTAACCGCAACTTTCCCTTCGAGTGGCAGCCGGATTCGACGCAGGCGGGCGCCGGGCCGTTTCCGACTTCCGAACGCGAGATTCGCGCCGCGGCCGAATTCATCAGCCGGAACAACAACATCAATCTCGCCTTGAGCTACCACACACAGAGCGGCGTCATTCTGAGGCCCTTCAGCACAAGGCCCGATGAGAAGATGGAAACCAACGACCTTTGGGTGTTTGAGCTGATGGGGGAGCGGGGCAACGCACTGACGGGCTATCCCTGTTTGTCGGTCTATCATGGCTTCCGCTACCATCCCAAGGAGGTTACGACCGGTGCGTTCGACGACTGGGTATACGATCATCTGGGCATCTTCTCCTTCACGATCGAGCTCTGGGACCTGCCGGGCCGCGCCGGAATCAAGGACAGGGATTTCATCGAGTGGTTCCGCAAACATCCCCACGAAGAGGACGTCAGGATTCTGAACTGGCTGGAGGAGAACGGAGATGCCGAGCCGTACGTTGCCTGGTATCCCTTCGAGCATCCGCAGCTGGGCGCGGTCGAGATCGGCGGCTACGACCAGATGTACACCTGGCGCAATCCGCCGCCAAGTCTGATGGGCGAGGAGGCCGAAAAGAACACGGCCTACGCACTCGCGCTGGCCGATATGCTGCCGCGTCTGAGCCTCGGCACCCTAGAGGTGCAGCGACTCTCCGATTCAGGTGACTTTCGCATACGTTTGGTTGTCGAGAACAGCGGTTTCATGCCGACCTATACGAGCGATCAGGGCCGCTCGCGTCAGGCCGCCCGGCCCGTGCGCGCTGAGCTCGTTCTCCCGGAAACGGTGCGGATTCTGAGCGGCCAAGAGAAGACGGAACTGGGGCACCTGCAGGGGCGCAGCAGCAGGCTCTCGGTCAGCGCCCTCTACGCGGCCAGCCCGACCGACAACCGGGCCTGGACGGAATGGGTCCTGCGCGGCGCATCCGGCCAAGAGGTAGAGGTCCATGTTCTGAGCGATCGAGCCGGCTCTCTTCACGAAACGGTCACACTCCCGTGACAGCTGAACAGTTTCCCGCCATCCGAGGGCACGGGAGGTCCACAGCTTGAACAAGACAAAACTCCTCATTGTTGAGGATGAGCCGACTCTGCTGGAGACTTTGAAATACAATCTGATGCGGCAGGGTTACGAGGTTGTCACCGCGGCTGACGGTACGCAAGCGCTTCCCACCGCCAGGGCCGAGAGACCTGATCTGGTGATTCTGGACGTCATGCTGCCCGGCCTGGACGGCTTCGAGATCTGTCGTATACTGCGCCAGGAGATGAGTCTGCCGATCCTGATGCTCACCGCCAGGGACGAAGAGGTAGACAAGATCGTCGGTCTCGAGGTTGGGGCAGACGACTACCTTACGAAGCCTTTCAGTATGCGGGAGCTGCTGGCGCGGGTCAAAGCTCAGCTCCGCCGCGTGAGGATTTTGCGCGAGGAGTTTGAAGCAACCGGCAGGGAGCCTGCGGACAGGGAAGGCAGCGGGTCCGTGTTCACTTTCGGGGAGCTTGCAGTTGACGAGAGTCGCCGCGAAGTGCGGCGAGACGGCGAAGTGCTGGCGCTGAAACCGAAGGAGTTTGATCTGCTTGCCTTTCTGGCCCGAAATCGGGGCATTGCCTTGGGACGCAGCCTGATTCTGGAGCGAGTGTGGGGCTGGGACTTTGACGGCGGCAGCCGCACGGTGGACGTTCACATTCGCTGGCTGCGTGAGAAAATCGAAGAAGATCCGGCCCGACCGGCGCGCATTCTGACAGTTCGCGGCATCGGCTACCGTTTCGACGGGTAGCGCCGTCAGCGCCCGTTGAGTTAGGCGCGCACGGAGGCAAGAGCATAGATCGCGGCCATGACTCTTTTCCGCTCGCTTCGCTGGCGAATCGTCTTCGCAGTCTCGTTCCTCATCGCCGTGATACTCGCCTGCCTCTCCGCACTTTTCCTCTCTCAGTACCGACAATCCAGCATCGAGCAGTTGGGCGCTCGGTTGGTCGCTGAAGCAGTGCTTCTCTCCGCCGATCCAGAGCTGCGCACCGGCTTGGCAACTTCAGGTTGGCAAGCGGGCGACGCTGACGCCGTCCGCCTCGTTCGCAAGTGGAGCCAGCAACTCGATGCGCGCGTAACGTTGCTACAGGCGGACGGGACGGTGCTGGCCGACTCACGGGAAAGTCCACAGGCAACCCCCAACCAAGGCGACCGGCCGGAGATTCGGGCTGCTCTCGGCGCCGGAACTGGCTTCAGTTTGCGGCACAGTCGCACGTATGGCGCGGAGGGGCTGTTCGCCGCGGCCGCGATACCTCCTGCCGCAGAGCCACTGGGCACAATAAGGGTGTCGAAACCGCGTACGACCATTGACGTTCCACTGGCGCGAATAAGATTGACCGTCCTGGCCGCCACACTGTTGGCGCTGGTCGTAGGCGGGGCATTCGTGTTTGCGGTTGCCGAAGCCGCAATGCGACCCTTCCGTGTTTTGGCGCAGAATGTTGCCCGAACTGTTCAGGGCGACGACGGCATCCGCGTCGCGCCGGGATCGTCTGAGGAAGTCGGGCAGCTCTCCCGCGCCTTCAACCGAATGGTGGAAGAGCTCGATGCGGAAGCCGCCAGGGTCGCCCGGGCGCGGGAAAGGCTGACCTCGGTGCTGGATACGCTTGTCGACGGCGTCTTCATTCTCGACGGCGAGGGGCGCGTCCGCCTTTGCAACGCGGTTGCGGCCAGCATGGTAGGCGTTGCCGCGCACGACCGCATTCAACCACCTGAGGTAGAACCGAGCGAACAGAGACCTGGCGGTGAGGCCCCCTCGGGCAACCCGGACCAGACAACGCAGATAGCGCCCGCGCCGGCGAGCCCATTTCAAGGGCAGCTCTTGGCACAGGTCGCGCGCGATCACAGGATCGTCGAGACTTGGCAGGCTTGCGACGAAGATGGCGAGCCCGCAGAAAGCATCTTTGAGATGGATGGCAAGGCGGTGCGCACAATCGCACTTCCCTACGTTGCCGGTGGCAGCGACGGTTTCATCCTTCTGCTCCAGGACATGACCGAGCTTCACCGCCTGGAGCGAGTTCGCCGCGACTTTGTCAGCAACATTTCGCACGAGTTGCGTACGCCGCTGGCTTCTCTGCGGGCACTGACCGAGACGTTGCGCGATGGCGCGTTGGATGACCCGGCGGCCGCGCCCCGTTTTCTGGACCGTATCGAAACGGAAGTTGACGCGCTCGCGCAGATGGTGCAGGAACTGCTGGAGCTCTCACGTATCGAATCGGGCCAGGTCCCCTTCCGCTTTCGGCCTGTGCCGGTCAGCGAGGTCGTCCTGACGCCGGTCGAAAGGATGCAGCCGCTGGCCGCACGTGAGCAGATTGAACTCATAGTAGATCTGCCGCCGCGTCTTCCCCGCGTATACGCCGACGCCGAACGGGTCCACCAGGTGATGGCAAATCTGGTGCACAACGCCTTGAAGTTTTCGCCGCCAGGTGCGTCGATCAACGTTTCTGCCGGCAGCGGTCGTACCGGACAGGAGGTAACGATCTCGGTGAGCGATACCGGAATCGGAATTCCTGCCGAAGACCGGGAGCGCATTTTCGAGCGATTCTACAAGACCGACCGCGCACGGGCCAGCGGCGGTACCGGGCTGGGACTTTCGATCGCCAAACACATAGTCCAGGCGCACGGTGGCCGCATCTGGGTGGACAGCGTAGAGAACCGCGGCAGCAAGTTTTCGTTCACCTTGACTGTTGCCTAGCCTTTCGACAACCCCAAAATTTGAACGTTATTTCAACGCGAGGAGGGTAACTCCCTCGTCGTGCTTTTTTCTTCGCGCCAGTATCCTACTAATCGTTTCTTAACCGATTCCCCAATTGCCGTTTACAGACTCCGCACGCCTCATTAGCCGGGACGGCCTATCGAGACATCTGTTAGGAAGAAAACTGCACGCACTCTTCAGATTGCGGAGCCAGGACCGGGGGCGGCGATTGCAGAGTTGAATGACCCGGGTCAATTTGCTCATCCGGCTAGGTCGAAAGGAAAGGCCGGACAACCCGAGTTGCCGGATTCGGTCGAGAGAATTATGCGGCGGCGAATCGACAAATGCCACAAAATCTGGTTTCAGCTCTTTATGCACCAACACGATGAACAGCGGCTCATCAGCCGCGAGGACATCCGCCAGGTCACGTTGGCCGACGCGCTTACGCTGGACGAAGTGATCGGGGAGCTGCGGCAGGCCGGTCTGTTGACGGTCGCCTGAGAGATGCTGAGGCTGGACGAGGCCCTAGAGGTGAGGCGCGAACTGGATGCGATGGCGCTTGTCTTTGAAGACCCAACCGGACGCCAGGAACTGTTGCGCCTGCTGTACAGGCGTGCGGCGGCACCGGTCTCTTAGCACCGAATCGATTCAACCGGCGGCACGAAATGAAGCAATATGCCGGCAGGGGTCGTTAACCAACTCTTAACAGATCGGAAAACGTTACTTAACTTCAGCCGTTCGTTTCATCACAGGCCATTAACCTGCTGTGACTAGAATGTGCGTGAAGAGGCCGGCGAAAAGCCTCTGATCTATAGAAGAGCCTTGCTGCAGGCAGAGACCGTCCTCTGCAAATTGCAAGTTTAATCATTTCAGCACCTGTCAGAGGAGCAAGAATGCGTCGATACCTGTTGGTACCTTTGCTGATTGCGGCACTTGTCTTGGTTGCTTGCGGTCGTTCGGATGATGAGGCTGATACGGCCTCGGAGCCTGCTGCGGTCGAAAAGTCGTTGGCTGCCGCAGAGTCGATGGACGGTCTGCCCGAGGTGAATCCACTTGAGGTAAGGGGCGACATCATCACCGCCGGCAGTTCCACCGTCTTCCCCCTGTCCGAGGCCATGGCCGAACGGTTCAAAGACGAGGGCTACCCGGACAACATCACCGTCGACAGCATCGGCAGCGGCGCCGGCTTCGAACGCTTCTGCGTCGCCGCTGAGTCCGACATCTCCAATGCCAGCCGGCCTATCAAGGACTCCGAACGCGAATCCTGCCGCGCCATCAACCGCATTCCGATCGAGTTCCGCGTCGGCACCGACGCCCTCGCCGTCACCGTCAGCAAGGACAACGACTTCATCGACAACCTGACGATGGAACAACTGGCGCTCGCCTTCTCCTCCGCCGTCACCTGGGCCGATGTCAACCCGGAATGGCCGGATGAACCGATCCAACGCTTCAGCCCAGGGACCGACAGCGGCACCTTCGACTACTTCGTCGAAGTGGTCTTCGACAAGGAAAAGAAGCCGATCCTGAGCGCCGACGCCATCCAGCTCTCTGAGGATGACAACGTACTCGTGCAGGGCGTTACCGGCAGCCCCTACGCCATTGGTTACTTCGGCTACGCCTACTACCAGGAAAACGCCGAAGCGCTGAAAATCGTCGCTGTCAACAGCGTCCAGGCGACCGCCGAAAACGTCGACAACGCCAGCTACCCGCTCGCCCGCCCGCTGTTCATCTACTCGGATGCCGGCATCATCGCCGAGAAGCCGCAGGTCGCCGCCTTCATCAACTTCTACCTGACGTACGCCAAGGAAGAGGTCGAACGCGTCGGCTACTTCCCGGCCGAAGCCTCCGTGCTGGAGGCAGCCAGGCGGAGCCTGTTGAACGCGATGAAGTCGACGGAGTAGGAGTGGAAACCGCCTGCTTCAAGCGAGCCCTCGGAACTCTTGCAATTGGAGTTGGGGTACGGGGTCCGGCTCCTGGCCCGACTTTCCCATAGGTAGGGGTGTGAGTAGAATAGGGGCGGCCAGGAGGGCAGCCCTTACCGAGACGGAACTGTTCCCGACGGACTCCTGGCACTGCGCCTGAACCAGGTAGGATGCGGTTCGAAAGTTTGCTGGCAAGAAGCCAGAGTGCCACGGCGGGAGAAATTGAAGAAACGGGGAGGAATCATGACGCAGCCGGCGCCAGTCGCGCAGGCGGCCATATCAACAGAGTCTATGCGCCGGCCCATGTCAGGCGCAGACGGCTTGGCGCACACCGCCGTCGGCGGCGGCCCTGAGCTTGATCTGAGCCGGAAGCCGCGATTTTCGGAGTCGATAATCCAGGCTCTCCTCTTTCTCTGCGGCGCTATCTCGATCCTGACGACGGTGGGAATCGTCTTTGTGCTTGGGCGCGAATCGCTTCTGTTCTTCGCCAACCAAGAAGTGAACCTGCTTAAGTTTTTCGGTGGGACCGAGTGGCAGCCCGCGATTGGCTGGTTTGGCATCTGGCCACTGGTTGCGGCCACGTTGATGGTCAGTCTTATCGCGATGCTTGTGGCTCTGCCGCTGGGCCTCTGTATTGCCATCTATCTCAGCGAATATGCCGGCCTCCGCACGCGCTCGATATTGAAGCCTATCCTGGAAGTCCTGGCGGGCATTCCAACTGTTGTCTACGGCTACTTTGCCCTGACGTTTATGACGCCTCTCTTGCGGACTATGTTGGGACGCGATCTGGTTGAGATTTACAACACGGCTTCAGCGGGGATCGTAGTGGGTATTCTGGTGATCCCGCTGGTCAGCTCGATGAGCGAGGACGCGCTCAGCGCCGTCCCGGGCTCGCTGCGGCAGGCCTCCTACGGATTGGGGGCGACGCGGCTTGAGACTGCTCTGCGAATTGTGCTTCCAGCAGCTCTGTCCGGCGTCGCGGCTGCATTCATCGTTGCAATATCGAGGGCGATTGGCGAGACGATGATTGTAGCGATTGCCGCCGGCGCCGGCCCGAATTTCACCTTCTCGCCCTTCCGCGCGGCCGAGACTATGACCGGCCATATCGTGCGCATCAGCGGCGGCGACCTCAGCTACGATTCAATTGACTACAACAGCATCTTTGCCATTGGTCTTATGCTCTTCCTGATGACACTGGGCCTCAATATTCTGAGCCAGTGGATTGTGCGCCGCTTCCGCGAGGAGTACGAATGATGGCGCTTGAATCATCCCAGCATGCAACCGAGCCTGCCGTCGGTCTGATGCCCTCGGGAGAGACCTATCACAGGCAGGTGAAAACGCGCCGGCGCCGTGGGCGCGCCTGGGCGCTGATCTTTCAGGCGGCGATGCTTGCCGGAATCATTGCCCTGTGTGCACTGCTGCTCAACATAGTCAACCAGTCTTTCGGCTACGTCGCCATTGTCAACGAGATTGATCCGGCCGAGCTGGCGATGGACGGCGTGCCGCTGAATGAGCTGCCCAAGGAGAACCTGGTACAGATTCTGGAAGCCAATATCTCCACCGGTCTGATGAGGCGCTACAGGAACGATATGCCTTTCGCCGACCGCAGCCGGGAAAACGTCCATGAGTTGATCCTGGAGAGGGTAGTTGAGCCGCAGATCGAGGCCACCTGGGGGCTGTTCGATTCGATTTTCGCCCGCGGCAGCATCATGGCGGAGGCCCAAGAGAGGTTTCCCGGGTCCGAAGTCCACTTCCGCAGCTGGCTGACTGCCAGTTTCATTTCCAAGGCGCAGTCGAGCGAGCCGCTTCGTGCCGGCGTGCGCACCGCGATACTCGGCTCCTTGTGGGTCGTTGCCATCACCATTCTGTTTTCGTTTCCTGTCGGTGTTGGGGCCGCAATCTATCTGGAAGAGTACGCGCACAAGGAGCGGTTCCTCAACCGCCTGATACAGACCAACATCAACAATCTTGCCGGCGTACCGTCGATCATTTACGGCATGTTGGGTCTGGCCATTTTTGTACGGATGATGGAATTCTTGACGAGCGGCGCCTTTCTGAGCGGCGGCGATACAACCTCCAATGGGCGGACGATCATCTCGGCAGGTCTGACGCTGGGCCTACTGATCCTGCCGCTCATCATCATCAACGGCCAGGAAGCGATCCGGGCCGTTCCCAATTCACTGCGCCAGGCCGGCTTTGGCCTGGGCGCCACGCACTGGCAGGTAATTTGGCACCATGTGCTGCCGAGCGCCATGCCCGGCGTTTTGACGGGGACGATTCTGGCGGTGAGCCGCGCCATTGGCGAGACCGCACCCCTTGTCGTCGTAGGCGCGTCCACATTCATCGCGATGGACCCAAACGGCCCGTTCTCCAAGTTCACGGTACTGCCGATCCAGATCTACCAATGGACCTCGCGGCCGCAGGATGAGTTTCGCAATCTAGCCGCTGCAGCAATTCTGGTCCTGCTTGTCCTTCTCTTGACCCTCAACGCCTCCGCGGTACTTTTGCGCAATCGCTTCAACCGCAACCGGGCGAACAATTAGCTTAGGTGTATCTCGAATAATGACCATCGCCATCGAACGACACATGCAGTCCCAGGCGGGGAGCGGTGCCGTATCTGCGAACGGCAGCGGAAGACATGCAATTGAGGCCGACGCGATGAGCGTCCATTACGGGAACTTCTGTGCGGTAAGCGAGGTGCATCTGAAGGTGCCTTCAAACAAGATTACAGCCATTATCGGCCCGTCGGGCTGTGGCAAGAGCACGGTCTTGCGCTGCTTCAACCGTATGAACGACCTGATAACCGGGGCACGGATCGAGGGCGAGGTCCTGTTTCAAGGCCACAACATCTATGACGCGGACGTGGACCCGGTGGAGGTGCGGCGGCGCATCGGAATGGTGTTCCAAAAGCCGAATCCTTTTCCGAAGACGATCTACGAGAACGTCGCGTGGGGCACGCGCATCAACGGCTTTCGCGGCGACATGGACGAGATGGTGGAGCAGGCGTTGCGGTCAGCCGCGCTTTGGGAGGAAGTCAAGGACAAACTCCAGCAGAGTGCGCTCGGTCTCTCGGGCGGCCAGCAGCAGCGGCTCTGCATCGCGCGCGCTATCGCCGTCGAGCCGGAGATCATCCTGATGGACGAACCGGCTTCGGCGTTGGACCCGCTCGCTACCCTGCGGATCGAAGACCTGATGAAGGAGCTGTCCGAAAAGTACACAATTATCGTAGTCACGCACAACATGCAGCAGGCGGCGCGCATCTCCGATTTCACGGCCTTCTTCAGCGTCGACGACAATCGCACCGGTCATCTGATAGAATTCGACGATACTGAGAAGATCTTCACCAATCCCGGTCAGAAGAGAACGGAAGATTATATAACCGGCCGCTTCGGCTGATACCAGCCGTTCGGGAGGGAGCAGGAAAGAATGGACAAGAAGCGCGTTCTCATTTTGTGTACCGGCAACTCTTGCCGCAGTCAGATGGCCGAGGGCCTCGTGAACCACTACCTGAGCGACCAATGGCAGGCCTATTCGGCCGGTTCGGCGCCTTCGGGCAGCGTGCATCCTCTGGCGGTGCAGTCGATGGCGGAGCTGGACATCGACATCAGCGACAACATATCCGAGTCGGTTGAAGCCTATCGCGCACTGGACCCCCATCTGGTTATTACCGTTTGCGACAACGCAGCCCGAAACTGTCCGGCGTGGGTAGGTGAGGGCGATGTCGTGCATATGCCTTTCGACGATCCCACGCACGTAGCCGGCAGCGATGCGATACGATTGGCCGCCTGCCGCGAAGTGCGGGACTTGATGCGAGACGAACTGCTCGGCAATCTCCGGGGAGGTTAGGCCCAGGGCGAGAGAGGAGGATATCGATGGGACAATTCCTACGCACATCCTTTGCTCGAGAGTTGGAAACGCTGCAGACCGACACACTGATGCTCGGCAGCATGGTGACGCAGGCCCTGCGGGAGTCTGTCGACGCGTTGCGGCGCAGAGATATGCAGACGGCCAAACGTCTCATCAGTGAAGACCAGGTGATCAACAAGAAGCGTTTTGAGATAGAGGCCGACTGTCTGCGTCTGATAGCGACCCAGCAGCCGATGGCCCGAGATCTGCGTTTAATAGCCGCGGTTCTGGAGATCAGCACTGAATTGGAGCGGATCGGCGACTATGCCAAGGGGATCGGGCGCATCATCCTGCTGATCGGGCCCGAGGCGCTGATCAAACCGCTCGTGGACATTCCGCGCATGTGTGAAATTGCCACCGACATGCTCAACCAGGCTCTCGACGCCTTTATCAATCAGGACCTGGAAGCTGCCCGCACGATTCCGTTGCGCGATGACGAAGTCGACGCCTTATACAACCAGGTACATCGTGACCTGATCGCGATGATATTGGAGGACCCGACTCTGATCGACCGTTCCAATTATTTGCTCTGGGCCGCCCATAATCTTGAACGCGCCGCCGATCGGGTAACAAATATCTGCGAGCGCATCATCTTCACGGTCACAGGGGAGTTCATCGAATTCGACATGAATTGAGAACGGCTCGGCATACAGGCTGCCACGGCCGTAGCCGATTCCCCGGAGTTCCGCCATGAATTCGTACACTTCCCACTGGTCAACCGGCGAAAAAGCAGATTGACAAGCTGAAATCCGTCGTATAGAATGGAGCGGCGAACTTGAAGTTCCGTGCGGTCGTTTCGGGAGTTTGCGCAATAGGCAAGTTCCCGTTATTATCTGAAGCGCAAGTTCAGAAGCGGTCCGCCGAGTCGTTTTCCTGGAACGCAGAGTCCGTGTAAAATGGTGGATACTATTCCTGGAGGAGGCAGCTTTCAGGATTTATCATAGTCTGGACGAGAATTCTGCACTCTTGCACTGATCCATCATCATCTTTACCCTCATTCCATGACCGCCCTTAGGAGGTATGAAATGCTCAATCGACGTCTTACGTTCTGGGCCGCCATAACCCTTATCGCAGTTCTCGCCCTTTCGGGCTGCGCGCCCCGTGTTGGGCAAGGCATGCTCGATACAGATTCAGACCAGTTGGTCATTGACCTGCCCGCTCTCGTACTTGATATTGGAGCCGACGGCTCAATCTCGATCATGAACGCAACCGTTGCCGATCTGGTTGCGACGCTGGGCCTACCTTCGGATCTGATAATTGACGAAGGGACTGTCTTTCTGCTGATGTCGGCAAACATCCAGCACATCCAGGTTAGCAACACGCCTGACGGCCTGTTGCTGCTGATCAATGGCCGCAGCATTCCTTCGATCAGTTATGACGGCGACTCGTTGGCGGCACTGCCTGGCGCCATCGATGCCTTCGCGCCTGACGTTGGTCCAATGGCCGGCCTCCTTGTCGAGCTTGTCGACCAGCTTGGGGTAGGCGTCATTGCCCGCTTCCCCGCTATGCCGGGCGCAGAAGCTATTCCTATGTACGTTGAAGGGGACAGCAGCGCGGCGATGGCAGCCCAAGCGGCGCAGCAGGAATTCCTGGATTCGGTAGGGACGCCGCCGCGCATCAATCTGCCTGTCTTCTACAATGCCGATGGCAGCATTAGCATTGGCGACCTGTCCGTCGATGAACTGTCTGCGATGACCGGCGGTGCACTTGGTGCACTTTCCATGGGGCTGGCTCCGCTCGCCATGGTCAGGGGAATGGGCATTTCGCAGCTGGGCATCAGCACCGACGTGGACGGCATCACTATCTCAATCGACGGCGATGCAATGCCGACCTTGGACTGGTCTGAAGGCAAAGCCGGAAACCTGATCGAAGTCGTCGCACAGACTGGGTTGCTGTCGATGATGGGTGGTGGCGTGGACTCGATGCTGACGATGGTCAATCAACTTCTGCCTCTGGTCCAGTCGGCTGAAATTGACCTGACGTTGAATTTCTAGGCCAGGTAGCAGGCCTCGTGACTGGCCTAACTGGATAGACGGCCACCTTCGTGTTGGCGGATTCGTTATACAAGAAAGAGGCGCGGCATTTGGTTGCCGTGCCTCTTTTCGCGCCTCACCTCTACCCTGTTGCTAGTCCAGCAAGTAACCGCCTGCGGCTCTTCCCCTCTCCCTCTATAGAATTTAGGTCGGTCCAGTCATGTACAGCTCGCCGTCTTCGAAGCCGCGCGCGGCATAGTAGGCCCGCGTGCCCGTGGCGGCGATGACGCTGATGCGTTCGAAGCCGGCTGCCCGGCTCAGTCGTCGTGCCTCCGTCAGCAGGCGCGTGCCGGCACCAACGTGCTGGGGCGCACCCGCCTCGGCCCCGCCGATGGCCAGGGCAGGTCCATAGACATGCACCTCTCGAATCAGCGCGTTGCCGCGTATTTCATCCAGAAAGGCGCGACTTCCGACCGCAGGGCCTTTGGGTAGACTGAGACGGAGAAAACCGGCAAGTGGGGCCTTGTCAGCTGAAGTTGCACTGCCTAGCCCGCCTTTCTCCAGCACAACACATTGCAAAAAGATTTCGTCTGTCAGGTCCGTGGAGTAGGAATAGGCGGAGAGCCGCAAATCCTCTTCGCGCACCGTCTTTCGGCGTACCTCGCGGCAGCGGATGCAGCCGCAGCGGTCGCCTCGTCGCGCCAACTCACGGTGAACAATTTCCCGCAGGTTGCTGACCTTTACGCCAGCCTCGATATGGTGTGCCGGAATGTCACGAAACAAACGGTTGATGCGGGTATAAGGGGGCACTGCCGGCTTGATGTCTGCCAGCAAACGGACCAGCTCCCGTTCCGAATAGGGTTGGTAGTTACCTTCCCGCCACTTGTCGTATAGCTCCGTTCCTGCGATCAATGAGCAAGGGTAGATCTTAAGCTCGTCCGGCCGAATTGCAGAATCGTCGAAAAACCTCTGAAACGAGACCCGGTCCGACTCCAGCGTTGCGCCGTACAGGTTGGGCATCCAATGCAAGTGAAGCTTGAAGCCGGCCGTTCGAAGCAGGCCAAGGGCATGCCGCACCTCGGCGACGGTATGGCCGCGCTTATTCAGAGCCAGCACACTATCGTCGAGGCTCTGTACGCCGATCTGTACTTTCGTGACGCCCAGACGTCGCAAATGCACGATCTCTTCCGGCGTTATCCAGTCCGGGCGCGTCTCCACGACCAGCCCAACGTTGCGGTGAGCGGCCAGCACGTTGCGCCGTTGTGATTCCTCCAGCGACTCGGCAGGGGTAAAGTCCGGATTGCCGGCCGCATTCATTGCGTCGTAACAGCGGCGAACAAACCACTCGCGGTAGTCCCGCCCGTATGCGCTCCACGTGCCCCCCAGGATCAAGAGCTCCACTTTGGAGGCGTCGTGGCCGATACTCTCGAATGCTTCGATGCGGCCGAACGTCTGCCTGAAAGGATCAAAGCCATCGCGCTCGGCCCGCTGCGCACCCGGCTCGTCGTATATGTAACTCTTGGGCATGCGCCAGTCGTCTGGGCAAAAGATGCACTCTCCCGGGCAGCCTGCCGGCGCTGTGAGAACGGTGACAGGCGCAACACCGCTGGATGTCCGCACCGGCTTCATTCGGATTCGTTCCAGCAGCCGAGGGTCAGGTTCCAGATCGCCCTCTTCGACTAGGTAGCGGAAGCCGGCAACAAGGTCGGACTTGGCGAAGAATCCTTTGCCGTCCTTCGGATGTCGGGCTAGAATAGATCGCAGCGAACGCTTGACATCCCATTCCAGGTCCTGCACCTCCTGGATTTCCTCGAAAATGGCAGAAAGCGTATCCCTGTGGTCAGCCGGGTCAAATGAACGCTTGCGCTGCCACTCTCGGGAAATCTTATGTACTTCTGCCGGGACCTCATCCGGTGCCAGGACTCGTTTCATATTAACCCTGTATTGAAACAGCGCGTCGCGCCCGATCGCGGTCAGGCTCGCACGGAAAGCATGGACGTGCAGACGCAGAGCCTTTTATTGCAGCTCAACCGGCGCTTCTACGAAAGGACGGCCATCCATTTTGACGCCACGCGCCAGGGTTGGACGCCCGGTCTGCGGGCTATTCTACCTTACTTCGAACGCGGGGTGAAAGATAAGCTGACGGTTCTGGATGTGGGTTGCGGGAATGGCCGTTTTGCCAGGCTGCTGGCCAATGAGAGTGTGAAAGCCAGGTACGTGGGCGTGGATGGCAGCGCACAACTGCTGCAGCTCGCACGTAGGTCCGCAGCTGGACTGTCCGGCGTCGAGTGCCTGTTCCTGCAGGCCGATCTCGCGCGCCCGGACTGGCTGGCCATGCTGACAGGCGTTATGAGGGAAGACACAGGAGGGCCAGCCACCGTCGGGGAGGACCGTAAGGCCCTGTTCGACATAGTCCTCTGCACGGCCACACTCCAGCACCTTCCAGGTTACGGGTTGCGACTGCGCCTGTTGCGGGATTTTCGGCGGTTGACCAACGGATACATAATACTTTCGTTCTGGCAGTTTCTCAGCCGGGAGCGATTTGTCGCCAAGCTCGTCGACCCGCGGACGGTCGGCGTAGATCCCGCTGCGCTCGAGGCGGGCGACGGCCTGTTGCCGTGGAAGCAGGGCGTCGAGGCGATTCGCTACGTCCACCAGGTTGATGGGGTAGAGTTGGATCATCTGGCCGCGGACGCCGGACTGACTGTTGTACACGCCTTCCGCGCCGACGGCAAGCGCGAGGAGGCGAGCAGTTCGGGCCTGCTTCCCGGGCTGAATCTGTACGCGGTCTTGAGATGACCAGGCCCGTCTCCACTTGATTCGCCGGAAAGTCGGCGCCAGTCCAGCACAGTTTCTTTCAGGTTTCATCCCAGCCTTTACATCGGTCACCTCTATGCAACCCGACAAACGAACGCAGCAGATATTTGACGGTTTTGCAGCCCATTTTAAGGGCGAACCGACCCACCTGGCCATCGCGCCCGGGCGGGTCAATCTGATCGGAGAACACACCGACTACAACGACGGGTTCGTCCTTCCCGTGGCACTGGATCGGGACGTGCGCGTGCTGTTCCGCCCGCGCGCAGACCGTAGAGTCAGGTTATACGCGCTGGAGTTCGACTCCTGGACTAGCTTTGAAATCGAGTCGCCGCAGCGGGACGACGAGCAACTCTGGCCCAACTACATTCAGGGGGTTGGATTGGCGTTGTCAGAGCTGGAGGTCCCGTTGAAAGGATTTGAAGGGGTTGTCAGCGGCAATGTCCCACGCGGCAGCGGGCTAAGCAGTTCCGCGGCGCTTGAGATCGCCGCGTCAAAGGCCTTTCTGGCTTCGGCCAATCAGATCCACGCCTTGAGCGGTCCGCAGATCGCCAAAGCGGCGCAAAAGGCCGAGAACGAATATGTAGGCGTCAACTGCGGCATCATGGACCAGTTCATCAGCACCCTCGGAGAGGAGGGACATGCGCTCCTGATCGACTGCCGTAGCCTGGACTACCGGCGGGTGCCGTTTCCGGCCGATACCTCGCTCGTTATCGGCAACACGAAGGCCAGCCGCTCGCTCGCCGGCAGCGCCTACAATGAACGCCGCGCCCAGTGTGAGGACGGCGTGCGACGCCTGCAGGCAGTCCTGCCGGCCATCGCGGCACTGCGGGATGTGACCAGCGCGCAATTGGATGCACACCGTCACTTGCTGCCGGATACAGTCTTCAGACGCTGTCGACATGTGGTCAGCGAGAATGAACGCGTGGAGGCTACTGTCGCAGCGCTCGAGCGGGATGACTTCCGACGCGTCGGCCAGCTGATGAACGAAAGCCACGCCAGTCTGCGCGACGACTACGAAGTCAGTAGCGAGGCACTCGACCAGATGGTAGAGTCGATGCTTGACCATCCTGACTGCCTGGGGGCGCGCCTGACCGGCGCAGGATTCGGAGGCTGCGCAGTGGCTCTGGTTTGGAGCGGCTCGGAAACAGACATGCGGGCATCTGTGCGTAAAGGCTATGCGAAACGGATGAATGTGTGGCCAGAAATATACGTCAGCTCACCAAGCGCGGGCGCGCGCGTGCTTCCGCTCAGGTAAGGAGTGTGAAATGGCCGACAAGCATGACGGCGAGCGCAGCCGCCCAAACCTTGCGCTGGACAGTTTGTCCTTCACGGAAGAGATGTTGACTTGGTCGTTCGTGGAAAGCCGTATGCACGCCGCCCAGAACTACTGGATTGTGAGCGCCGCTGCCAGTGGCCGGCCCCACGCCGTGCCGGTGTGGGGCGCATGGTTGGACGATGTCTTCTACTTTGTTGGCGCGGGGCGCAAGATCCGCAATCTGCG
Source organism: Caldilineaceae bacterium (assembly GCA_034428395.1). Lineage (GTDB taxonomy): Bacteria > Chloroflexota > Anaerolineae > Caldilineales > Caldilineaceae > Bin5. The sequence continues at coordinate 44,759 of DAOUHX010000020.1, forward strand.
CGCCAATCCGCAGGCGGTCGTTCACCTGGAGAGTGCCGACGAGGTTGTCATCATCGAGGGCAGCTTCCAAGAAATTAAGCGGCGGGACGAGGCGTTTCTGCAGCGGCTGGACGATGATTTCGTCCGCAAGTATGAAACCTACCGGCCCAGCGAAAACCTGGACAACGCCGGCAGTTCAGGCAATGTCCCAGTAGGGCTGTTTGCCGTCTTCCCTACGACGGTGATCGCCTGGAGCGGGTTCGCCCGCAATGCCACTCGCTGGCGCATTCCCCGAGAATGACGACCGTTGTCTCCCGTGCAAAACCAGACATGCCGCATCATTGAGTGGTGTGCGTCAGTCGACATCTGCCGAACGCCGAAGGAGTGCTGGAATGACTACTATAGAGGACTACCGCCAGTTCGACGGACTTCATTGGGAGACCGGTTCCGTCCGCAACTATTACGACTACTGCGGCGTGAAGGCGCCCCACACCGGCGGGCCGTATACGGAAGCGCTGCTGATGGGCATCAGCGGCGGCGCCGTAATGGGCTATTTCCCATTTTCCTACCAGGGCATCGATCCGCACGCCCGCATCCTCACCCGCAACACTTTTGACCCGATGGAGACGATGCTGAAACGGATCGGTGCGGTCCAGAATGCGCGCCAGACGGGAAGCGCCGACAAAGCGGTCAGCAACCTTTTGGACATATTGCGAAGCGGAACGCCCGCCATTACTTGGGTCGACGCAATGCAACTGCCTTACGATCCACAACCCTACGAGTTCGAGATCGCCCATATGATGCCGGTTGTCGTCTTCGGATTCGACGACGAGGCCGACAGGGTCTCGATCGCCGACCGCGCACGCGTCCCCCTGTTTGCATCTACCGGGCAGCTGGCTGCGGCGCGGGCGCAGGTGAAGAAGGTGCGGAACCGCGTTCTGACCCTCGAGCCGCCCGATCATGACAAGCTGCAGGAGGCGGTGGAGCTGGGCATTTGGGACTGTATCAAGCTATACACGGAAAAGCCGCCCAAGGGCGCACGTCACAATTTCGGCTTCGCGGCCTACGAGCGTTGGGCTGACACGCTGTGTAAGCCGAGAGTGCGGGGCAGCTGGGACAAGGACTTTCCGCGCGGACGCAAAATGTACGCCGGCCTGGAATCGGTCTTCGGCGACACGCACACGTTCGGCAAGGAAGGATTCGCGGAGCGAGACTTGTACGCCGACTTTCTCGACGAGGCCGCCGAGATTCTGCAGAAGCCGTCCTTGCGCGCGACCGCGGACCAGTTTCGTGTCAGCGCCAAGGCCTGGGAAGAGTTGGGGTTACTCCTCCTGCCCGACGAGGTTCCTGTTTGGGCAGAGGCGCGCGATCTGATGCTGACCAATCAAAGCCTCTTTCTGGGGCAGGGCGTTGAAAGGATTGAGCAGGGGCGCGCCAACTGTGCGCGGCTGATTGAAATTCGCCGCGAAATGGAAACGGATTTCCCGCTTTCGGAGGAAGAGGTAGTCGCCTTCAGGGAGAGGATTGCACAGCAGGTGCTGAGGATCCGCGACATCGAGGCTCCTGCCGTCGATGCGATGAAGGAGGAGATGGAGACCTAAAGGAGTTCGCTTAAGGGAACGGGCGCTCCGGTTCCCCTGCTTTCCTACCGCCAGCCGCGAAATCACACAAACTCACGCGAAGAAAACCCTTCACGTCAGGTTACTGCACTACCTACCACGGGTGGCCGGTTGCCTGAATCGAAAGTTGAGGACCGAGAGGGGGGAGCATGCGCGCGTTCGCGGCGTCGTGCCAGCAGGCACACGCGCGATACAGCGCGGCGGGTTGTCGGCAATCTCTCCGTTTGAAGAAGCCATAACTGTGAATTGCCGCCGGAATGTCTGACATTCAAACGGCGGCGGGACCGTCGTCGCTTCGGGACAGTTGCCACAAGCCAGGTTGCGCGGCCGCCACCGCAATGACAAGCAGCGCCGACGCGGCAGCTTCGCCCCCCACAGCCATGGGCGCGCCGTAGGACTGTGCAAGAACGCCGGTCAGGAGACGGCCGAACGGACCGGTACCGATGGCAACGGCGATGGCGCCCATCGCCTGCCCTCGCCTTTCGTCCGCGGCCGCCAGCAGCACGATCGAGCTCTGCAGGATGCCGAAGCAGGCGTGTCCCAATCCCACCACCAGAAGCATCACCCAAGAGAAGAAGAAATCGGTACTGTAGGCGAAGGCCAGCAGCGCGAAGTTGAGCGCGATCGTTCCGACAAGGAATACCTGTCCCGGACCGGCCAGGTGCCGCACTCGACCGACGAGATATAGCCCGCAAAAGCTTCCGACCCCGACCGCCGCGCCGAGGTAACCGAGACCGACCGGGTCCTGGTGCAGGATATCGCGCGCGAAGACAGGCAGAAAGTTCATGTAGGGGAAGGCCAGCATGTTCATGATCATCGTGATCAGGGTGACAGCCAGAATGGGCTGGTTTTGCCGAACATAGCGCGCGCTGTCCCGTATCTGCGCCAGAGGCCCGGCGCTGGAAGGGGAGGATGTCTGGGGAATTGTCTGGCGCGAGAGGCTGCGCAGGAGCAGCAGCGACATTGCTGACAACGCGCTGAGGGCCAGGAAACAGCCCAGCGCGTCGTAGGCATTGAGCACAAAGCCGGCGGCGAACGGTCCCAGCGTGCGGGCAATGCCCATGCCGAGGCTCTCCAGCAGCAGTGCGTCAAGCGTGCGGGCGCGGCCCACCAGGTCCGGTATCAACGCCCGCCGCGTCGGCCAGTCCATCGCCCAGGCGCAGCCCAGAACCAGGGAAATGACAACCAGCTGCCACAGAGCGGCCAAGCCGGTTGCCAGCAGCAGCGCCACGGCCCCGTACATGGCGAATGTGACGGTCTGCGCGGCAACGATGAGGGGACGGCGCCCGATCCGATCGGCAAGCATGCCGCCGAATCCGCCAACAAAGAGGACGGGGATGGAGCGACAGAACGCGACCAAGCCGACGAGGGCCGGTGAGTTTGTCAACTCCAAGACCAGCCAGCCGAGGACGAGCATCTCCATATAGTGCGCCAGCCACCAAAGTGTACTGGAACCGAGGAGCAGCCGATAGTCGGCGTTAGCCAGAGATTCGCGAACGCCGGCAGGGAGTTGCCAAAGGTTCTGATAGCGGTTTGAGAGCTCAGTCCACATTCGACGCCCGCAGCCCCAGTGCTCGATAGGCGAATCTCATGTGCTCTTCCTGCATCCGTTCTGCGGTCGCTGTACTATTGGTCCCGTGGCCTGAGTCCAGCCAGATTAGCGTGAAGTCCTTGTCCAACTCCTGCATTTTGCGTGAGAAGATCTCCATCTGACGGGGCGTAGCGCGGCTGTCATGACGCCCTTGAAAGACAATCAGGGGGGCCTGGATCGAGGCGGCGTGGGTGAGGGGGGAGCGCTCCCGGTACAGATCGTGCCTTTCGTGGGGTGAGCCGTCGAAGATCATGCGCGCCCAGCCCTGCATAGCAGCTGAGGAGTCCTCGTAATTCATCAGCCAGTCGACAATCGCCACCGGCGCCACCCCGCCCGCCCACAGATCGGGCTTTTGCGTAAGCGCCCACACGGTCAGAAACCCGCCATAAGATCCTCCTTCGAGCAGCAGTTGGCGCGGGTCGGCGATTCCTTGCTCGATAAGCCAGTTCCTGGCAGCAACTATGTCCTCCAGTTCCCAACGGCCCACGTCGCCGTTGATCTTCTCCTGGAAGGCGCGGCCGAAACCGGTCGAACCGCGGTAGTTTACTGTCAGGTAGGCGAAACCGTGGTCCAGCCAGGCCTGGCTCGACGGGTCGAAGGCGTTGGTCACGGCACCGCTCGGGCCTCCGTGCACGTGCAGAACTGTAGGGAATGGGCCGTGTGAAATATCCGCGCCGGCAGGCAGACCCAGCCAGGCATGCACATTAACGCCGTCGGAGCTGGGGAAGTTGACCTCGCGCCAGGGATGGCCCGGCGGGCAGTCGGGAAGCGGAAGCACCGGTTCGGGCGGGCCTCTCTGCGTCAGAGAAAGCAATCTGGGTGGGTGGGAGGCGTCGTTCCAGTGGGCCCACACGGCGCCGTCGGGGCCGAAAAAGGTGGCCGGCGTCCCCGTATGGAATGGACCGCTGCGTCCGCGAAACGTGCCGGGCGGGTGATTGAGCGGGCGCAGCTCGTCTTCCTGGAGATCGTAGACAAACAGTCGGTTGCGTCCGTCATGCTTCGTCTCAATCAGTAGCCGGCTGCCGTCGGCGGACCAGTCGTGGGGCAGAACGGCTTCGTTCCCGCCTGCAATGTGCAGGTCAAGGCGTTGACCCGTGCGCGGATTCCAGAGCAGAGGCCGAAGGGTGCCCTGGGTAGTGGATGTGGCGAGAAGTCGATCATCGCCCGGCAGTGGCGAAAACTGAACAGGTTCGACGCTGAAGTCGACGCCGTCCCACAGTTCGCCAACCTGCCTCCCCGATTCGGTCTCAAACACCAGCGTGCTATAGCGGCGGCTGTGCTTGGCGCGATGCGTGGACTTGATGGCCAGCAGGTCCCCGCCATGCGAGAGATGGCAGGCCCAGGTCTCCTCTTCGGCGGCGTAGATCAGTCTCGGCGGCGAGCAGGAGCCGTCCGGCCGCAATGTGACGCAATAGAACCAGTAGCAGTTGTCGAAGACTGCGTCAAAGGCGAGCAGGTTGCCACTGCGGCTGATGTCAAACCCGCGCAACGTATATGGGGGCAGCTCCGGCGTAAGATCGCGCGCGGGCCCGCCTCCAAGTGGAACGCGGGCGAGGTGGCCGACCTCGCTGCCCCGCTCGTCCTGCAGAAAGTAGCAATGTTCGCCGTCGGGCCCCAACCACGCGTAGGTGATGGCGTCGTGCTCGCCCGTCAACGGACGCAGCCGGCCGGATGGGATGTCCCATGCGCAGACCCGGATCTCAGGGCCGTTCCAGTTGGCCTGCACGATGCCTCGTGCCAGGTTTCCGGGCGCAAGCGAAACGCTGCCGAGCCGCTGACAGCGGAAGCGTCGGCGCCACAAGGCGCTGTCGTCAAGTTGAAGTGGGGAAACCATGCCAACTCTCGCCAGATGGAGTGCAATCAGCGGCCGGAGAAGAATGGGGCGGGAGATCACAGGAATTGTACATGCGCCCGGCATCCTTTGCAATGACTGTCCCGGTTAAGGCAGCAGTCCAAAATTGAGGGTGCAACTTCCCATGCCCCCGGGCAGAAACCCAGCCATACCCTCCCTGCAATTCCTGGTAACTGACCACTGACCGCTGGCCGCTGCCGTTAGGACGGTCGGGCCGTTCCGGCCCTCCCTTGTGCGGGGGGACTCCCCCCGCAACGCCCCCCTGACACCTCTCCTCCCGTCAGTTGTGGGGTCTGATGCAACCCAGCGCAACCAGCGGCCCGGCCCGCCACCACCGTGCTTGCGCGCTGCCAGCGTGTCGCCAAGGCCAGCTTGGACGACGCGGCCGTATGTGCGATTCGCCAGCTCCGCCGTTCGAGTTTCGACGTTTCGAGTTCCGAGTTCCGACTTCCGCCAGTTCCAGCCACCTCTGGCACGAATTCCCCGCCCGGCGATTCCCTCTTCAAATGTAGGCCGCACCCCAGTGCTGGCCGCAGTTGATACTGGCCTTAGTAAGTGCCATAATGGAGGCGATGAGCGCAATTAGCTGGAAGGGCGTGTATTCCGGAACGCTGGCCACTCGCGGCGACCTGATCTTTATGGGCGTGGTCACCTTGTTGGCGCTCGTACTGCGCTTCTACCGAATCGGCGAAAAGAGCATCTGGCTGGATGAGGCGTTCAGCCTGTGGATTGCCCGCCATACGCTCTGGGAGGGCTTGAGCTGGCTTATTCGCATAGACCAGCACCCCCCGCTCTATTACAGCCTGCTTCATGTCTGGACGGAGCTGTTTGGAGAGCTGCAGGGGCCCGTACGGATGCTCTCGGCACTGTTTTCGACCGCGACCGTGCCCCTGTTTTACGCTGCCGGACGCCGCCTTTTGGACAGGTCAAGCGCGGCGATTGCAGCCGGCATCCTGGCGATTTCCCCTTTTCACGTACAGTTCGGGCAGGAAACGCGTATGTATGCGCTCCTGTCGCTGGAGGCCGCCTGTGTCCTCTATTTTCTGGCGCGTCTTCTCACGGAACGCCGTCCTTCCCCCAGCAGCTGGGTCGGACTGGCCGTTTCCCAGGCCGCGGTTATGCTGACACACAACGCCGCGGCGGTCTATTTGCCAGTGGCGCTGAACGCGGCAATGGGCATACTCCTCTTGCTGCCCTCCGTCCCGTTAGGGACCGGAAAGGGCGCGCAAGAAATGGAGGCGGCTCCTGACGAACCGACCCGCGTTCCTGAGAGCTCAGTAAACTTTGAAGCGGCTTCGATCGACAGGGACAAGTTCGTCAACAGTTGGGTCAGATACCAGGGTCTTGCGGTGTTGCTTTGGCTGCCGTGGGCGATGCCGTTCATCCTTCAGATAGCTGACGTGGAACAGGGATTCTGGCTGCCGCCGCCTTGGCCCAAACTGGTGCTGGATACGTTTCGCAATTTCCATTTCGCCTTTCTGGGCTCTGATTTCCCCGTGCGGCCGCTCTGGATTTGGAGCTACCCCGTTTTCGCGTTCGCCGGCCTGGCTGGGTTGCTTCTGAGGAACTCTTCTGCGCCTGACGGGCTGTCGCGCCACGCGCCGGCAGAGACAGAAGCCGGTCCGGACGAAAGAGAATCGCATTCTAGCAGGCCGGGCGGTGGCCGGACCGCGATCATTCTGGCCTGCCTGTTCGTCATTCCACACCTGATCGCACTCCTGGTCAGCCTGCGCAGCCCTGTCTACGCCGAGCGTCCGCTGATCTGGACGACGCTGCCCTACTATCTGCTGATCGGGGGGGGTATTCGATTTCTTGGCGGCCCCGCACTGAAACGGCTATTTGCGGCGCTGCGCGACGCGCCGACCTTCAGCAACGATGGCCATGCAGTCAAGAAGGCCGGACGTCTCGACTCGGCGCGCCTGGCCGCTCAACTCTTCATACTGCTCGCCATCGTGACGCTGAGTACCTTTGGCCTCCACGGCTACTACTACTTTTTCCCCAAGGAGGGATGGGACCAGGCAGCGGCTTACATCGCCGACCAGGCCGAGCCGGACGACCTGGTCCTTTTCAATGCCACCTGGGTGCAGGTCCCGTTTGAATACTACTTCAAGCGCTTCGGCCTGGATACTGAGTTGAAAGGGCTGCCCGTGGACCTATTTGAAGGGGGGCAGCTTGAGCCGGCGATGGAAGAGAGTGACGTGTCCCGGGTGCAGGAGTTGCTAGCCGGCAGAGAACGGGTCTGGCTCATCTACTCGCATAACTGGTACTCCGATCCACAAGGGATCGTGCCGCGCGAGTTGCGTGCACTGTTTCGAGACGTAGAGCAAGCCCAATTTGTGGGCATTCAAATCAGTCGCTACGCCAGCCGGAAGTAATGGGCACTCTGGAAGTCGCGGGCAAATGCGGCGCCGGAGCTCTCCTGCCGACCGTGCGAGGCTTTCATGGCCTAGGTCCTGCAGTTCAACCCCGTTCCGGACGAAAGAGTCGACCGGAATCTCCCCACCTTAACGCGACCCCGAGGAGAAGCAGAGCAGGAAGCCACTCCAACTGCCGCACCAATTCGTACTCGCGCTGATTGGCAGGATCAAGATAAGTTACGTAGGAAAGGGCGAGCGCCCCGCTGAGCCAGAGCCAGGGCAGCGTCCAGAGCCAAACTCGCGCCGACTCGTCCGTCCCCGGTGTCAAGAGTGGCAGGAACGGCAGCAGCGCCAGCAGGTACCAGGGGTGAACTGTCGATGTCAACAGGAGGTAGCCGCCGAGGGGCACGGCAAACAACCGCAATGTCGAACGCGGATCGTCACGCGTCCGCCGAGACCACAGCCACACGCCCAATAGAAGCAGGAAGAGAAGGAAGAATGTGATCTCCTTGGCCTGGGCCATCGGACTGCCGATGCCCATCTCCTTGAGCCACTCCTCCAGCCAGTGGAAAAGTCCGCTGTTGAAGTTCCACTCATCCAGGTAGATGCGAAGGGCGCCGAACAGGCCGCGGCCGTCGAGGTCGCCGGACAGTCCCCAGCCGGCGCGCAATGCCGGCGCGACGAGTAGCCCGACGACCAGATAACCGTAGAGCAACCGGCTGCCCCAGTTCCACCGCCACCAGAAAACAGGTGCAAGGACAAGAGGGACCAGTTTCGTTAATGTCGCCAGCGCAAGGAGCGCCGGTGTCAATACTGTGAAAGGCAGCGGAGATGGGCGACGGGGGAATTCGCGGCCGGTCCCCGGCGCCCTGGGCAGCGCGGCTGACCGTCCCATCAATGCGTAAACGGCCAAGAACGCCAGCAATACCATCAGCGCGTCCAAGTGCGCGCCCTGGGCCGTTTCGACGATGGCGAGCGGATTCCAGAGATAGATGAGCAAACGGTGCGCGGGCAGGTCAGCGAGCGTCAAGAGACGCGACAGGACGTAGGCAGTTCCCAAATCCAGAAGAACGGCTGCGGTTTGAAAGGAGACCGGCTCCAGGGGGTAGAAGATGGCGATTGAGGTGAAATACCACTGGGCTACCGGCATGTAGGGGCTGGCCATATGCACGTGATGGGCCTGACCGCGGTAGGGAATGTCCAGCCAGTCCAGCTGAGAGGCGTGTATGGGAAACTGGTACGGGCTTATGCCGTTCACAGAGACATGCCCGTCCCAAATGTAGCGGAAGACGTCGGATGAAAGAGTCGGATAGGTCCGCAGCAGGAGCCAGCGGAATAGAATGCCGCCAAGCCAGAGCCCCCCGACGAGAAAGAAACCGCGCACTCCGGGATGGCCGCCCGGCCTGGTCCGCCTTTCATTGCTCCACCACTGTTCCAGCCAGAAAATTGCCGCGGCGTAAGTGACAAAAGCCAGCCCGAACCAGGCCAGGAACTCGAATACGACGCCCCCGCCGAGGCTGCCGTGGCGAAGCTGCATCGAGACCATGCCCAGGTAGGCGCCCAGCGATGCGGCGAAAAGCGTTAAAGGAATCGTCCAGAACCGCAGTGAAGCCATCAGTTCAGCGTCCGCCCCCATCCGCCCGCGGCAGCGGAATGTGGTAAAGATTTCCGGTCGTGGTGCCGCCGGCGCGCCGGATCATCCGCGCTGCGAGTCGCTGTGTTCGCGAGGCGATTTCCCTAACCGTCTCGTAGCGGGGCAGATCGCCGGTTACGTCCTCGTTGAAGTACAGGTCGGTGCTGCCGCGCACGACCGCCGGCAACGCGGAAAAGCCGTGGACCAACCCCAGCAGTCCTGCCGCGGTGGCCATGTTGTTGTCGGCGTCCCAACCGGCCAGCGCCGCGATTTCGACGGTCTTGAGAAGGTCGCCGTCGCCGTAGAGCAGGGCCATGATCGTAACTGCAAAGTTGACGCGTGCGGCCCACCACATCGGGTCGGTGTCGTAGGTGTCGCGGATCTTCTGCCGGGTTGCGCGCCAGTCCTGCGGCGATTCCCAGTGCCAGCGCAGCACGTTTTCGACGATCGACGTTTCCCCTGGCAATACGGTTGCCCCGGTCTCAACCCGTTGCAGCGCGTCGATGACCAGTTTTCGCACGTCATTCTCAAAGAATGCCTGGCTATAAAGCGTGGCGTAGAAGACGCTGGCTCCGACCGCGGGCCCGCTGCTCGTGATGCGGGCGAAGCGTTCGGCGTAGGCGGCAGCGATGTCAGGCATGCCAGGAGTCAACATTCCGAAGAGCTCGGTCTGAAACTGGGCTCCGATCGACCAGGCACCTTCAGGGTTGTTGTCTGCGCTTCCGGTGTCCGGGGGCACGAGGCCTTCGTCCATCAGATCGCGGGCGCGTCGCGTCGAAACCCAGATATCGTGGTTCAGATGGTCGACCCATTCGTCGCGGATCTGTTCGGCGGATGGATCGAGGCCGTGCGTCTCCAGGATATGCAGGTCGACCCACTCGATATGGGTGTCGTCGTCGGTCGACCACTGGTCAAGCAGGAGGAGCGCGAACGAGCCCGGCGGCCCCGGCTCTTCGAGATACCGTCCCTGCAGGTCGAGTCCCGAATGATTGGCGATGAGGGTCGCCTTCCAGGCGCCGTACACCTTGTCAAAGTAGGCAGCGGCGGACAGCGTGCCGACGGCAGGCGGCGCGGGGCGGGTTAGACCAATGGACAGGACCGCCGAGGCCCAGATAACTGCGGCAAGAATGATTCGAGGACGGAATCCGAACTGCATCTTTTCGGAACTGTTTCACATAAGGGAATACCGTTCTCACAAGAGTATACATGAAGGCATGACACCGGGGAATCGGGTCGGGGTATTCGGGGTAGGTGGGTGGGCCGCTGAGCTGGTCCCATGCTCGCTTCCATTAGAGACAATCCATTGTACCGGCCGGCGGTGACGAGATTCATTCGCCGCACGTAAGTTGGACTCAGTTCTCAATGGCTGGACTTGCTCTGCAGGAACGCGTCCAAGCGCTGGCGGCGGTCACGAACAGCAATGCGAGAGGCGACAGTAACACGAGGGCCAATCGAGAGCAATCGATTTTCGCATGGTTCAGCAATTTGGCGATGTGACCGCAACCTCAGGGCGCGGAAGAGATTGCCTATTGTAGAAGGCTGAAGATTTCATTCCCTGCGCAAGGCCTCGATCGGGTCCAGCCGCGCGGCCTGGGTTGCAGGATAATATCCGAAGAAGATGCCTACGGCGGCTGAGGCGCCGAAAGCCAGGGGGAGTGACAGCGGCACCAACTCGGTGCGCATCCCGCCAAGCTGTCCGAAAACGATCGATCCGGCCACGCCTGCCAATAGCCCGACGAGGCCGCCGACCAGACTCAGCATAACGGCTTCAAGCAAGAACTGGCGCTGCACGTCGCCCGGGCGTGCACCCAGCGCCTGCCGTAACCCGATCTCGCGTGTCCTTTCGGTCACGCTGACGAGCATGATATTCATGATGCCGATGCCGCCCACCACGAGCGAAACGCCG
>DAOUHX010000021.1:0-4616 GCA_034428395.1 Caldilineaceae bacterium
ACGCACCAGGTGGCGATGCCGCCCTCCGAGCTTGAGTCGGTCGGTGGATCGTCGCGCGCGTGGTCGGCCGAGCGCAGCGCCTTTACCGTCTCCTGGGGAAATCCCCAGAACATCGTCGAGCACCCCTTCATCTATGACCATCTGCCCTGGCCCTATGTCGAGCAGAAGCTGCAGATCTACGGCGGCAACTGCTGGGCGCTCAACCAGGATTCAGAAGTGACGGAGGCAGCCTTCGACCTCATGTGGTTCGTCACGACCGATGACCTGTGGGCGCAGTACCGCACCGACAGCTTCCACAACGCCTCCTACGATACCCGCAACCATATCGATCGGATGCCGTCGGGAACCAACAAGGACCTGGCCGAGGGCGCGGTCTTCCGCGATCCCGCGACCAAGAATCCGGCCTTCGATGGCGGCGGCGATGGCGTCTTCCGTGCGCGCTGGCTGGGCGAAAAGGCGAGCCTGCGCATTTTGCGCCGCATGAACACCGTAGAGGAAGAGATCCTGCTGCAGAAGAAGACCGTGGAGGAAGCCCTGGCCGACGCCAAGGCCGAAATCGACGGCTGGCTGCAGTCGTAGCATCTGTTTTGCAATACGCCCAGGGAAGTGTTGCAGCTTCCCTGGGCGCACCTTTCCCGCACGTGGATAGGGGGGAGTTGTTCTCATGGCGACGGCAAACGGGGTGATTTCGAAGCGAACCGGGTCGGTCTCACTGCGCCAGCATGAAGAGCGGGTCGCGTTTCTGTTCCTGCTCCCCTGGCTGATCGGCTTCCTGGCCTTTACCGCTTTTCCGATTGTCGCCTCTCTCTTTCTCTCCTTGACCGAGTACCCGATCCTCCATTCACCGGAATTCGTGGGGCTTCGTAACTACGCACAGATGGTCGCGGGCGATCCTCTCTTCTGGCAGTCCCTCAAAGTGACAACGATCTATACCGTGGCGATTGTGCCCCTGCAACTGGTGACCGCCTACGCGCTGGCCATTCTTCTCAATCAGACCGTTCACGGACTTTCGGTCTTTCGCACGGTCTTCTTTCTGCCCGCGGTCACGCCCGCGGTCGCAACCGCCCTGATGTGGATGTGGGTGTTCCATCCCGAAATCGGCCTTGCCAACTCCGCCCTGGCCGGGATAGGCATCGAAGGACCGAAGTGGCTGGCTTCGACCGAATGGGCGCTGCCGACGTTTATCATTATCAGCCTCTGGGGAATCGGCGGCGGCATGGTCATCTATCTGGCCGGGCTGCAGGGTGTGCCCACATCGCTCTACGAGGCAGCCGAACTAGACGGCGCGGGCTCGTGGTCCAGGTTTATCCATGTCACCCTGCCGATGACGTCGCCAGTCATTCTGTTCGTTACCGTGACAAGCATGATCGGCTCATTTCAGGTCTTCACCGCCGCGTTCGTGATGACCGACGGCGGGCCTGTCAACGCCACCCTCTTCTTCGTGTTGCATCTTTACAACCACGGCTGGCGTTTCCTGCAGATGGGTTATGCTTCGGCCCTGGCCTGGGTACTGTTCATCATCATTCTGGCGCTGACCCTTCTGCTCCTGCGCCTGTCCGGTCGGCTCGTATACTATGAGGCGGAAGAGAGATCATGACGCAAGCACTGACCAAACCACAGCCAACCATAATTTCACAGTTGTGGCAGAACCGGCGCACGCGCGACTTCTGGTTCAAACTGATCATTTACGCGTTGCTTTTGGGTCTGGGCTTTCTCTTCATGGTGCCCTTCCTCTTCATGCTGTCCTCGTCGCTGAAGGACCCGCAGGAGGTCTGGAAAGTGCCGCCCAGCTGGATCCCCAACCCGGTCTTCTGGCAGAACTATCCTTACGCCCTCGCGCAGATGCCATTCTTCGGCTATTTCCGCAACACTGTGCTTCTGGTCATTGGGGTTGAAGTCGGCCGGCTGCTGACCGCCAGCATGACGGCATATGCCTTTGCCCGCCTCCGTTTTCGCTGGCGAGGGCCGCTCTTCATCCTGGTGCTGAGTACGATGATGATCCCCTATCAGGTAACGCTGATTCCCCAGTACCTCATCTTCAAGGAGTTGCGCTGGCTCAACTCGCTCCTGCCCCTGATAGTGCCGGCGTTTTTCGGCGGAGGCGCCTTTTACGTATTCCTCCTTCGGCAGTTTTTCATGACCATTCCGCTCGACTACGACGACGCCGCGCGTATCGACGGCGCCAACTATCTTGACATCTTCATACGCATCGTCCTGCCTTTATCGATGCCGGTGCTGGGAACGGTGGCCATATTTACCTTCATGGAGCAGTGGAATGACCTGCTCGGGCCGCTGATCTATCTCAACACCGCGGACAAACAGACGCTGAGCATCGGCATCGCCATGTGGTCCAAGGGCGGCGCCTATCCGGCCGTTCACTTTTTCTCGCATACTATGGCCATTGCGCTGCTCATGTCCCTGCCTCCGGTTGTTATCTTCTTTATCTTCCAGCGTCATTTCATTCAGGGTGTCGTGATCAGCGGTGTAAAGGGCTAAGCAAAAGGAGATGAAACGTGGCTAAGATTACCTTGATCGGCGCCGGCAGCACCGGGTTCAGCAAGCGGTTTATCGCAGACATCCTCACCCGGCCCGCGCTGGCGGAGGGGACACTCTCCCTGATGGACATCAACCAGGACTACCTGGACATTACGACCGCCCTGGCCAAAAAGATGGCGAAACAGCTGGGCGTAGGGACAAAGATCGAGTCGAGCACCGATCGGCGGCGCGCGCTGGAGGGTTCCGACTATGTGATCTCGGTAATCCTGCTGCACGGTCTCGAGGCGCGCATGGTCGAGCATAAGATTCAACGCAAATACGGGGTCGACCAGGCGGTAGGCTGCACGACGGGCCCGGGCGGCGTTTTCCACGCGTTGCGCTACATTCCGGTGATGCTGGACATCTGCCGCGATATGGAAGAGCTGTGTCCCGACGCCTGGTTCCTGCACTACGCCAATCCCACGACGACGGTGCCCTGGGCGATGAACATCGCTTCGCCGATCAAGAGCATTGGACTGTGCCACAGCGTGCAGGGGACGGCGATGGAGCTGGCGCATTACCTCGGCGCGCCCTTCGAAGAGACGGGTCACTGGGTGGCCGGGGTCAATCACCAGGCCTGGTTCCTGCGCTTCGAGTGGAACGGCGAGGACGCCTATCCGCTGCTGCGGGAAAAGATGGAGGACCCGGCAATCTACGAGCAGGACAGGGTCCGCTGGGAGATGATGAAGTATTTCGGCCACTTCCTCACCGAATCCAGTTACCACAATTCGGAGTACGTGCCCTACTTCCGCCGCACGCCGGAGATGATTGCGCGTTTTGCCCCCAAAGTCGGCTCCTGGGAGGACCTGCTGGTCTCCTCGGTAGGCAAGGCGGAAGAGCGGAGGGAGGAGCTACGCGTCGAGGCTTTCGGCGACGGGCCGGTGACGGTCGACACGAGCGAGGAGTACTGCATCGAGATCATCAACGCGATGGAGACCAACGTGCCGATCCGCTTCAACGGCAACGTGCTGAACCACGGGTTGATCACCAATCTGCCGCCCGGCTGCTGCGTCGAAGTGCCTTGCTTGGTCGACAACATGGGCATCCACCCCTGCTTCGTCGGCGACCTGCCGCCGCAGTGCGCTTCTCTGAACCGCAGCCGCCTGGCGGGCGACGAGTTGACCGTCAAAGGCGCGCTCGAAGCGGACCGCAAAGCAATCGAGCAGGCGGTCGGACTGGATCCGCTGACCGCGTCGGTCTGCACCCTGGACCAGATCCACGATATGGTGGAGGAGCTCTTTGAGGCCGACGCCGATCACCTGCCCCAGTTCCAGTAGGCGCAGGCCTATTCCAGCCGGTACAAGTTGCGGCCAGCCTGCGTTAGCGGGAAAGAAACCGCAGCAACCCCTCTATTTGAATAGCTCGAACTCCGGGCCGAGGACGCTGAACAGCTCCTCGGTCAGTTCGTGGATCTGATCGAGTGTGCAGACCGCGGCTGCCAGCGGGTCCAGCGCAATCGCCTGCTCGATGGCCTGCCGGTCCTCCTCCAGAATGCCCTTGACCATCAGTTCATCGCCGGCGATTCGATTGCGGTTCAATGACGCGCACTGCGGCGGCAGGTCGCCCACATGGCAGGGGTGCACGCCCATGTTGTCCACCAGGCAGGGCACCTCGACAACGCAGCCGGGCGGCAGATTGGTGATCAGCCCGCTGTTGATCACATTGCCGTTGAAGCGGAACGGCTCGTTGCTTTCGATGGCGTTGAAGATGCCCGAGACGTACTCCGCGCCGCGCTCGATCGCCAGCGGCGCACTGCCGAACGCCTCCTCTTTCAGCTCTTCGACCTGCGCGGCCTTGCGCCTGACGTAGCGGTCTCTCCCCGTCGCGAACTGCACCTCCCCGGCCAATCGCCCGCGCTTGTTCGAGTAACGGTCGATAAGCTCCCGATTCTTGCGAAAATAGGGCACGTACTCCGAGTTGTGATGGCTCGATTCGGTGATGAAATAGCCGAAATGCTTCATCATTTCGAAGCGGACGATGTCCTGCTCGTAGATCTCCGCGTCGGCCATCTTCTCCCGCAGCAGCGGGTAGGCGTCCTCTCCGTTCCACTCGAAGCGCAGGAACCAGGCCTGATGGTTCAC
>DAOUHX010000022.1:0-6395 GCA_034428395.1 Caldilineaceae bacterium
CCTGGGCGACCCGGTCGAGGTGCACGCCTTCGCCGATACGCGCCACCGTTCGGTCGAGATCGAGGACACGGCCGGCGCTGTGCTGCGCTTCGAGAACGGCGCGCTGGCGACGATCACGGCGACGGTGGCCGCCGAGCCCGGCTTCCCGCACCGGCTGGAGGTCT
The DNA here is from genome assembly GCA_034428395.1 of Caldilineaceae bacterium. Classification (GTDB taxonomy): domain Bacteria; phylum Chloroflexota; class Anaerolineae; order Caldilineales; family Caldilineaceae; genus Bin5. The sequence continues at coordinate 165 of DAOUHX010000022.1, forward strand.
ACGGCACCAACGGCGGCATCCAGATCGAGGGAGAGGAGGTGCTGCGCTGGAAGCTGGCCGACGCCGGCAAGGGCACGGTCGAACCGTGGGCGGTGGCAACGGAGCAGGTGGACCCGGGCATGGCGGGTGACCCGCGCGGCATCTCGACCAGCGGCCATATCGCGATCCTGAAGGACTTCATCGCCGGCATCCGCCGCGGCGAGGACCCGGTGATCGACGGCGCCGAGGGCAAGCGCAGTTTGGGGACGATTTTGGCGGTGTATGGGGAGAGTTTTTCGTCTTGAGTTTTCAGTTTTTAGCGGGCGGCATGCGTGGTCTGTGACAAGGGGTCTGGCAGGATGGCGCAGCCGACATGGGAGAGATAGATCGATATGACAACTGCATCCTTTATGATCGGCGCCTTCGGCGACGAAATCGCCGATGACCTGGAGACACAGCTGCAGGTGCTGAACGAGCTGAAGATCCCATGCCTGGAACTGCGCGCGGCCTGGGGCGTAAACGTGCTGAACCTGTCGGACGAGCAGGTTGCGCAGGTGCGGGCGCTGTGCGAAGAACACGGCGTGACCGTCAGCGCGCTCGGCAGCCCGATCGGCAAGAGCCCGATCGAGGCGCCGATCGAGACGGAGGTGAAGAACCTGCAGCGGGTGATCGAGATCGGGCGGCAGCTGGGCACCGCAAACATCCGCATCTTCTCCTTCCATCCGCCCGGCGACAGCGCCGGCGTCGACTATGACAGCTACCTGGACAGCGCCATCGACCGCATCGGCCGGCTGGTGGCCGTCGCCGAGGCCGAGGGCGTGACGCTGCTGCTGGAGAACGAGAAGGGCATCGTCGGCGATACGCTCGACCGCTGCGTGAAGCTGGTTGAGGCGTTGGAGAGCGAGCACCTGGTCTTCCTGTGGGACCCGGCCAACTTCGTGCAGGTCGGCGAGGCGCGGCTCACCGAGCGCGGCTGGCCGCTGCTGCGCGACCGCGTCGGCTATGTGCATATCAAGGACTGTACGCTGGACGGGACAGTGAAGGCGGCGGGTGAGGGCGACGGCCAGGTGCCCGAGTTGCTGACCGAACTGGTGCGCTGCGGCTACAAAGGGATGCTGGCGCTGGAGCCGCACCTGGCGATGGCCGGGCACAGCAGCGGCTTCAGCGGCCCGGACGGGATGGCCTACGCGGTCAAGGCGCTGCGGGCGGTGATGGACGATGTGGGGGCGGAGGAAGTTTCCGGTTTTTGAAGTGTTTCCCTAATGGAACCAGGAGTTTCCTCCTTTCTTTCTGGGCTAGGCCCCACCGCTGTACACATCTGATGAATCTTGGAGTATAGTTCCAGATGGGTTGACGCGTTGGGATCAACTGTTCGAACCGGGGGATCATGTTGGTTGAGGAAACCATCGCCCGACTAGGTACTTTGGCCTGCCGCCTGACGCCCGACGAACTGGGGGTTATTGCTTTTCGCTTCGGCCGTCAACCGTTCCGAACTGAATCCAAAGAGTGGTTTCCTGGAAGGGATGCGGTTGTAGGCGGGCCGCGGCAATTGCTGAGTTCCCGAGCAACACATTGGACTGTTTCATCGAGCCTGCGTTGACGGCCGCCACGTCGGAATCGTCAAACTTGCCTTCCGCATGTGACCCAGAGTCGATTTCGACTTGGCCTGCGGGAGATTCCGGGCGCCAAACTGTTTTGAAAAAAAGCAGAGGAATGGAGTGGGGAGAACTATACTGCTGGTAGCCGGTCTCATATTGCTGCTGACGGCCTCCTCTTGCCGGCCGATCGAGGGACCGAACGGGGGCCTTTCTGACAGGGAAGGCTTGCTTGTTCCCCATTCTGCAACCAAACCTGAACCAGAGGCGGCAGAGGGCCCAGGGACCTCGATCAAAAACGTCGCACTTCTGGGAAGCAGCCGCGCTTCAGCAGAGTGGGAGATCGGCCATCGGGCGCTTGATGACGATCTCGAAACTAGCTGGAGTTCTCTCGTCCATCCGCTCCAGTCTTTCACTGTTGTTCTGGATCAGCCGTACCTTGTGAACAGGGTCGAACTGATCGTATCGCAGGCGCCTGCCGGCCTGACGTCGCATACGCTCTGGCTCGCCGGTCCCTCCTCTGTACATGTATTGTATAAAAATATTTCAGAAATATATACAGAAGATGGGCAGAAATTGGAGATTGAAATTCATCCGCCGCGGCTTGTAAGTGAAGTAAAGGTAGTAACGGTTCAAGGCCCGAGTTGGGTCGCCTGGCGGGAGGTCCGCGTGTTCGGAAACGTCCCGCCGACTACGCATGAGTCGAATGTCGACCCGCAATTTATGCTGGAACCTTTTGTCGGGGGATTGGACCATCCGGTATTCGTAACGCACGCGGGCGACGAGAGCGGGCGCCTGTTTGTTTTGGAGCAGGAAGGGCGCATTCGCATCGTGCGCAGCGGTGAACTGCTGGCTGTGCCGTTCCTGGACATTTCGGACCACGTCAGTTGTTGCAGTGAGCAGGGGCTGTACAATGTCGCCTTTCCACCGTCATTTCCCAATGACGGCCGATTCTATGTGAGCTACACGAATGCAACGGGCCAAACAGTCCTCAGTCGATTCCGGACTGCCGACGACCCTGACATTGCCGACGTGGAAAGCGAAGAAATCCTGCTGTTGGTCGATCAGCCTGATCCACAACACAATGGAGGTTGGATGATTTTCGGCCCGAAAGACGGGTACCTGTATGTTGGCATAGGCGACGGGGGAACACCTGGCCCTCCTGCACACGCTCCGCAGCATCTTGACTCCTATCTGGGTAAAATCCTGCGGCTCGACGTGGAATCGGGCGTCTTGCCGTACAGCATTCCCGCCGGCAACCCGTTTACACAAAATGATGAGGTCCTGGATGAGATCTGGGCCTTCGGTTTTCGTAACCCGTGGGGATTTTCGTTTGACAGCCACTCCGGCGATCTCTTCATCCCCGACACTGGGCACAATGATCGCGAGGAACTGAGTTTCCAGCCGGCATCCAGCGAAGGCGGCGAAAACTACGGTTGGCCCGGAATCGAAGGAACCAAGTGCATGGAATTTCCTGCACTCCCCATTGCTTGTACAGATGCAGGAACTATTACCCTTCCCGTCGCGCAGTACGACCATGGACGAGGGTGCGCGATTGTCGGCGGCACGGTTTATCGCGGTCGTGGACTTTCCCTATCGCAAGGGGTGTATGTCTTCGCCGACTTTTTCAGGGGCTCCATTTGGGCGCTTAAGCCACCCGTCGTTGATTCCAATGGAAACCGCCCTGAGGGATGGGATATCCAACTGCTTGTGAGGACTTCTGTTCCGGTAAGCAGCATCGGCGAAGATGAAAAGGGCAATGTTCTTGTCGTCGGCTACGCGGATGGTGTCCTCTACAGACTCGCGCAAAGATAGGTCTGGGACCCGCAATGGGGCCTAGAAGATTTCGTAAACTCTCTCGATATTGGCGCCATTTCTAATAGCGTGGTTGAGGGGTTTCCTGAAGTGCGTCTCAAAGACCAAAGTGTTTCCCTAATGGAACCAAGAATTTTTTTCCTGACGAGCGTGCGGCCGAAACGCCCGTGAATTCTATCTGCCCCCTTTCCGAGAAGTCGGGTTTCATAAGGGGCCTACTTTAGTTTCGAGTTTCGTTTTTTTGCCGGGTGAACGCGCGGGAAGAGCCGGCGACTGAAAACGATCCAGTTAGGAGAATGTCGATGATTGACCATGACAACCTGATAGCCAAATGTGAACGAACGGTCGAGTTCGCGGCCAAGCAGCTGCGTCACCTGGTCGAGGCGCACCCGGACTTCTTCCCGATGTACACGCAGAACGGGAAGTGGATGCACAGCGGCGAGGCGTGGACGAACTGGTGCGAGGGCTTCCTCGGCGGGCAGCTGTGGCTGGTCTACAAGGCGACCGGCGACGACTACTTCCTGGAGAAGGCGGAGCACTACTCGCGGCTGCTGGAACACCGCAAGCTGGACCGCAATGTGCATGACCTCGGCTTTCTCTTCCTGTCGACGTGGAAGCGCTGGTACGACCTGACGGAAGACGAAGAGAAGAACGCGGTCGTGATCGAGGCCGGCCAGACCCTCGCCAAACGCTTCAAGGAGAAAGGGGAATACCTGCGCTCCTTTGTCTCCGACGAGAGCCTCTTCATCGACATCATGATGAACGTGCCGATCATCTTCTACGCCGCACAGGAGACGGACGACGAGGAGCTGTGGGAGACCGCCTATCGCCACTGCCTGACGACGCGGCGCTACCTGGTGCGGGGCGACGGCAGCACCTCGCACGAAGGCATCTTCGACCTCGAGACCGGCGAATTTCTACGCCAGACGACGCACCAGGGCTGGCGCGACGACTCGTCCTGGGCGCGCGGGCTGGGCTGGTCGCTCTACGGCTTCGGCACGGTCTACGGGATGACGGGCGATGCGCGCTTCCTCAAGACGAGCCAGGACAACGCCTGGTTCTACATGGAGAATACGCCGGACGCGGGCGTGCCGCCGAACGACTGGGCGGAGCAGGAGCCGCAGAACCCGCACGAAAGCTCGGCCGCGGCCATCGTCGCCAGCGGGCTGATCCAGCTCTCGCAGCTGGTGGGCGACCCGGCGCTGGGCAAGCAGTACCACGACTACGCGCTGCAGATCGTGGATACGCTGACCGAGCCTGAGTTCCTGGCCGTTGACGACGAGGGCTGGGAGGGCATCCTCAAGCAGGGCATGTACCACGAACGGCTGGGGCTGGGCGTCAACGAGAGCGTGATGTGGGGGGACCACTTCTTCCTGGAGGCGGTGTGCAAAGTTTTGGGCGTGGAATAACTGCCTGACGGCAGTTATTCGTCTTCAGTTTCCAGTTTTTTGTTTTCAGTAGAGCCAGCTGCATATACGGCCGTTGCAGTTACTAAGAACTGAAAACTGACTACTAAAAGCCGCAGTTCGGAGGGTGATGAAATGGCCAAAGTAGCGCTGGTCACGGGTGCGGGGCGCGGGATTGGACGCGGGATTGCGCTGGCGCTGGCAGAGGCGGGCTGGGCGGTGGTGATCAACTATCGCGGCAATGCCGCGACCGCGAACGAGACGGCCGAGCTGGCGCGGGAAGCGGGCGGCGAGGCGCTGGTCGTGCAGGCCGATATCGGCGCGGCCGCGGACCGGGAACGCCTGGTTGAGGCCGCGCTCGAACGCTTCGGGCGCATCGATCTGCTGGTGAACAACGCCGGCATGGGCCCGCGCACACGCCTCGACATTCTCGAAACGACCGAGGCCTCCTACGACGAAGTGATGAACGTAAACCTGAAAGGGCCGTTCTTCCTCAGCCAGCACGTCGCGCGCACGATGCTGGAACAGTTGGAGCCCGGCGTCGACCGCGCCGACGCGCCCAAGATCATCAACATCGGCTCGATCAGCGCCTACACCAGCAGCCCGACGCGCGGCGAATACTGTATCTCCAAGGCCGGCGTCACGATGATGACCCTCCTGTTCGCCGACCGGCTGGCCGAGAGCGGCATCAACGTCTACGAGGTACGCCCCGGCATCGTCGAGACCGACATGACGAGCGGTGTCAAGGGTAAGTACGACAAGCTGATCGGCGACGGCCTGACCCCGATCCGCCGCTGGGGCCAGCCGGAGGACGTGGGCCGGGCAGTTGTAGCGGTGGCCGAGGGCCGGTTCCCATTCTCGACCGGCGAGGTCCTGAACGTGGACGGTGGCTTTCATATGCACCGGCTGTAGGACGGCAGTGGCCGGTTGCCGGTTGCCAGTGGTCGGTGATCGGTGGATAGTGGCCGGGAGACAGAGGGAGGCTCGGACGGATGCAGCTAATCGTTTTCAGCAAGATGCTCCAGCAGAAGAGTATTGCGGAGCTGATCGATCTGGCGCAGCGGCACGGCTACAACGGCTATGATCTGGCGGTGCGGCCCGGCCATCCGGTCAACCCGGAGAACGCGGCGACGGCGCTGCCCGAAGCACAGGCGCAGATGGAACGGGCGGGGCTGCGCATCGGCATGGTTACGGGCAATTTCGATCTGCTGACCGCGGACCACCCGCTGGCGGAGCCGCTGCTGGCCGCGATGGATACGGCCGACGTGCGGCTGCTGAAGCTGGGCTATTTCAGGTTCGAGCCGGCGACGATGGACTACTGGGCGCAGGTGGATGATGTGCGGCGGGCCTTTGCCGCGTGGGAGAAGCTGGCCAGCATATACAACGTCAAGGTCTGCTACCACACGCACTCGCACTACTGCATGGGGCTGAACGCG
>DAOUHX010000023.1:0-4231 GCA_034428395.1 Caldilineaceae bacterium
ACAGTCGCGGCCTGCAGGTCCTGATAGGCGTGCTGGCGCTGACCCTGCTGGTCAACGCCGTTTTCTTCTTCCTGGTCCGCACGGCCGACGAAGAGGCGCTCACGCCGCTGGCGGCTTCGAGCGAGCAGATGGCGATCGTCGTTCCACTCGACGAGCGCACGATGGTAGCGGGGACGGTCGACGACCGGCTCGTGTTGCTGGAGGAGGGGGCGCCGGTTCGCGAGCTGCAGCTGGATGCAGTGATCGGCAGCATAGACATTGCGCCCGGCGGAGATGCGTTCTACGTCGGCTTGGGCGACGGCAGCGTCATAGCATTCGACCGGCAGTTCCAGGTCCTGAACGAGGCCAAAGTTGCCGGCAGAGTCGTTGGCGTAAGGGCGAATGACCGCGACGAACTCTTCGTTGCGCACGGCGTCGCCATCCGGACCGACAGGTTTTACATCTCCTATTTCCCCACGCCGGGCGTGGAGCCGGCCTTCACCAACAAGGCAGAGTTCACAATCTACGGTCTGGATGTCGCCGATGACGCCGCCTACTATGGGACGGGCAACGCGCGGGTCGTGGCGATCGGGGCCGACGGCGAGACGCGCTGGCGAACGATGGTGCCCTTCCCGGTCATCCGCTTGAAGGCGTTGCCCGAGGTCGGGCAGCTGCTGGTGAGTGATGAGAACGGCGGCCTGACCCTTCTCGACGCGCAGGGGCGGACGTACTGGCACGTGATCCCGACCGAATTCCGCCTGCAGAGCCTGGGCTTTGACCCCTCCACCGGCACCTATCTTGCCGCCGACATTCAGGGCACGCTGGTCGCTTTGGATGCGGCGGGCAATATTTTGTCGACCGCGGAAGCGGGCGAAGGGCGGATCACGGCGCTGGTGCCTGCAGGCGGCGGGCGGTTGACGGTGGTGCCGCAGGATGGACCGTGGCTAAGCCTGAATGCGGGGGCGATGCGGGGCGTGGGCCTGGCGGAGCAGTTCCGTTTTCGCTGGATCATCGCCGATCTCGGGCTGCTGTTTATCCTCCTGATCGTCCTGGTCCGCACAGTCGAGCGCTGGTGGACGGCGCTGTGCAGCATGGGCGAGAGGATGCGCCGCGCCTACATCTTCTACCTGTTCATTGCCCCCTCGCTCCTGCTGGTCCTGCTCTTCAGCTACTACCCGGCCGCGCTGGCCTTCTACACCTCGTTCACCAATATGAGCCTGCGCCGGGTCACCGAATTCATCGGCTTTACCAACTACGTCACCATCTTCACCGAGGACTTCTATTTCCGGGTCGGGTTCATCAATCTTCTCATTATTGCCGTCACGGGCGTCATCAAGACGGTTACGGTCCCCCTGTTCGTCGCCGAGCTTATCTACTGGCTGCGCAGCAGCAAATTGAGATATCTGTTTCGGACGCTCTATGTCTTTCCCGCGGTCGTCCCCGGCCTGGTCACCATCCTGCTGTGGCGGATGATCTATGATCCCAACATCGGCCTGCTGAACCTGATCCTGTCGGCGGTCGGTCTGTCCCACCTGCAGACGGCCTGGCTGGGGAATGAGAACACCGCGCTGTGGGCGATCATCGGCGCCGGGTTTCCCTACGTCGAGATCTTCGCCCTGCTCATCTACCTGGGCGGGCTGATGGACATCAACCCGGAGCTGTACGATGCGGCCCACATCGACGGCGCCAACTGGTGGTCGCGCTTCTGGCGGGTGGACGTCCCGCTGCTCGAGGCGCAGTTTCGCCTGCTGTTGTTCTTCACCTTTGCCGGCTCGATCGCAGGATTCGCCAACATCTGGATCTTTACACGCGGCGGCCCCGGCTACGCAACCTACACGCCGGCGTTGGAGATGTACCGGCAGCTGATCGACACCGAGTACGGCTACAGCTCGGCCATCGGCGTTATCCTGTTCATCATGAGTTTCATCGCCACGGTGGTAATCCTGCGCTACCGCAGGGACGAAACGATAGAGCGAGTCGCATAGCGTAACTGCCGGAACTCGGAACGGCCGGAACTCGTAGCTCGAACTACGGGGGATCAGGCGAAGTTCCGGGTGTGCAGCAGTTGGTTGTCGAGTTTCGAATTTCAAGTTTCAAGTTCCGAGTTTCGAGTTCCGGATTACAAATGGCAGGCCTTCAGCGAGTCCCAGGAATTTCTGCGAGCAGGATGCCCCGTTTCTGGCTGCGGCTGCAGCGGTATCATGCATCCTTGAGCTCCGGGTTTCAGATCGGGTGTCTGTCGCTCATTCTGTTCTTCGCCTTTGTGCCGATACTCATGATGCTGTCGATGGCATTGCGGCCGACGGTGCTGATCTACGCCGACTATTGGGGGATGCCGTTCCCGCCGACATTTGACAACTTCAGGGTCGCTCTATTCGACCTTTTTCCGGCGATGGTACGCACACTTGCTGTCGGACTCGGCTCGATCGCAGGAATCCTGGTGTTTGCCGTGCTGGCTTCGTATGCGTTTGCGCGCATTCCCGCGCCGGGTCGGGAGAAGCTCTTCCTGCTGGTGCTGGCGGTGATGATGATACCGGGCATTGTGCTGCTGGTTCCGCACTTCGTTCTGGCCCGGCAACTGAATCTGGTGCGCACTTTCCATGGTCTGATCATCTTCTATATCGCGGGCGGGCAGCCGTTTGCGATCTTTCTGATCACCACTTTTTTCCGTTCGCAGCCGGGCGAGATGTTCGAGTCGGCGCGCGTGGACGGGGCATCGGAGCTGCAGTCGCTGCTCAACATCGCGCTGCCGCTGGCCCGCCCTATCCTGGTGACCGTGGCGGTGATGAACTTTATCGGCATCTATCAGGATTTCATCTGGCCGGGGCTGATGTTGCGCAGCGATCAGTGGACGCTGATGCTGGCGCTGGAACGGTACGATCCGCGTATGACCCAGTTCTTCAGCCGGCCGGAGCTGGGCATGCAGGCGGCCGGCTTCGCCTTCGCCGTGGTGCCCCAGCTGATCCTCTTTGCCTTCGGCATGCAGTACTTTATCCAGGGCCTGACATCGGGATCGGTCAAGGGATGACGGCCGGCGCAGAACGGCGGCGAGCGGGCGGCAGCGTGCAAAGGCCGGATCGGCCATCGGAGACAGATCGACCTGCCCCCTTGACCGCGGAGGGAGAGGGCAATGACGAGGTCGGCGCCGCAAGCCAGATTTGACGATTACCTGTCCTCGCCCGAATTCTACGACGATCCCTATCCCGTTTATCACATGCTGCGCGCCGAGGCGCCCATCTTCTGGAGTGAGCGCTGGAACGCGTGGGTGTTGACCCGCTACGCCGATGTTCTCGCGGTCGTGCGCGATCCGGGCAGCTTTTCCAACGGGTTGCGCGTGCCGGTCTTTCTGGACCAGCTGCCGCCGGCGGAACGGGCCCGATTTGGGTTGCTCGAAGACCATTTCGCTGTGCAGATCCCCCACTCCGATCCGACTTACCACACGCGCCTGCGCACGCTCATCACCAAGGCGTTCACCGCGCGCATGGTACAGGCGCTGCAGGGCCGGATCCAGGAGCTGGTGGATGAACTGTTGGATGGCGTCGAGGACAAGGGGCAAATGGACGTTATCTGGGACTTTGCCTTTCCGCTGCCGGCCGCGGTGATCGGCGAAATCGTCGGTATGCCCGCCGCAGATATCGGCAAGTACAAGCAGTGGTCCTCCAATATCATGGGCTTTCTCGGTGTGACGCCGCCGGACCCCGACTACATCGCCGACGCGCAGCAGAGCATTGTCGAACTCAAGGCGTATGTCCGCGGCAAGATCGAGCAGCGCCGCCGCCGTCCCACTGCCGATCTGCTGAGCCAGCTGGTCGAGGTCGAAGAGGAGGGGGACAGGCTGAGCGAAGAGGAGATTTACGCCATCGTAGCGGTCCTGATGAGCGCCGGTCACGAGACGACGACCAACACGATAGGCAACGGACTGGTGGCGCTGCTGCGGCACCCTGATATGTTGGCGCGGTTGCGGCGGGAGCCGGACCTGATCGAGAGCGCGGTCGAAGAGATGCTGCGCTACGACGGCACGACGCAGCGCCATATGCGCGTGGCCGCGCAAGAGGTCGAACTGGACGGCCATCGGATCGGAAAACATCAGCTCGTCTTTGCAATGGTGGGCGCGGCCAACCGCGACCCGGCCCAATTTCCGCACCCGGACCGGTTCGACATCACCCGGTCCAACAACCGGCACGTCACCTTTGGTCATGGCATCCACTTTTGCGTCGGTGCGCCGCTGGCCCGCCTGGAGACCAAGATCGCC
>DAOUHX010000024.1:0-1948 GCA_034428395.1 Caldilineaceae bacterium
CGGCAGTTGGATAACCCCTCTGCCGACCGCTTCCCGAACCGGTGGTATCTGGCCGGCGAGTAAACAGAGCAACGACGAGTGGTCAGTGGATAGTGGGTAGGAACACCGCTATCCACTGACTTCCAACGACCCTTCACGAGTCTTAAGAACTGCCTATGAACCGTTACATTCTGCGCCGCCTCGTCCAGATGCTGCCCGTCCTATTCGGTATCACGATCATTACCTTCACCTTCACCGAACTCGCGCCGGGCGACGCTGTCTCAGCCATGATCCTGATGGACTTTGAGACCGGGGCCGGCGGCGACGAAGGCTCAAACGCCGAAAAACTGCGCGAAAAGTACGGGCTCGACCAACCCGCCCCCGTTCGCTATCTGCAGTGGATGGGCGGCCTCTTCCAGGGCAACCTCGGCGTCCGCATCCGCAGCAAAATCCCGGTCAGCGAAGAGATTGCGCGCCGACTGCCCGCGACCCTGCGCCTGATGGCTGCCGCCATGGCGATCTCCGTTGTCCTCGGCATTCCGCTCGGCATCTTTTCGGCGTTGAAACAGTACACGCCTCCCGACTATCTGCTTACTTTTCTGGCCTTCATAGGCATCTCCATACCCGGATTCTTTGCTGCCATTGCCGCGATCTACCTCTTTTCACTCAAATTGGGATGGGTGCCGACCAGCGGCTATTCGTCTATTGGCAAAGATTTCGGCCTCTGGGGGACAATCTATGATCGACTCCGCTATTTGGCGCTGCCAGCCACAGTCTTAGGCCTTGAGACGACGGCCGGGATCATGCGGTACACCCGTTCGAGTGTGCTGGAAGTCGTGCGGCTAGACTATGTCACCGTCGCCCGCAGCAAAGGGCTGAGCGAAAAGGTCGTGATCTTCCGTCATACCCTGCGTAACGCACTGCTGCCGGTGATCACGATCATAGGTCTGCGCCTGCCCAGCCTTTTCGGTGGCGCCATCATCATCGAGACCATCTTCAACTGGCCCGGAATGGGCATCCTTTACCTGGACGGCGTGGCAACGCGCGACTATCCTTTAATCATGGGCATGGTACTCGTCTCAGCACTCACCATCGTCGCCAGCAACCTGATTACCGATCTGACCTACGGAACCATCGATCCCCGCATCCGATACGAATAGGAGTACCACGGTTCTGGCTACTGGTTCCGGGCCTTCCCCTGGCTGTGGACCCAACTGCCCGAAAGCTGGAATCCAGACAAACTATGAGTGTTGAAGGAAAAGCTGAAGGTCTCCAGGAAATATCCTCTGCCCTCAACGGCGATGAAGGTGGCGCGGCCGCGCAGCGCCGACGCGCCTGGCGTCGATTCCGCCGCCACAAACTGGCCTTGGTGAGCGCAGTCCTTATGATCGTTTTTGTTGTTGTATTCTTTCCCCTGGCCTCCGTCGTCGCGCCCATCGACCCAGCCAAGATCGAGATCAAGGAGATCGGGCTGGCTCCCGGGCCCGGCCACCTGCTGGGCACCGATCTCACAGGACGCGATGTCTGGAGCCGGGTCATCTACGGCGGCCGCGTCTCTATGTCCGTCGGAATCGTGGCCGTCGCTCTCTACATTACGATTGGCACGATTCTTGGCAGTGTTTCGGGCTATTACGGCGGTCGCGCCGACGCCCTGATCATGCGCATTACCGATACTGTCATGGCCTTTCCGACCCTTATCATCCTGATTACAATCGTCTCCTTTATCGGGCCGGGTATCTTTAACTCCATGCTCGCCATCGGCCTCATAGGATGGACCGGCGTCGCCCGCCTCGTGCGCAGCCTCATCCTCTCGATCCGCGAAATGGACTATGTCATGGCTGCCCATGCCGTTGGTGTCGAGCAGAAATGGATTATCATGCGCCACATCCTCCCCAACGTGGTCGCGCCCATTACCGTCGCCGCCAGCTTCGGCATCGCCAGCGCCATCCTTACCGAAGCCGGACTCAGC
>DAOUHX010000025.1:0-3779 GCA_034428395.1 Caldilineaceae bacterium
CAGGTATAGGATTTTGCGATTCTGTGCCATGCGAGTGTATCAGCCTTTCACGCCGCTCAGGGAGATGCCGCGTATAATGTAGCGCTGCATGAGGACAAAGACGAGCAGGGTCGGCAGGAAGCCGATAACGGCGCCCGACATATCCAGTCCAGCGTCGCCGCCGGCGCGGGCCACGGTGCCAAGCCCGACGGTGAGGGTGCGCATATCCGACTTGGAAGTGACGATCATTGGATAGAAGAAGGAGTTCCAGTTGCCCATGAAGCGGAGGACAGCCAGCGTCGCCATGGTGGGTACGACCTGCGGCATCAGTACGTGCCACCAGTTCTGCCAGAGATTGGCGCCATCGATGGTTCCGGCATCGTCATAGTCGCGGGGGATGCTCAAATAGGCCTGGCGCAGCAGGAAGGTCCCGAAAATGGATGCAAACCAAGGTCCGATCAGGGCTGTATAGGTGTTCACAAGCCCCAGCTGCGAGAGAACGACGAACTGCGGCACAATCAGAGCTGTATCCGGCATGATTAGAATGCCCAGAAACAGTACAAAGATAACGTTCTTGCCCCAGAATTCCCCCCTGGCAAAGGCGAAGCCGGCCATACTCGAGGTGATCACCCCGCCCAGGGTTGAAATGACTGCGACATAGACACTGTTGAACAGCCAGCGCAGTGCGTCTGTCCTGGCAAAAAGTGTCTGGAAGTTCTCCAGAGTGATCGGCGTTGGGATCAGTTCGATTGGGAAGGTGATAAAGCGGATGTTCTGGGTGAGAGAAACCGACAGCATAATGAGAAAGGGCCCAACGGTTGTAACCGCTACCGCGGCCATGAGCAAGTAGATGATCGTCTCTCGAATCGGGTTGGGTTTTTCGACTGAGGCGCTGCTGGTTTCGGAAACAGACATCTGGAGAGCTCCAAGGCGATCGGTCCAGGGTTAAAGAGTCAGGCGCCGGCCTATTCCGACGAGGGCTATCCCCGATGACCGGCGATTCTCCTTACAAATCAGCTAATACACGTCCTCACCAAAACGCAGATATCGGGACTGAATCAGTGCGATGATCAGAATTATCAGGAAGAAGAGTATTGAGAGGGCGGACGCGTAACCGAAGCGGCCGAAGTTAAAGGCTTCGTTATAGATCTGGTAGACCACGGTCGTTGTGGAATTTACAGGTCCGCCGCCTGTCAGAATGAAGATTGAACCGAAGACCTGCAGTGCGCCGATGGTGGCGATCACGATGATGAAGGCCGCGGTCGGGCGCAGCAGTGGAATGGTTACGTAGCGGTGAAGACGCCATCCGTTGGCGCCATCCACTTTGGCGGCATCATAGAGTTCATTGGGTATCGCTTGCAGCCCGGCCAGCCAGATGACCATGAAGTAACCGAACGCCTCCCACAGACTGATCCCGACAATGCTGGGCATGGCCTGGTACACGTCGATCAGCCATCGCTGGGGCGGGATGCCGACAAGCCCAATCAGAAAGTTGAGGGGGCCATCGGGGCGCGGTGAAAGGAAGCGGCGAAAAATCAGGGCAAGGACCGCGACCGACGTAATGTTGGGGAGAAAGTAGATTGCGCGGAAGGCTTTCATACCCCGCAGCGGCCGGTTTACGAGCACAGCAACACCTAGAGAAATCCCCACCAGGAGGGGGATATACATCAGGGTGAACCAGGCCGTGTTGAGCATGGCCTTGTGGAGCTTGGCATCGGTCAGCATCGTGATGAAATGCGCGAATCCGACGAATTCACGTGTCGAGAGCAGATCGGTCTTCAAGACACTGTAGCGGAACATCGATAGCCAAGGTACCAGGTTGAAGACCAGGAAGACAACGGCGTTGATGATGATAAAGGGATACCAGGGCAGGGAACGCCGAAGTCGTCTGAGGAATTGGGAGGTTGCGCGCTGGGATGGGCTCGCAACAGCCATGATCAGTTTCTCCATTCGGAACAAAAAAACGCAGAGTTGTTGAGACGGGGGCCATCCCGTTTCTCAACAACTCTGCGATCTATGCTGGGCTTATCGTGGCGGAGATGGCTCCGCTAGCCATATTGTTCCACCAGAAGCGTATCGATCTCCGTCTTGATGTTTTCCAACGCTTCTTCTACTGTGGCCTGACCCAGAATGGCGGCCTGGAACTGCGGGCCGGCGATGACCTTGCTCTCCTGCCAGAGGGTATTGGTGTCGACACCGGCGAACAGCAGCGGTCCGAAGCGGTCTACGTACTCGGCCGTGCAGGGGGCAGGATTCCAGAATCCCCTGGCTTTGTTGCCGACGGGGGTCGTGCCTGCCAGGTTGGCGCGTGTCCCGACCTGTTCCGGCGCAAGCATGTACTTGACCCAGGTGACGGCAGCATCGACCGCGTCGCTTTGACTGGTGACGGCCCATCCCTGGCCCGAGACGATGCCGGAAACCGGGGTGACTGAGCTGTCAATGCTGCGCGGATGGCCGATCACGAACTCCAGGTCCGGGTTTGCTTCAACGTCCTGAACGCAGGCTGCATCTTCTCTGCGTCCTGTCACCTGTTCCAATGAGCTCCAGTAGTCGGGGAGGCCGCCTTGTTCATCGACGCTGCCGATGGCGTACTCCAGCGGGACCCAGCCATTGTCATACTCTTTGACCCAGCGGGTCAGGGCATCGATGACGGGCTGCTCCAGGAAATTGGAGGTGGTGCGGTCGTCGGCATACACTTGCCCGCCTGCTTCATGGACGGTTACCAGGAATTCACCCCAGTTAAAGGTGCTGAGGTTTTCCAGATACCAGTTTCTTTCTGCGGCCTTTTCAGCCAGGGCATGGAGCTCGTCCCAGGTCCCGAATGCTGCGGTGGCCGGGTCATAGCCCAGTTCTGAAAGCAGGCCGCCGTTGTAGGCGATGCCGTTGACTTCCGCCTCGAACAGCGGCATGTAGAGGACACCGTCCATACTGGCCGCGTCGACCTCGGCAGAGGTATAGTCGGCCAGGTCGTCGGCGGTGAGATGGTCGTCAAGACCAAGGATCACGCCTTTCGTGATATAGGCTGGCACCGTATCGGTGGTTGCATCCCAGATATCGGGCGCCTCTCCGGCCGCGGCCGCGGCGTAGAGTTTTTCGCGACGCCCGCCCCAAGGCTGTACCTCGACCTCCGCGGTGATGTCAGGATGGGCTGCATGGAATCCCTCATTCAAGGGGGCATAGACAATGTCCCCATCGTTTTCTGTGCGGGGATAGGCCCAGATGTCGATGGTTACGGAGGCCATGCTGCCCGTGTCACCGCTGTCTGCGGGCGCGGCTGGGGCTACACAGGCCGCCAGGACCGAGGTGGTGGCCACGCCGGCTGACAGCTGCAAGAATTGACGTCGACTCAAAACCGAATGCTTCATTGTTTCCTCCTCGATGGAAAGTATGGGAGATACGGACGACAAATTCGGAGAATTTGCCGCATTGGATTTGGGTATGGTCCTCGTGTGTTTGCGGAAATTCCGAACGATACTATCACGTGGCTCGTGCGACGGCAAAAAACCGCAGGAGGCGATACGGTCCTTGTCGAAGAAGAGTATCCCAAGCGCTATCGGAGTCGCTGGCTCAAGTTGTCGACCGCATCCGCTCGCGCTACCGAAGTCTGTTCGCCGCTGATCAGGTCCTTTATTGTGACGGTTCCGGCGGCAAGCTCGTTGCCGCCGAGCAGGAGGGCGAAGGGGATGTTGCGCTCTTCGGCGTACCGGAACTGGCGGCCCAGGTTGTCGAGGTCCGGGTAGAAGTCGACGCGCAGGCCGGCGCTGCGCAATGCGTGCGCCAGCTCGACGTTGGCGGCCAGG
>DAOUHX010000026.1:0-5320 GCA_034428395.1 Caldilineaceae bacterium
GCGTGCGTCGACGTCGGCGCGCAGTTTGCCGCCGTAGCCCTTGTAGTCGACGCAGGTCAGGTTGGAGAGAAAGTCGTAGCCCTGGGCGTCGCGCAGATGGCGCAGGACGTCGAGGATTTTGTCGGGCGCGATGACGTAGGCGGTCTCGGTGTCTTCGGCCCAGGCGCCCTCGACGGCGTCTGTGAGTTCGGGGCCGAGGTCCAGTTCATTGGCGGGTGCTTCGGCTACGACGGTTGCTTGGGACATGGGAGTTTCTGGTTTCTAGTTTTCAGTTTTCAGTTGCCGGTGGCCAGTGAAGGGAAGTTGCTGGCCACTGACAACTGGCCACCGGCCACCCGTTTTATTCCGGGAGTCCTTTTTTGGCGCGCCAGCGTCGCTTGGCTTCATCCATGCGGGCTTTGGCTTTGTCGGAGATCTGCGCCGGCCCGCGTGCGTGTTCGGTGGCGCCGGCTGAGGCGCCGTTAGCGGCGGCGGCGGTCGTTGCGGCCGCGGCTTTGAGCGTTGTGTCCTTGATCAGGTCGACCTGGCGGGGGTCGAAGACGTCCGGGCCGAGCCGGGGGACGGGCACGAACTGGGACGTGTTTTTGCGGTACCAGGGCACCGAGGTGACGCTCTGGCGGTCGACCTTTTCGTGCATTTTGAGCAGGCCGTAGATGAGCGCTTCGGGCGTGGGCGGGCAGCCGGGCACGTAGACGTCGACGGGAATGTATTTATCGATGCCGCTGACGACGTTGTAGCCCTCTTTGAAGGGGCCGCCGCCGGTGGCGCAGGCGCCCATGCTGAGGACGTAGCGGGGCTCGGCCATCTGGTTGTAGATGCGGACGATGGCGGGCACCATTTTTTTGGTGACGGTGCCGGAGACGATCATGAGGTCGCTCTGGCGCGGGCTGGGGCGCATGACCTCCATGCCGAAGCGTGCGAGGTCGTAGCGGCTGGCTGCGGTGGCGATCATTTCGATGGCGCAGCAGGCGAGGCCGAAGAGGAGCGGCCACATGCTGGAGCGGCGGCTCCAGTTGTAGATCTTGTCGACGGTGGTGATGAGGACGTTGGCCTGCAGCTCGTCGGGCACGGTGATTTCGTCGTGCAGGAAGGGCGCGAGCTGGTCCTGTTTCAACTGCTGGAAGTCGGGCGGGAGTGATGCCATGCCTGGATTCCTGTTGCGTACAGAGAAAGAGAAAACGCTCCGTGCGTCTATTTGTGCATTGTAGTACAAATATACCCTACGGCGTGCGGAAAAGCAAGTTGTCTGCCGCTGCTCTGTGGGTCGATTATAAAGTGGAAGGTTGGAACGGTCAAGAGATGGCGTCCTGGGTGTCGGGGCACATGCACTTTATTGGGAGAGAACTTTCTGGAGGCAGTCAGTTTTCCATCCGGCACGTTTGTGTCTGGCAGCGATGCCAACTTCGGCGCCATTCTCGTTACGTAAGGAGTTGCGGGCCAAGCTGGAGAAGCAGCATCGAGTTTCCAGCTTGGCCCGGCCTGGTCCGGGTTTGGCGTGGAAGTATTGCTTTTGCGGCCGGCGCGGGCGGAGGGAAAGGGGGATGCGGGCGAAGCGCCCGAGCTCCAAACGCGAGGAAAGGGCACCCATAGGGAGCGCCCCTTCGGGCTTGCGATGGGGGCGGCGGGGGAGATCAGGCAGTCACGAATTCAAGGGTGGAGAGATTCAGATTGGGGGAGCGCTTTGAGAGATAGAGCAACTCGATGCCGACGACTTGGTTGTTGTCGTTGTAGTCGAGGACAACGCCGGGGGCGACCTCTTCGGACTCGATGATGGCGGAGTCGTCGAGTCGCAGATAGAGGGCGTCGGCTTCTTTGTCGATGTGCAGTTTCATAGTTTTCCTTTCATATTCCGGTCAAAGAATACACTCACTACCCGCCAGGGCGTAACCTGGGTATTGACAGCTACGCGCAGCACGCGGTTGTCTTTTTCGGGTATGCGGCGGAAGAAACGTTCTATCTTGGGGTCGTTTGGATCGGGCACGCGCAGCTCGGGACTGGCTACCACGCGTTGAACCCATGGCGCGGGAATCATTCTTTCTTCCATCGCATCAGTTGCGTGTCTGCCGTTACGGTTGGCGAGATACAGGCGGGGATCGAGATCGCCCTCGAGCAGGACATTGTTTAGGTGGATGGGCTGGAAGCCTGGCTGGACTGACCTGCCCCCGATGTTTGTACCACCCGTTATGTTCAGTCCGACAAGCACGGGGACAGGGTCGCCAGGCAAGAGGGCCTCAGGCGCCGGCGGCCGGCAGCCCAGATAGTTGTGCGGTCTGATCTGGTTGTATGTCCGCCTGTAGCGCTCCGTCAGCACACGCACCTCCAGCAACGTATAGAAGAGCTCCCTGTCCAGCAGCTCGACCCTCAACTTCCCGTTGAAACTCTCGATGTAGCCGTTCTCCCACGGCGATCCAGGTTCGATGTAGAGCGTCCTGGCTCCCACCCGCCCAAGCCACTCACGGACAGCCCGGGCCGTAAACTCCGGCCCGTTGTCACGGACCGGCTGGTGTCGCTATGCCGGGAAGTTTCCGTGGGTGGAAGGCAGATTCACGACGCCAACATCGTCACCACGATGCTGGCGCACGGGGAACCCAGGCCATTGACCGTCCACGCGGCTGATTTTAGGCGCTTCGCAGAGCATATCGAGCTGGTCGTCGGGTAGCTGCAAGAACGCCTGGTGCATCGCTTCGAACAATCGCGAGCTTCGATACTCCCCACTCTTCAGATCAATCCACGAATTCACACGAAGGGCGACGAAGAGAGTCTTTCGTGGATTTCCCCTACCCTGAGCGGTCAAGCGGCCACCGGTCGCTGCTATTAAAAGACGGGGAGGGAGAGGACGAAGAGGCCTGCGCTTCCGGCATCGAGCCGGCGGGCACGCGTGGCCCCGCGGGGCGGTTTTTGGGCAAAATCGTGGTTTGAATGAGGACTTAAATCAGACAGGCGCGTTGTCGGCGGCGAAGGCGCGATAGAGGGCGGGGATATCGGCCTGTGCGGCGTCGCCGTCGTGGGCGACGACGCGTACGGCGAAGTCGAGAGCCTCTCCCGGCTGCAGCTGGTACTGTTTGCGCGCCATCGGGTTGATAGTCAGCGTGCCCCAGTCGGAGACCTACCAGGGGAAGCCGTGTGCGCTGGGGAAGGGGAGGAGCGCCCCACCCGCGTTGTGGCGGGCTGCGCTTGCACCTACAGGATGGGGCCCGTGGTGGGTCTGCAATCAGTCGCGGCAGGATTCAGGGGGCAGGGATCGCTCCAGCAGGTCGATCAGGCTTGGCAGGTCTTCCTGCACGGTTTTCCAAACAATATCGAGGTTGATGCTGAAATAGGCGTGAACGAGCCGGTTTCGCATGGCGACAATTCTGGTCCAGGGGACGGCGGCCAGTTCTTTGCGGGTGGGGTCGGTCACCTGGGAAGCGGCTTCGCCTATGATTTCGATATCCTTCACCAGTGACAGGAGCAACTGTCGGTCTGTTTCCAGGTCGCTTCGCGCTCGGCTGTGAGCGAACGACATCGCCTCACGGGCGGCGTCATGTTCGTGCATATTGAACTTCGGCGCTGTCCAGGACCTTCTGCCGGAAGTAGGGACTCAGGTCTTCGGCTGTCCGCAAGTCGACTTTGCGTCCGGCGAAGAGTTCAGACAGTTTTATCTCCATACCGGCGATGCCCAGCAGTCCGGGGATGCGGTCGGGCTCGAACTCAACGAGCAGGTCGATATCGCTGTCGGGCCCGAAGTCTTCGCGTAGTGCTGAGCCAAAGAGGGCGAGTCGTTTGATGCCGTGTGCCCGACAGAAGGCGGCAAGATCCGCCCTTGGAACTAAAAGGTGTGCGTTCATTGTCCCGGTCCTTCTATCCGGTATTGAAAGAGGGCCGATCTCCTTTAGTCAGAACCTGTAGGCACGACCCGGAAAGCCAAGCTGGGAGCAGCTTGGCTTTCCGGGTCGTGCGACTGCTTCACTATATCAGCGCTATTCTTCCTGGCAAATGAGCGGTAGAGGCCGGCGATATCGGTCTGTTCGGCGTCGCCGTCGTGGGCGACGACGCGTACGGCGAAGTCGAGAGCCTCTCCCGGCTGCAGCTGGTACTGCTTGCGCGCCAGGGGGTTGACGGTCAGGGTGCCCCAGTCGGAGACGAACCAGGGGAAGCCGTGTGCGCTGGGGAAAGGGAAGAGCGCGGCGCCGGCGTTGCGGCCGGCCGCAACTTCACCCGAGCAGTCGACCCAGTCGGAGACTTGGCGGCTGATGGCCTGGCCGCCTGTGCGGCCGGCGGAATCGATGAGGGTGGCGCCGCTTGTCACGCGCAGAGCTTCGGTCATGCGCAGGCCGAAGTAGGCGTGACGGGTGGGGCCGATGCGCAGCTCCCACTCGGCGGCGCGCAGCTGGGAGCGGATGTCGAAGAGGTTGGCGGTCTGGCCGGGGCGGATGTCGATGGTCCTGGTTTCGACGGCGAGGGTGCGTCGTTGGGGCGCGCCCCATTCGACGGGGCCCTGCCAGTGGAGCGTCTGGGTGAGGCGCAGGTGGTCGGCGGCGAGCTCTTCGGCCTCGACGTCGACGCCCTGGATGCGGCCGGGCGCGCGACCCTGGAAGATGTCGTTGACGTAGAAGTTGTAGTTGGCCTCTTCGAAGGTGTTGTTGGCGAAGGGCAGGTAGCAGTTGACGTGGTCGGCGCCGATCCAGAGCGAGTTGTGGTGGGGGTGGTCGAGCGGTGATTCGCTGGTGAGGGCGAAGCCGGCGGGTGTGTAGAGGGGGAAGAGGTAGGCGCGGAAGTGGCCCTGGCTGAGGGCCGTGAGGTCTTTGTCGCGCCAGCGCACGTTGAGGCGGTGCGACTGTGCCCACGCGCCCTTGGGCAGCGCGACCCGGTCGCCTTCGAGCGAGAAGTTATGCAGATGGCTCTGGTTTGCCATAGTTGTCCCTCAGGTAGTGGCATGCGAATCCGAGATGTCAACCGTAGGCACTGTACCTGTTTGGTCCATGCGCAGCAAATCCGGCTGTAAATCATGGGGTGATATCATTCCGTCCTTTTCGTGTATCGACTGCATGCCGACGTCGCGTCTCCTTCCTCTGCAACTTGTGTTCAGCCAGGGGATGGCGCACAATTGCACTTGTGCGAGATATACCCGGGCCTGGCATTTTCCAGGCCAACTCCGCAGGCAGGATCGTTGAGATTCCACGTAAGGGCAGAAGGAGGAAGTGTAGATGGCAGGTTCAAGAGCAAGGCCGTTTGGCTGGGCGCTGATCGGCTGCGGCAACGTTGGCAGGAGTCACTCGCGCTGGGCGGTGGAGACGCCGGACATCGACGTGCGGGCCTTCTGCGACATCAACGAGGATGC
>DAOUHX010000027.1:0-11597 GCA_034428395.1 Caldilineaceae bacterium
TCGCGACCGCGGGATGGCCGCAAAGATGAGCACCCCGGGTAGGATTCGAACCCACGACCCTCTGATCCGAAGTCAGATGCTCTGATCCACTGAGCTACCGGGGCAGAATGAGCACGCCTGAGTATAGCATGGCCACGGCGCGACAAGAAAATGTATGGAGGAAAGTCGTGTATCACTTTGCGACCTGCGCGCGCCAGCGGCCGGCGTAAGTGCGCAGAGCGTCTTCGGCGTCGAGACCCCGCTCTCTGGACAGGGCGACCAGCCGCCACAGCAACAGGCCCAGCGCGCGCTCGTCGCTGCCTTGCGGCAGGAGGCGCGCCAGCTCCGGATCGCCCTGCGCCAGCGCGGCGCGGTCGAGGAGACCGGCCTTGTGCGCCTTTGATTGCATTTCCCTCGCTTTACGCAGCGCCGGCAAGGCGGCCGGCACGGCATCCAGCGGCCCGCGCGCCGGTTTTTCCTGTGCGGCCCGCTCCTCGGCCTTGATCTCCTCCCAGCGCACATAGAGCTGGTCGATGTTTTCGATTTCATCATCGCCGAAGACGTGTGGATGGCGGCGGACCAGTTTTTCGACGCTCAGGCGGACCGCGTCGGCCATCTGAAAGCGGCCCTCTTCGCCGGCGATCTGGGCGATCATGGCGACAATGCCGAGCACGTCGCCCAACTCCTCGGCGATATGGAGGTCATCTCCGGCGTCGAGCGCTTCCAGCGCCTCGGCCGCCTCGTCGAGCAGATAGGCGCGCGCGCTGGCGAGCGTCTGCTCCCGGTCCCAGGGGCAGCCGTAGGGCGCGCGCAGGTGTGCCATCACCTCCTGCAGGTCGGCGTAGCTTGCGTGGGGAAGCGGGGGCACGTAGAGGCAGTCGCGGCCGGCGAGGTCGGTTTGCGCAGAAAGTTCGGCCAGCGGCAGAGGTCGAGCGCAGCCGGACCGGTTCTCACTCGGGTCGATGAGCTGTAGCGGGTGGTTATCCGGATAGGCATTGGACAACACGGTGCCGACTGCCTGCGCGGTGGGCTGATTGCAGACGCCGAACACGAGCGCGTGCAGCCCCAGGTCGAAGGGCGGATGATGGCGGGCGGAGAGGCGGGCCGCGTCGATGATCTGCAGGCCCTCACGCGGGTCGATGCCGAGGACCTGCGCTGCCTTTTCTGCGGCTCGGATCGGTTCGTACCTGGACATTTTCGCCGGGGTCGGGGCGCCCTGTCTCTCCTGCATGGAAGTCTGCGCCGGCTGGATGGAGTTTCCCGCACTTTACTGCATCCCCTGTAGGCGGTCAATTCTAACGGACAGTCCGCCGCGAGGATTGGCAGGGATATTGAATCCTGATAAAGTAGTTCCAGGTCTGGGACTGGCCGATCGGGGCCAGTTTGTTCTCCTTGACGAGCCCCAGGCAGGCGGCTTCACCGCAGCGGGAGCCCCCTCCGTTCTTCCGAGACAATTCGTGACAGACAATCTGCCCAACTGGTATACGCAACCCGACCGTCCCGCGGCGATTAACCGGCTGAGGCCGGACGGGCGCGAGGTCCGTGTTTCGGTGATCGTGCCCTGCCGCAACGAGGCCCGTAATATTCGCCCGGTGCTGGAATGGGCCGCGCCGTATGCCGATGAGCTGCTGGTCGTCGACGGCCACAGCAGCGACGGCACGCGCGCGATCGCGGCGGAGATGGGCGCGACCGTGCTGCTGGACAACGGCAAAGGCAAGGGGGAAGCGCTGCGTGTCGGCATCGCCGCGGCCAGCGGCGACATTCTCGTCTTTATCGACGCGGACGGCTCGCACGATCCGAGGGATATTCCGGCGCTTGTCAAGCCGATTGTCGACGGCGAGGCCGATCACGTATCCGGTTCGCGCATGTTGGGGGGGAGCGACGAGCTGCACGCGACGATCAACCAGTTCGTGCGCCTCTTCGGCAGCCAGGTCATCACGCTCAGCATCAACTACAGCCAGGGCGTGCGCTTGACCGATTCGCAGAACGGGTTCCGTGCGATCCTGGCCGACGTGGCGCGCAGCCTGGCGTTGGCGTCGGATATTACGACGGTCGAGCAGGAGATGATCATCAAGACGGTGCGCCGGGGGTACCGCATCCATGAGGTGGCGACCCACGAGTATGTGCGCTCGAACGGCGAGTCGAACTTCAGCGTGTTGCAGACCTGGCACAAGTACGTCGCAAACTGGCTCTACTTTCTCTTCATCTGGCGGCCGCCAAGACGCGGTACAGGAGGCGTGCGCGGTGGAGAGAGCGGCGGCGTCGACGAGACGTTTGGGCGTCCTCCCCTGGTAGAAGAGCGGGCAACAGAGGAGGAGCGCACACCAGGTTCCGGCGCCGGAGGAGCGCTGCGGAAAGCTGAACCCAGGTAGATGTCCCACGCCTCTGAAGCAGGAGGGGCGCCGCAGGCCAGTTCTCCTTCTTTCCCTTTTTTCCGACCCACAATTCGCACTCTGCTGGCGGCTTATCTCTTTCTGGCCGCTCTCTTCAGCATCGTCGTGCCGCCGTTCGAGGCGCCAGACGAGATTTGGCATTTCGCCTTCGTCCAACACCTGGTTACGCAGCGCGCCCTGCCGGTTTCCGAGCCGGGAACGCAGGCTTTGTGGCGGCAGCAGGGGACGCAGGCGCCGGGCTACTACGCGGCCGCGGCGCTGCTGACAGCCTGGATCGACCAGTCCGACTTCCCTGAGATTTTCGGCCGTGCCAACCCCCACCGCGCCATCGGCGAACCCGACACGACGATCAACCGCAACTTTCTGATCCACCACCGGGAGGCGGAGCTTTTTCCCTGGCGGGGCTCGATCCTGGCGCTGCACGTTGCGCGTCTCTTCTCAGTATTGCTGGGCGCGGTGACCGTCTACGCGGTCTACCGCACGCTGCTGCTGCTGCTGCCGGCGGAGGGCGCTCTGCTGGGTACAGCTTTCGCGGCCTTTCTGCCCCAGTTCGTCTTTATCAGCAGCTCGGCGAGCAACGACAATGCGGTCAACGCGGCCGCGGCGCTCGTGCTGTGGCAGCTGACCGCGATGCTGGTCGAGGGAGGGCGGCCGCGGCGAACGCGGCTTCTGGCCTTGGGCGTGCTGCTGGGCCTGACGCTGCTCTCGAAGCTGAGCGGACTGGGGCTGGTGGGCGTGGTCGGGCTGGCGATCCTGTGGCTGGCTTGGCGCGGGCGCAGCCTTCGTCTGATTCTCGAGGCAGCGCTGTGGACGGCCGTGCCTGCGCTTCTGATCGCGGGCTGGTGGTATCTGCGCAACTGGCGGCTCTACGGCGACCCGCTGGCGTGGGAGATGTGGGAGGCGAACATCCTGTTGCGGGTCCTTCCGGCGGGGCCGCTGCAGATCATGAGCGAGCTGGGCAGCCTGGAGCGTTCATTCTGGGGGCTGTTCGGCTGGCTGAATCTGTCCTATCCCGGCTGGGTCTATTGGGCGCTGCGTGTGGTCGGGGCCGCGGTCGCGATAGGGTTGCTGGTATATGCCGCGCGTCGCGCGCGGCGGGTCGCCTGGGCATCTCTTGTGCCCCCCGCCTTTTTGCTGCTGTGGCTGCTTGTGCTCACAGTCTCCTGGCTCCGTTTCATGCGCGTAGCTCCGGCCGCGCAGGGTCGCTATTTCTTTGCCGCGCTGCCGCTCCTGGGCCTGTTCTGGGCGTTGGGCTGGGCGGGGTGGGGCAACCTGGGCCGGCGAATCGGGCGGGCCGCCACCTACGCCCTCGGCCTTCTGACTTTGGTAACGCCTTTTGCGCTGATTGGCCCCGCCTACAGACCGCCGCCGATGCCGGAATTCATCAGGGGGGACTATTCCCACCTTGATTACGACCCACCTCTCGCCACATTTGGCACGGCACCAGGCCAGATCGCACTGCTGGGCGTCAGGACATCGTATTCAGACATATCCTGGGGGGAAAGCCAGCCGTTGCCTGAAGTGACGGAGATTTCGCCCGGCGACGAGATGTTGGTGCGGCTGGCATTCCTGGCCAAAGAGCCGCTGGCCGACGACTGGTCCCTGTTCATCCACCTTGTGGACTGGAGCGGCCTGACCGTGGCGCAACTCGACACGATGCCCGGCGGCGGGCTGCGCCCGACCAGCGGCTGGCCACGCTACGGAGTCCTGCTCGAAGACTATTCGCTCAAGGTTCCAAGGACCGCTTACACGCCCAACCGGGCGCACTTACAGGTCGGCTTCTACAACCACGGCACCGGTGAGCGACTGCCTCTGGTAGAAGGCAGCTCCAGCTATTCGTTCGGCGCAATCACCATCGCATCTTCCGAAGGCGACGCGGACCTCCCCATTCCCATCCACGTCCAGTTTGCTGACAATGTCGTTCTGGCCGCCTACCGCTTTAGCAACCGCCAGCCGGTTCCAGGCGAGGAGATGATCGTTACCCTATATTGGACGGCCTCCGGCCCTGTGGCCGAAACGTATACCGTCTTCGCACACCTGCTGACCGAGGGATTCAAGATGCACGGCGGGGCCGACCTGAATCCAGCACCGTCGACGGATGAGTGGATCGCGGGCGAGACGGTCGCAACCGTCCACACCTTCACCGTTCCCCCCGACGCGCCGCGCGGTCTCTACCAGATGGAGATCGGTTTGTACACGCGGCCCGACTTCCGGCGGCTGCGCGTGCTGGACAGGATTAACCCTGCCGAAGAGGACCGGATACTGATCGGGCCGCTGAGAATCGAGTAGGCGGGGACAGCCGAATAAGGCGTCGCGTGCTTTGTTTCACGGTCGGTTTTCGACTATGATTGTGTGATTATTGTTGCCCTGGCAGTTCCGACGTTGATGGGAACGTACTCCGTCAGAAGGGTGGGGCAGTTGCAGTTGGAAGGGGAAATCTGGATGAGCCGCAGACGGAACAGGCGGCGACGTCTGAGCCGCAATGAAAAGATCTTCTACTTTCTCAGCCTGTTGATCGCGCTCAGCATGGTGTTGAGCCTGGTCTACGTGGCGATCACGCCCGGCGCCTGAACGACCCTGCGGGGCGTCCCCCCTGTGCAGAGCCTGGACAGATCTCGTGACAGCCGAGGAACGCCGCGGCTTGGCGCTGGTTGCGATCGCCGTAATTTTCTTCAGCACAAGCCCGGTGTTGGTACGGTGGGCCGCGGTCTCGGTCTCATCTTTTGAGATTGCAGCCGGCCGGCTGCTGGTGGCGGGCGTCGCGGTGGCAGGCGTCGTCCTGCTGCGTAGACGGTCTGCCGGCGGGGAACCTCTTCTGGCCGCCCGCAGTGATTGGCCCCGGTTTGCGCTCTTCGGCCTGGTCGCCGCGCTGCATTTCTTCTTCTACGCCTACTCGCTCGAGTTCACAAGCATTACCAACAGCCTTGCGATCATGTACACGGCGCCGGTCTGGGTGGCGCTGCTGTCGCGCTTCGTGCTCGGGGAGCCGCTGCCGCTGCGTAAGTGGTTGGGCATCGTCGTAGCCGTCCTGGGCGTGGCCGTGCTTTCCGGGTTCGAGCCGCTGCTGGCGCTGATGCAGGGCGGCCGTGCATCCTATGACTTTACGCC
This sequence comes from Caldilineaceae bacterium, assembly GCA_034428395.1. GTDB lineage: Bacteria > Chloroflexota > Anaerolineae > Caldilineales > Caldilineaceae > Bin5. The sequence continues at coordinate 5,481 of DAOUHX010000027.1, forward strand.
GCGCACGCTGATCGGTGATCTGCTGGCGTTGGGCGCCGCGGTTACCTACGCCATTTACAGCATTGCCGGGCGCAGCCAGCGCGAGCGGTATCCGCTACTGGTCTATGCCGGAACGGTCTACATCGTTGCCGCGCTGTGGCTGCTGCCGGCGGCGTTTGTCGCGCACAGGCCGGGCAGCTTCAGCTGGCCGGCCGTCGCCAGCATCGCCGCGCTCGGCGTCTTCCCGCTGGCGTGCGGTCATACACTCTACAACGCGGCGCTGCGGCGGGTGAATGCCACCTACGTCAATCTCATCGCCACGCAGGAGGTGCTGGGCGGCGTGCTGCTGGGCGCGTTCCTGCTGCGGGAGATCCCCTCTTTCAACAGCATCATCGGCGGGCTGATCACCATCGGTGGTATTCTGCTCGTCCTTCTGTAGGCCTCCCACGCCAAATCTACGGCCCGCGCCCGCGCACGAATGGAAGGCTGCGCGCCGCGACCGTGCGGCCGGCGCCGCGTCGGAAGACGCTGGACTCAGTTCTGCTGCGAAATACGGGTCAACGGGTGGAACGGGGGGCGCATCGCATCGCTATTCGAGCGGGACATTTTCCAACTGGTCCGGCTCGTCCGGCTGTCCCTGGAGCAGCTGCCGCACCACGTCATCGATGCGCCGCTTGTAGCGCAGCAACTCCCGCCGGCATTCCATTTCCGCTGAAGACTGGGGCTTGAACGAGCGCAACGTCTCCTCCAACTCCCAGTCGATACGCACGCGGATGCGATTGATGACGCGGCCGCGCAGGTACTCCCGCATCTCCTGCGCGATGACCGTATCGTAATGCAGAAGGTCATCGTGCAGATCGACCAGGCGGTCGGAGCCAATTGCGGGGAGCGGCAGGGAGCGCAGCGTTTCCCAGGCTCTGTTCAGTTTGCGACGATTTACGCTCATGCCGGGTCCAAGTGGCGCTGCTTAGTCTCTACACGCAGTTGCTTCCGGTTGTAGATGCGGGGGCCGGCCAAAACGGTCGGGTGCGATGGCGGCATTGGTGCTGAAGCCAGGTTGCATGCGCTGACTTTGAGCGTTAGTCGGAGAATCCTATAGACACGTGTGAAGTAGCTGAGATCTGCCGTCCGAACGGGAGGTTGGTAAGCCGCGCGAGGATTATAGACGTTGGCGCGGCGAATCGACAAGAATTGGACGATGGCAATTTCGTTTCGGCAGATTGGAGGCGGCTGCAAAGGTGGAGCCGCGCTGGGATGCAGTTGCGGTGCAATTCACGGTTTGGAGAATTCTGAACATATGTTCTATAATGAATTCAATCAAGCGCCGCTCGGTAGGGCGGCGTATGCACCTTGCAGTTCGCAGTGTGTCGATACCACAACGCAAAGGAGCAAGAGCGATGGCAGCGAAATCTGCGGAGAGTGGGCCGGCCAGGGCGCTGGAGACGACGATCGCCAATCTCAATCGCCGTTTCGGCGACGGGACCGTCATGAAGCTGGGGGAGACGGGGCGGTTGGACGTGGCCGCGATTCCTACGGGCAGCCTGAGCCTGGACATCGCCCTGGGAGTGGGCGGCATCCCGCGTGGGCGCATCATCGAGGTCTACGGCCCGGAAAGCTCGGGCAAGACGACGCTCTGTCTGCATGCGATCGCCGAATCGCAGCGGCTTGGTGGGGTCTGCGGCTTTATCGATGTCGAGCATGCGCTGGACCCGGGCTACGCGCGCAAGATCGGGGTGGATGTGGACGAGTTGTATGTATCGCAGCCGGATACGGGCGAGCAGGCGCTGGAGATTGCCGAGGCGCTGGTGCGTTCGGGTGCGATGGATGTGGTGGTGGTGGACAGTGTGGCGGCGCTGGTGCCGCGCGCGGAGATTGAAGGCGAGATGGGTGACAGCCACGTGGGCTTGCAGGCGCGGCTGATGAGCCAGGCGCTGCGCAAGCTGGTGGGCGCGGTGAAGACGACCGGCACGAGCATGATCTTCACCAATCAGCTGCGGCAGAAGATCGGGATCATGTTCGGCAACCCGGAGACGACCTCGGGGGGGATGGCGCTGCGGTTCTACTCGAGCGTGCGGCTGGACGTACGGCGGATCCAGTCGATCAAGCAGGGCAGCGATGTGATCGGCAACCGCACGCGCGTGACGGTGCGGAAGAACAAGGTGGCGGCGCCGTTCAAGGTGGCGGAGTTCGACATCATGTACAACGAGGGTGTCAGCACCGCGGGGGACCTGCTGGACCTGGGCGTCGAACACGACATCATCGAGAAGCGGGGCGCGTTTTACCGCTATGGCGAGATTCGATTGGGCCAGGGCCGCGAAAGCGCCAAGGCCTTTCTGACCGAGAAGGCGGATATCGCCGCGCAGATTGACGTCAAGATCCGGGAGCGGGCCGGGCTGGCGATCGATCTCAGCCCACAAGAGGAGGCTGCGGACGCAGCCCTGCGGAATGGCCAAGGCGAGGGGGAAACACAAGAGGCGCTCTTCGCGGCTGCGGCCTGATCCGATTGCACGGCGCCTGGGGAAGGCGACAGGGTGCAGCCCACATTTGGGGTGGGAATCGTCGGGCGTGGAATTCAGGCCAGCGGTGGCTGGAGTTGCCGAGACTCGAACGGCGGTGGCTAGTGGCCAGTGGCCAGGAACTGCCGGGGGCGGTCCCGGCGCTCGAACGCGGGATCGGCTGGCGATGCGGACGCACGGTGGCGTCGTCCACGCTGGCATCAAAGACTAGCTGGGGACGCGGCGGCACGGTGGCATACCTTAGCTGGCGCTGACACACAAGCTGGACCTGCGCACGCACGGTGGCATCACCACGGCTGCGCAGACCTCTAACTATCCAATAGAGCCAACACGGTGGCGTAACTACAGGGGGGCGTTGCGGGGGGAGTCCCCCCGCACAAGGGAGGGCCGGAACGGCCCGACCGTCCAAACGGCAGTGGCCAGTGGCCAGTTGCCAGGAAGTGCAGGGGGCGGGTATGACTCGGTCGCTGCAGGAGGTAGAGGGATTTGCACCTCCATTGTGGGATGCACCCAAGGTGACCGGACCGGTTGCGGCGGCCTTGTGGAGAGTGGTAGAATCTGCGCATTGAGTTGCTGCGCGCGCAGGCCGGCGCTTGTCCGGAGGTGGGAGCGTGGAATCAAAAGAGAAAGTGCGAGACGTACCGCGGAATCAGGAGGAGCCGTCCCAATCGAACGGCGCCGCGCTGCCCGCCGGGCAGGTGGATGTCGACATCTCGTCAGGGCTGGAGAACAGCGAAAACTGGGCGCCCGCTCATGGCCGCCGCGTCAGCCTGGAAGAGTACTGGGAAAAATGGTATGGGCGCCCGCACGCGCATATCGACGTCAGCTACGAATGGAACAACGGCATCCTGGAGGCCAAACCGTTGCCGACATATCAACAGACAAAGCAGTACCGCTGGTTTTTTGGCCTCCTGTCTTTCTATCTGGAAGTGAATCCGATTGCGACGATATTATGCCTGGAGACCGGGGCCCACATGTCCGTGCCCGACGAGAAAATGCCGTCTGGGCAGTGGGAGGTGGTATTCAAGCCGGACATCGGTATTATTCGGGATGACAATCCTGACGCGTGGAGAGATACAGAGGAGCATTCCTACGCCGGGGTCTGCGACATGATCGTGGAGGAGCTGTCCGATTCGACAACGGCGGAGGTGCGGCGGGACACGGAAGAGAAAAGGGAAGGGTATGCCCGCGCCGGGGTGAGGGAGTATTTCATTCTGGACGCCAAGGACCGGAACATGCACTTTTACCTTCTCGGCGCGGCCGGGAATTACGACGAGATCGGGCCGGACGCGGAAGGGGTTATACGCTCCCAGGTGTTGCCCGGCTTTCAGTTTCGCCGCGAGGACCTGCTGCGCCAGCCGGCGCATGCTGAGATGGCGCGCGACGCGGTGTATGCGGGATATGTCATGCCTGATCTGCAGGTCGCTGAGATCAAGGCCGAGAAGGCGGAAGAACGCGCCGATACGGAAGCGCAGCGCGCCGACGCGGAAGCACAGCGCGCCGATTCCGCCGAGGAGGCGTTGGAGGCGCTGAGGGCCGAAGTGGCCCGCCTGCGCCGGCAAGGTTCGTGAACGCAAACTCTTTTCGTCGTTGAGCAGTTTCGCAGTGGCAACGCCGCCAAAGTCGAGTCCCTCCAGTTGGGCGCAGCCGATACGCAGTTTTTTTGACAAAGCAGGAAAAATGCGATAGCTTTTTCCTGCTTTTTTGTGCCGACCCGTCGCGAGGCTGAGGTGAACGCACCGTTCGCGTTTCAGATTCACAGTACAGATGGGAACGCGCGCAGTTCCACGCTGCGCACGCCCCACGGACCGGTGGAGATGCCGGCCTTCGCGCCGGTGGGAACGGCCGCCAATGTCAAAACCCTCGAACCGCGCGACCTTTCGGAGCTGAACACCTCTCTTCTGCTGGCGAACACCTATCATCTCTATCTGCGTCCCGGCCACGAACTGATCGAGCGGCTGGGGGGTTTGCACAGCTTCATGGGCTGGGACGGCCCGATCCTGACCGATTCCGGCGGGTACCAGGTGTTTAGCCTGGCGCACCGCCGCAGCCTGGACGCGGACGGCGTCACGTTTCGCAGCCACATTGACGGCTCAACCCATCGCTTTACGCCGGAACGGGTGATCGAGATCGAAGAGCGGCTGGGCGCGGACATCGCGATGGTGCTGGACGAGTGTGCCGATCCGCTGGACGCCGACTACTTGGCGCAGGCGCTTTCCCGCACACACGCCTGGGCTGAACGTTGCAAGGCGGCCCATTCACGGCCGGACCAGGCGCTGTTCGGCATCGTGCAGGGTGGCATCTACCCGGAGCTGCGGGCGGCGAGCGCCCGGATTCTGACCGGCCTCGACTTTGCCGGTTACGCGATCGGCGGGCTGGCTGTCGGCGAGACGAAGGAGCAGATGTACGCCACGCTCGACGCGACCTGCGGGCACCTGCCGGTTGACAGACCGCGCTATCTGATGGGCGTGGGCGCGCCCGAGGATATTCTGGAGTCGGTCGCGCGCGGGGTTGACCTGTTCGACTGCGTACTGCCGACCCGCATCGCGCGCAACGGCGCGTTGCTGACCTTTGGGGGCCGGTTCAACATTCGCAACGCCCGTTTCGCCGAGGACAGCCGTCCAATCCAGGAGGAGTGCAGCTGCTATACGTGCCGCACATTCAGCCGCGCCTACCTGCGTCATCTCTTCATCAGCGGCGAGATCAGCGGCCTGCGCCTGGCGACGATCCACAATCTGCACTTTATGCAACGGCTGATGGCGCAGATCCGGGCGGAGATTGGTCGCGGCACATTTGCATCCTTTATGGCCGGATTTCTACAGGGCTATCGCATCACCGATCAGCGGGTGCGGCACGAACAGCGCCGGCGCAGGGCGGAGGCGCTGCCGTCGGCGCCGTGACGGGCCGGCCCAATAACGAGGAGAGCGTGAAGCGGAGAGAGCGGTAAGTCTCTCCAGCGCCGACGCTCGCAAGGACATCGTTGCGGCTACATGTCTGAGCTATTCAAGGCGTTCGTTTTGGGTCTGGTGCAGGGCGCCAGCGAGTTCTTGCCGGTCAGCAGCAGCGGCCACCTGGTGATCGTACCCTGGCTGTTCGGCTGGTCGTCTTCATCTCTACTCTTTGACGCGGTCGTCCACCTGGGGACGCTGCTGTCGATCGTGGCGGTGTTCGGGCGGGATTTTGGCGCCATCATTCTGGCGACGCTGCGCAGCATCAGGGTCCGCTCGCTGGCGGATTTGAACGCCCGCCTGGGTTGGTTTATACTAGCGGGATCGGCCCCGGCTGCCGTCACCGGCCTGCTTTTTAAGGATTCGTTGGAACGGCTTTATCATACGCCGCAGGCAGCCGCCGGTTTCCTGGCGCTGACGGCGCTGCTGCTGGCCGGCAGCGAATGGATTAGCCGCAATGCAGGACAGCGCATGTTCCTGGCGGCGATGTCGTTGCGGCAATCTTTCCTGATCGGGCTGGCGCAAGCGATCGCACTGGCGCCGGGCGTCAGCCGCAGCGGCGTGACCATTGCCGCGGGTCTGGCCCAGGGCTTGCGCCGCGAGGCGGCGACCCGCTACAGTTTTCTGTTGGGGGCGCCGGCTTTCCTGGGGGCCGGCCTGTTGCAGGGCGCTGA
>DAOUHX010000028.1:0-3328 GCA_034428395.1 Caldilineaceae bacterium
GCCGGCCCGCAGCTTCACCGGTATGCCGCCCGGCAGCGGCGCGCGGTCGTCTTTCTCCAGCTGTAGGTTCTCGGCCTCGGTATTGGCGCGGCGATGGCTGCCGGGGACCACCCACAGCACGTCATCGTCGTAGAGAGGAATGTTCCACTGCACGTAACCGGGGCCGTTTTCCATCATGTCGTAGTGCAGTCCCTGCAGCGGCGCGTCAGTGTCCGGGCCGGTGTCGCGGTGCCAACGCGCCGGCCCGTGATCGCGTACCGGGCTGCACATCAGCATCAGCGCGTGCAGGCCGACCTCCGGCGCGCGCATCAGCTGCCTGCTGACGCCCAGCGTGTTCTCGTGCAGGCAAAACGCGACCGTGTCGGCCGTCGCCTCGTCCACGTTGTTGTTGAAGAACAGCCGCGGCTGCGGCGCGGTCTCCCACACGCTGCCGGGCAGATTGTCGCGACGGCGTTCCTCCTCCCAAATCGCCTTCTGCCGTTCGACCAGAACCTCGAAGCTGGCTCGCAGTCCGGCCAAGCGGCCGGGCGGAATGACGTTGCGCACGACGATGTAGCCGTCGTCCAATATCTGCTGCGGATCGACCTGGATGCCGGAATTCGAAGACATTGCGGCACGCTCCTTTTATTGAGTGCAACATGCGCCCAACTCCGGCGGTTCGCCGCAAAGTTCGTAGCGCCTCCGGGCCGGTCAAAAGGCGCCGGAGGAACTGGAAAAAAGCGCATTGACGGACTCCAGCAATCTTTATATAATGGAGCCGCCCATTCTCAAAGTCAAAGAGGCCGCGTATAGTGACTGCGCGACGTGAAAACAAGGTTGCCCCCGTTTCCGGATGTCGGAGGTCCCACGGTGACCGCATGGTCGGCCACGACCGACAACCGTTCCAGCTTGTGATGTCAAGGTACCGTTCTGTTTCAAGCACCACAGGTGCGTAAGGAGAGAAATCATGGAAGAGAAGAGGACTTTGAGCAGGCGCCGCTTTCTTCAGCTTTCGGCGCTGGGCGCCGCGGGGGCCGCACTGGCCGCGTGCGCAGTGCCGGCGGCCGACACCGCAACCGGAGGCGAAATGGCCGAGGCGCCGATGGATGAGTCCGTCGAGTTGCGGCTGAGCCACTGGTGGGGCGAGCTGATCACGCCCAGCATCCCCCTGATCGAAGAGAAGCACAACGTCAGCATCACCGAAGAATCGGCGACCTGGGGCGAGTATTTCGACAAGCTGCTGACGCAGTTCGCCGGCGGCGTCGCGCCCGACGTCATGATGACCTCGATCCTCAAGGTGGGCCCCTTCTATACCGCGGGCCTGCTCCAGCCGCTGGCGCCGGCGATGGAGCGCAATGACATCGACCCGGCCCTCTGGGCCCTCGACCTCGACAGCCTCGCCTTCAAGGGCGACATCTTCGGGCTGCCGATGTTCCTCAACTTCCCGCTCGGCTTCGCCGTCAACCTCGATCTGATCGAGGCGGAGGGCTTCGACGTTCCGCACGAGTGGCCGTTCTGGGGCACCGACGCGTTCGACAACTTCAGCTACGAGAAGCTGACCGAGAACTTTGAGGCCTGCACCAAGCGCTCGGCCACCGGCGAAATCGAGATCTACGGCAGCGCCGGGACCTGGGGCTCGGTCAATCAGCAGAGCCTCTTCGAGAACGGCGGCGACTTCTTCGACTCCTATGAGTTCGACGAGACCGAGTGCCTCCTCAACTCGCCCGAGGTGGTCGAAGCGGTCGAGGCCTACACCGACTGGGTCATCAAGTTTGAAGTAGCGCCGGACCTGGGCGCGGCGCAGGCCTTCAAGGAAGGGGTCTGGCGGGCGCAGAAGGGCGTTGTCCAGTACTCCTGGCTCTGCTACAACTGCTTCCAGTCGCCCGAGCAGACCGGGTTCAACTGGCGCATGTTCCATCTTCCGCAGCTGCCCAGCTTCAAGGCGCGTCGGAATCTGATCATGGCCGATATGGTGACCGCTAATCCCGAGTCCGACCATGCCGACCTCGCCGCGGACATCGCCATCACCTTCACCACCGACTGGGACTTCACCCAGAAGCTCTACCTGACGTGGCTGAATCTGCCGGCCTACAACTCGGGCGCCCATCTGAGCCTGGTCGAGGAAGACCCCCACATCGTCGAAGCGATGAAGGTCTACCTCTCTCGCTACGCCGCGTTCTCCGAGGACATGCGCTCCACCGAGGGCTTTGCGCTCGCGCCGGGCACGCGCGGCCGCCATGCCGGTTTCGTCGATAACACGGTGAAGACGGAGATCGAGGCCGTGCTTGTCGGCGAGAAGACTGCCCAGCAAGCGATGGACGACGCCAAAGCGCTGATCGACGCCCAACTTGCCAAATCCTGATCGTGGCCGCTGGCTCGTGGATAACGGGGACAGATTGCTCGCCGTTATCCACGAGTTGCGATTCATCCATTAAAGGATCGCGCCTTGCTCACACTCTACAACCCGTGGCGCGCCTCGTGGCGGAGTAAGCTGCTGCGCCAAGAGATGCTGTTCGGATACGCCGCGCTGATTCCCTATCTGGCCGGTTTCCTGATCTTCGTCGCCGGCCCGCTCGCCTACTCCCTCTGGCTCTCCTTCACCCAGTACAACATTCTGCAACCGCCCGTCCCCGTCGGCCTGGACAACTATGCCGCGCTGATTGAGGACCCGTTGATGTGGAAGTCGCTCCAGAATACCGCCGTTTACAGTCTGGTATCGGTGCCGCTTCAGGTCGTCCTCGGCTACGCGCTGGCGCTTATGCTCAATCAGCAAGTACTTGGCCTGTCAGCCTGGCGCACAGTCTACTATGTGCCGGCCGTGGTGCCGATCGTGGCCTCGGCTTACCTCTTTTCCTATCTCTTCAACGTCGATACCGGGCTCGTCAACCTGCTGCTGAAGATGGTCAAAATAAACGGGCCGAACTGGTTCGGCAGCCCCGACTGGGCGCTGCGCACCTTCATCATTATGAACCTGTGGGTGAGCGGCGGAGGCATGATCGTCTACCTCGCCGCGCTGCAGGGCGTGCCCACCGCGCTCTACGACGCCGCCAAGATCGACGGCGCCAATGCCTGGCAGCGGCTGTGGGCCGTAACCGTCCCGATGACGTCGCCCGCCCTGCTCTTCATGTTTATGATCGGCATTATCGGCTCCTTTCAGGTCTTCACCAGCGTCTTCATCATCACCAGCGGCGGCCCCGTCAACGCAACCCTCATGTACGTGCTCTATCTCTATCGCCACGGCTGGAGCTATCTGCAGATGGGCTACGCCAGCGCGCTGGCCTGGGTGCTTTTCGCCATCATCTTCGGCCTCACCTATCTGAGTCTGCGCGTCTCGGGGCGGCTGGTCCAC
>DAOUHX010000029.1:0-8182 GCA_034428395.1 Caldilineaceae bacterium
GACGAAGGTGTCGCGGATGCGCGGCGGCAGCTCTTCGATCTGCTGACAGGAGCCGGTCTCGGCCACCTGCTGCCGGATCTCATCCGCCTGCGCGGGGCTGAGGTCCAGCCTTTCGAGCGCCTCCTCAAAAAGAGGGCTCGTGTAGAGCAGCTCCACATCCTCGTCGCCGTCCTTGAAGTGGCGCACGTACCCCAGCGCGAAGACCGGCTCGCAGCCGTAGCCCTCGCAGCCGCTCACCGTCGATATCGTGCCGGTCGGCGCGACCGTCGTCTGCGCGGCATTGCGGATCCCGCTGCGGCGGATGCCGTCGCTGATCCGGTCCCAATCGAGCGCGGGGCGGCCCCAATTGCGGCGGTAAGGGGCGAGCGGCTGCGGATGCTGCCAGCGCATCCCGCCCTCCAGCGTGTTATCGTAGATGCTGCCTTCGAATGCCTGGAACGGCGCGCGTGCGTGCGCCAGCTCAATGCTCTTCTGCATGCAGTGATAGCGCACGAACTCCATCACCTGCGCCGCAAACTCCTGCCCCGCTTCGCTGCCGTAGCCGATGCCCAGCTTGTACATCAGGTCGCCCAGGCCCATGATGCCCAGCCCGATGCGCCTCGCCTTGAGCGCCGCCTCCTTCACCACCGGGACCGCCGGCAGATAGGCGTTGGCGCTGACCACGTTGTCGAGGAAATGCGTGCCCTCGCGCACCGTACGCCGCAGCGCCTCCCAGTCGACCGCGGCCGCGCCGGCGCCGTCCGTCGTTACGTGCGCGCCCAGGTTGATCGAGCCGAGGCAGCAGTTCTCATACGGCCCCAGCCACTGTTCGCCGCACGGGTTGGTCGCCTCTAGCTCGTACAGGTGCGGGACGGGGTTGCTGCGGTTGGCCGCGTCGATGAAGAGCGCGCCCGGTTCGCCGTTGTGGTGAGCGTACTTGATGATGGTGGCGAACAGTTCGCGCGCCCGAACCGTCCTGGAGACCGAGCCGTCGCGCGGGTTGCGCAGGTCGAAGTCGCTGTCATCCTTGACCGCCTGCATGAACTCGTCGGTGAGCGCGACCGAAATGTTGAAATTGGTGATCGCGCCCTCTTCGGCCTTGCAGCGGATGAACTCCTCAATATCGGGGTGATCGACGCGCAGCACGCCCATGTTGGCGCCGCGCCGCGTTCCGCCCTGCGCGATTTCGCCGAAAGCCTGGTCGTAGACGCGCAAAAAGCCGACCGGCCCGGTCGCGCGCCCGGCCGACGTGTGGACGATATCCTTCTGCGGGCGCAGGCGGCTGAAGCTGAAGCCGTTGCCGCCGCCCGTCTGTTGGATCAGCGCCGCCACCCGCAGCGTGCTGAAGATGCCGTCGTCCGCCCGCCCCATGTCGTCTTCGATCGGCAGTACGAAGCAGGCGGCCAGCTGGCCGAGCGGCGTGCCCGCGCCGGTGAAGGTCGGGCTGTTGGGGAAGAAACGCAGCTCGGTCAGAAGATCGTAGAAGACCTTCGTCGTCCCCTCCACGTCGCCGCCGTGCTCCTTTTCGACCGCCGCGATGTGGCTGGCGATGCGGTAAAACATGCCCGCCGCCGTCTCCAGAAGCTCGCCGTTGATGTCCCGCCGCAGGTAGCGGCGCTCCAGCACCTTGAGGCTGTTCTCGCTAAGCTGGATTGCGCCGTCATCCACGTAGGCCGGGCCGGAGACCCTGCGCTTCTCACCCTTGACGACTTCGAAGGTCGTGAAGGCCTCCTTTGAGTTGGCGCCGTTGTGGGTGACGGTGGATTCGCGGGCGGACATGGGGAGGGTCTCCTTGCCAATTTCTCATTTATGGTCGTTCTTTATTTTTCCGAAACGGCCGGACAGCAGCCATCGGTCGTTGAGATCCTGCTATCGTACCGGCCGCGCCATTCCGTGCAGGTATACGCGCGCCGCCTGGCCGGCGGGTTTCTCTCTGCGTTTGGAGAGGCCGCTCAGCATTCAGCCTCCTGGCCGCTGCGCCCCATCAGCCGGTCGATCTCAGATCGGATTTCACTCAAATCGCCAAAATCGAGACAGACGCTGGCGAAACGGATATAAGCGACCTGATCTACGTCCGCCAGTTGGTCCAGTACAAGATTTCCGATCAGTTCGCTTGATACCTCGGCGCGTCCCAAACGCTGGATCCTGTCTTCGACGTGGTTGGCGATGCTCTCCATGCGCTCGCTGCTGACCGGGCGTTTCACCGCGGCGACGCGGATGCCTGCCAGCAGTTTTTGCCGGTCAAACGGCTCGCGGTGGCCGTCCCGTTTGGAAACGAGCAGGCTGGGCGCAACGTGCTCATAGGTCGTGAATCGCTGTTGGCAACTCGTGCACTGGCGGCGGCGGCGGATAGCATCCTCTCGCTCGCGTGAGTCGATCACCTTGTGGTGATCGTATCCGCAATGGGGGCATTGCATCTACCGTCTCCTGATCGGTCAACTTGACCCGCATCCTATCGAACAGGAGTCGCAGTTGGGCCGGTCTTTTTTCGTGAACTGTGGAGCGGTTCAGACTGGTGGTCCGCGCTACAGTTGGGCAAGCACTTTCTACTATAACAAGATTTCTTCGTCTACATACTGTATTTGATCAAGCCAAGGGGCACAATATGTAGTATACCGCGCTTGCGTTTCTGCCCAAAGGCAATTTGCAGGTATCGGGCACCAATCTACCACAATCCAGATCGATCTCCAAACGCGTTTTCGCAATTCGGGCAATGGTTTCGTGTATCAGTGAGGACCCACAGAATGACACCAAAAACGGTCGGCGGCGAACGCTGATCCTACCAGTGGTAGCAGCGTTTCGTCCGCCAGGCGGAGGGAACTACCGGCAGAAAAGAAAGAGCCCGGCGGCACAGGACTGGCCGCACGGGCTGTATTTGATTCTCTTGGTACGTTGGGGCTACTGCCCGTTGTTGTTCCTCGCCCGGCGCAGAAATGCCGGAATGTCCAGGTCTTCGCGATCGAAGGAACGGACCGGGAAGTCGATCGGCTCCTTGGGTTTCGGCGGCGGCTGCGACGGCTGCGACGGCTGCTGAGATGGCTGTGAAAAGCTGCTCGGGCGCGTGCCGCTTTGCGCAGGCTGCCTGGTCGAGGAGGAGGACTGCTCGGGCCGCCGGTCCTTGTCGAAACCGGTGGCGATCACTGTCATGTGGATTTCGTCCTTCATGTTTTCGTCGATGACAGCGCCGAAGATGATGTTCGCTTCCGGATGCGCGTTGGCCCGGATCAGCTCGGCAGCTTCACTGACCTCATTCAAGCCCAGGTTGTCGCCGCCCTTCACGTTGAAGAGGATGCCCTGCGCGCCCTCGATGGAAATATCCAGCAACGAACTCTGAATCGCCTGTTGCGCGGCCTCCTGCGCCCGGTTCTCGCCGCTGGCGCGGCCGATCGACATCAGCGCGGCGCCGCCGTCCAGCATAATCGCCCGCACGTCGGCAAAGTCCAGATTGATCAGACCCGGCACCGTGATCAGTTCACTGATGCCCTGAATGCCCTGCCGCAGCACATCATCGGCGACGACGAATGAGTCACGGATCGACATCTTGCTGTCGGCAATTTGCAGCAACCGGTCATTGGGAACGGTGATGAGCGTATCCACCGCATCGCGCAGGCGGCCTATCGTACTTTCGGCGATTCGGCGGCGCTGCGTACCTTCGAAGGTGAACGGCTTTGTGACCACGCCGATCGTCAGGGCGCCCGAATCGCGTGCGATCGAGGATATGACCGGGGTAGCGCCGGATCCCGTGCCGCCGCCCAGACCGGCGGTGACGAATACCATATCCGCGCCCTCGAACAGCTGCTCGATCTCCTCGCGGCTCTCCTCCGCTGCCCGCAGGCCGATTTCCGGCTTTCCTCCCGAACCCAATCCCTTTGTCAGCTTCTCTCCGATCCGTATGCGTTGCGGCGCGTTGGAAAGTATCAAGGCCTGCGAATCGGTATTGACCGCGATGAACTCTACGCCCTGAACGTCTGCCTCAATCATGCGATTGACTGCATTCTGTCCGCCGCCACCGACTCCGACAACCTTTATCTGGGCAAAATTGTCTACGAACTGTGACGTGCTGCTCCGTCTCGTCATCGATTGATTCTCCTTAGGACCGCCGGCAGACATTCAAGAGAGTCGCTATCAGCAACTGCACCCGACGCTACATTCCCAATACCTGTCGTTCTTGGATCGACGCTGTAGGAAATTCAATGGTACTACACGTCAATCGGTTTGCAAAGTTGCCCAAAAAGTGTCATGCCATCCGGCGGGCAGCGCGCATGCGTTGATTTCCGCCCGTTTACTCTGGAATTCGACGCCCTGTCGATCCTGGCTGTCCCCGACCGATGCGCGACCTGTTCTGGACTATATACCTACGATTCATCTACGCTATACACGCTCTGAGCCGCCGTGCCCGCCACGCGGCGCAAAGTGGCAACCGCAAAGACGCGCCTGTTCCCGTCATGGTTCCGTCAGTCGCGCCGGCGCGCACCCGATCCTGCCGGCGCGAATCGCCGCCGAAACGATTTGCTTAATTTCTGGGCAACTTGCCTACGATCCGTCTACGCCGGAAGTGGGCACGGGCACGGGCCGCGTTTGAGCCAGCGCAAGAATTGAGAAGTAGACCTGTGTTTGGCGACCGCCCGACCCGGACAGCGCAGACCGGAGCGGGCAGCGTTGACTCGCACGAGCCGTCCCCTCAATCGGGCAGAAGGCTCCTCAGCCACCCGCCAACGCGGTCCATGAACTGCCCATTGGCGGAGATCGTTCTCTGCATAGGATAGTGGATGGCGCGCGCATCTTCGTAGAGCGCCCAGAGCAGGAGGCCGACTGCGGTGGCGTAGGCCGGAGATTGCAGTTCTCTGCTCAGTCCGTGGACTGCCGGATGGTCGACCGGGCTGCCGATCCGCACCGGCATGCGCAGGACTCGACGGAAAAGCTCCACAGCGCCGGGGAGCTGGCTGGCGCCGCCGGTGAGGACAAGCCCGGCCGGCACCATGTGGCCGTAGCTGCTCTTGGCGATCCGGCCCTGGATAATTTCGGCGGTCTCTTCGGCCCGGGCCTGCAGAATCTGGCTGATAAACCGCCGGCTGAAGGTCCGCTCCGGTTTGTCGCCAAAGACGGTGGCCCAAACCTGCTCGTCTTCGGCGATGCGTTCCGGCTGCAGGTGGCCGTAGCGCAGCTTCAGTTCCTCGGCCACTTCGAATGGCGCGCGCAGCCCGATGGCCACGTCGTTCGTCATGTGGCTCCCGCCTACATCAAGCACTTCGGTATGCCACAGACCATTGCCGCGGAAAAGCGCCAGATCGGTGGTGCCGCCGCCCAGGTCTGCCATCACCACGCCCATTTGCCGCTCGTCCGCGGTCAGCACGGCCTCGCCGCTCGCGAGCGGCTCCAAGACCAGTTCATCGATGTCGATGCCGTGCGCCAGCACACACTGCGCCAGATTGTTGATCGCGTTGATGGTGCCGGTAACGATGTGCGCGTCCACCTCCAGCCGGCTGCCGAGAATGCCGAGCGGCTGCTGGATGTTCTCCTGGTCATCCACCTTCCAGTGCCGTGCGATCACGTGGATGATCTGCCTGTTGGCGGCGATCTGAACGGCACGCGCGCCCTCCAGCGCACGCTGCATGTCGGTGCCGGTGACGCCATGACGGCCGTCTATCGGGCTAATGCCGGCGCTGTTTGCCGTCGCGATGTGGTTGCCGGCGATGCCAAGGTAGGTGCTGGTGATCTGGACGCCGGACTCCTGTTCGGCTGTCTCCAACGCCTCACCGATCGCGGTCGTGACTTCCGGTACATCCATGACAACGCCGCGGCGCAATCCCCGGCTCGGCGTAACGCCGCCGCCCAAAACTTTGATAGCCAGATTGCCCAGGCTGTCATGCGTGACAGTGCCCACCAGCGCGCAAATCTTCGTCGTTCCTACATCGACGGCAGCAATAATCTCTTTGGCCACTGAAATTTTCTCAAGAGGTGTTCAGGCTGTTCTCTCTCTACTGTTCAGACTCGGTGTCCTCGTAGCGGCGCGTGAAAGGCCGGTTTGGCGTCATGACATTGAGAGTGAACGCCTCGTCCCGAGCCGTTGTCAACTCGGGCATCAGTCCCTGCAAGGCTGCCCATTTCTCATCAAAGTTGCGGCCATCGCCCCAATGGACCCACGCCTGGGTTGACGGCAGGCCGAAATTAAGGCCGTAAAGAGAATTGTACCAGAACTCATTTACGAAGGAAAGACGATCTGACAAAACCATGGCGGTGGTCATTACCCGTCTATCGATCAACAGTTCCCCGTCCACGTTTGCAATCCGCGCCTCGGCTGAGGGGTCGATGATGCGCAACATCGGCTGCAGGTCCGTCTCTCTCGGCGCCAGCGCCAGGCCGCCTTCCAGCAACCAGTACTGCTGTTCATCGGTCGCCCACAGGGCCACGGGGCGTACCTCCTCAACGCGCACGTCAACCCGTGCCGGCCAGCGTACCGTGACCTGCGCGTCGGCCACATAGGGATAGGCCAGCAGGTTTGCCTGAATCTCGGCCGGATCCAGCCAGAAGATGCTCCAACTCTCTATTTCGCAGGCGTCGAACAGCTCTTCATGCGTCAGGTAGCGGGCGCCGTCAAAACGCACATCTTCGCGATAGATGAAGAAACTTTCGCCGGCGAGCATCCAGTAGAGCGCGGCAGCGACGGCAGCCAGCAGCAGCAGGCTGATGCCTTTGGCCGGAGTGAAACCCGAAAATCCGGGCCAAGCCGTCGCGCGCGCCCCTCCGCGATAGGGTTGAATGCTCCCCTGTGACGGCGCGGCGCGGCGGCGCGAGGTCGCGCGCTGTCCGCGGCGCCAGACGAAGTCCGCCGCCAGACCTCCGCTGCGCGCGAAAAAGGCCCGCGTTGCACGAAAGGCCGCGCCCAACCGGCGACGCGTCTGCTCCTGCCGCCTACGCCGCACACGTTCGGGTGACACCGCCTTCTGTGCCGCCCTCGACTTTCGTTTTTGCCTGCTGCCTGATTTCAAGGCGGATAGCATTGCGCCGCTCTGAAAAATATGGAATGAATCTTCAGCGATGAATCCGGTTCTGCTGCCGGTCGGCCTGCCGCTCCAGCGCCATTTCAACCAGGCGGCGCACCAGTTCCGTCAGGGAAACACCGCTTGCTTCCCAAAGTTTAGGATACATGCTGCTGTCTGTGAAACCGGGCATGGTGTTCACTTCGTTGAGAAACAGCTGGCCGTCGCCGCTCAACAAAAAGTCTACCCGCGCCAGTCCCGCTCCGTCCAACGCCTGGAACGCGCGCGCGGCCAGTTGGCGGACCTCGCCGGCCAGCGCCGCTGAAATGTCGGCCGGGATCAGAAGCCGGCTGCCCTTGTCCAGGTATTTGGCCTCGTAGTCGTAGAACTCATTGGCCGGTATCACTTCGCCGACAATGCTCGTGCGCGGCTCGTCATTGCCGAGGACGCTGACCTCCAGCTCACGCGCATCCTGCACGCCGGCTTCGATCAGCACTTTACGGTCGTAGCGGCAGGCCAGCGCGATGGCGCGCGCCATCCCGTCCCGGTCGCGGACCTTGCTGACACCGACGCTGCTGCCCAGATTGGCGGGCTTGACAAAGAGCGGATAGGCCAACGCCGACTCGAGCTCGTCCAGTACCTTCTCCCTGTCATGCGCCCACTTGCGGCGCAGCAGGGGACGATAGGCGACCTGGGGGATGCCGGCCGCGGCAAACACCGCCTTCGCCGAAATCTTGTCCATCGCCACCGCGCTGGCGAGCACGCCGCAGCCAACATAGGGCAGTTCGGCCAGCTCCAGCAGCCCCTGCACGGTCCCATCTTCGCCGAAGGGGCCGTGCAGTACGGGGAAGATCAGGTCCACGGCCGGTATGCGGTTGTTCTGCTCCAGCAGCTGGAACTGGGTGGAGCGGGCGGCGGCAAGCGCAAAATGGGCCGCTTCGCCGCTCCCCTTGCCGTTTCGTCGCTTCGTCAGCTGCGCCAGGGGGTCGCCGCCGGTGAGCCATTCGCCCGACTTTGTGATGCCGAGGCGCACCGTCTCGTAACCGGCCTCATCCAGCGCGCGGATGACGGTCTGCGCGCTCAGCAGGGATATTTCGTGCTCCCCGCTCTTGCCCCCGAAAAGGACGCCGACCCGCACAGGTTTGAAAGTCATAAGGGCTACCATTCTCCGATCTTCTGAATCTCCGGCTCCAGTTGCACGCCGCTGTGGCCGGCAACCACGG
>DAOUHX010000030.1:0-2468 GCA_034428395.1 Caldilineaceae bacterium
CGTTTCAACCAGCGCAGCAGGACACCTTCGTCTTGCGCCATTCCCAATGCCGGCATAATTACTTCTTTGGGCATGTTTTTCCCCTTTCGGAGGTCAACTCGCGCGGATCTGGTAGGTGTCAGCCGCACATGGCCTTTGCGGTTTCGAAGACAAATTCGGCACTTGGGATCGTCATGTCCTCCATTGCAGGCGAGAATGGCACAGGCACATCCATCGCGCCGATGCGTTTGACAGGCGCGTCGAGGTAGTAGAACGCACCGTCGGCTATGACTGAAGCCAGCTCACCTGTAACGCCATACTGTTGGTAGCCTTCGTCGACCACGAGCGCGCGGCTGGTCTTGCGAGCTGATTGGATAAGTGTTTCAGCGTCAAGGGGCGTGGTCGTGCGCGGGTCGACCAGTTCGGCGCTGATGCCGGCCTCAGCGAGCTTATCGACCGCCTCGAGCGCCGCGTAGACCATCGAGCTGGTGGCGACGATTGTGATGTCCTCGCCGGTGCGCTTCACGTCTGCCTGGCCCAAGGGGAGTACGTATTCCTCTTCTGGAACGGGCCCCTTCTGTTGGTAGAGCATCTTGTCTTCAAAGACTACGACAGGATTGTCGTCGCGGATAGCGCTCTTCATCAGACCTTTGGCGTCATAAGGCGTGGCTGGGACAGCCACTTTGAGGCCGGGGATGTGGCTGAAGAGCGCGTGGAGCGACTGGCTGTGCTGTGCGGCGGAGCGGCGGCTGGCGCCGAGGGTGGTGCGCAGAACCATGGGTACGGTCAGCTTGCCACCGGACATGTAATGGGTCTTGGCCGCCTGATTGATCATTTGGTCCATCACCAGGGTGGTGAAGTCGCCGAACATGATGTCTACGATTGGGCGCATGCCGGTGATGGCGGCGCCGACACCGATTCCGGCGATGCCTGCTTCGGAAATGGGCGAGTCGATGACCCGTTCGTAGCCGAATTCGTCGAGCAGGCCGACGAGCACCTTAAAGACCGACCCGGCTTCGGCGACATCTTCGCCGATAACGAATATGCGATCGTCGCGGGCCATTTCTTCGGCGACGGCCTCGCGAATTGCCTGGCCGAATGTGATTTCACGCTCACCGGGTGCGTGTATAGCCGGACTGCATACAACTCCGTTCTTAAGCGTAGACATGCCGCTCCACCTCGCTTTCATCTGGGAAGGGCGCTTCAAGGGCAAAGTTTACCGCTTCGTCGACGGCGGTCTGGACGTCCTGTTGGATGCGCTCAAATACGGACGCATCAGCTTGCTGGGTCTTCGTCAGCCAGTCCTCAAGGATCTTCAAGGGATCCCGCTTGGCCCACTCCTCCTCTTCCTCACGCGTGCGGTATGGCCGGTCGATATCACCGACGTGGTGGCCGCGGAAGCGATAGGTGTCACAGACGAGGAAAGCGGGGCCGCCGCCCTTACGCGCCCTGTCGACCACTAAGCGGGCGGTGGAGTAAACTGTGCGGATGTCCTGGCCGTCAATGCCCTGCGCGTGGACACCAAAGCCGGTTGCGCGCCCGATCATGGAACCGGCAGCAGTCTTGGAGTTGTGCGTATACTCGCCATATTGGTTGTTCTCGCACACGTAGATGACCGGCAGCTTCCAGAGTTGGGCCATGTTCATCGACTCGTACAGGAGGCCCTGTCCGAGCGCGCCGTCGCCGAAGAAACAGACGGCCACCTGATCGGTCCCGCGCAACTTAATCGACATGCCTGCCCCTGTGGCGATTCCTGCGCTGCCGCCGACTATACCATTCGCTCCCAGGTTGCCGGTTTCCTGATCGGCGATGTGCATGGAGCCACCTTTACCGCGGCAGTAGCCAGCCTCCTTGCCGAGGAGTTCAGCGAACATGCGGTCCAATGCAGCGCCTTTGGCGAGGCAGTGGCCATGTCCCCGGTGGGTGCTTGTGATGTAGTCATCCTGACGCAAGGCTTCGCACATCCCTACGGCGATTGCTTCCTCACCGATGTAGAGGTGGGCGATGCCCGGCATCCGCGCGCTGGTGTAGAGTTCGTTGGCTGCCTCCTCGAACGATCGAATTCTGACCATCTGCTCGTAGGCCTGAAGCCAGTGTTCGGCGTCCATCTCGGCCCCGTTCTGCTTGGTTCCGTTGGTCTCGGTCATAGCGTCACCCCATGTGAATATAGAAAGAAGCTACCAGTGCATGACCCAGCCGCTGTCGACATTGACAGCCTGGCCGGTGATAGTGCGGGCGAGATCGGAGGCGAGAAAGACGACCGTGGCTGCAATCTCCTCCGGGGAGGTCATTTTTCCCAATACAGCCAATCGGCCGATCTTCTCGGTATACCATTCTTCGTAGGTCGGTCTCTCGTCTTCCGGCAGGTTTGCGGTCGAAAACTTATGGATACGCCGCTGGAGGGGCGTATCGACCATGCCGGGACAGATGGCATTGGCGCGTATATTGTAGGGGGCAAAGTCTTTGGCTGCAATCTGCATGAAACTGAG